>CAYPKX010000077.1:0-14533 GCA_964411395.1 uncultured Eubacteriales bacterium | reverse complement strand
CGCCGCGATCGGCCCGTGGATCGCCGTCGGCCTGGATCCCTCGAATCTCGACATTAAAACTTATCTCAACGGAAAGCTTCGCCAGTCTTCCAATACCCGGAACCTGATTTTCAGCATCCCCGACCTCGTCCGGTTCATCTCCAACGTCATGACCCTGTTGCCGGGCGATGTCATCACCACGGGAACGCCGTCCGGAATCGGCCCGATGGTCCCGGGCGACGAGGTCGATGTCGAGATCGAAGGGATCGGAAAGCTCCGGAACCGGGTGCTGCGGGTTCACGAGGAGTAATCGCTCCGGGTTTTCGGTCGAAACCCTTCCGCGGCGGCCGAAGAGAAGGCGGACGCCGATCCGGCCTGTCCTGGTGTATAATAAAAAAAGAAATTCCGGAAGGAGACGGACATGAAATTTTTCCTCGATACGGCCAACCTGAACGAAATCCGCGAAGTCGCCGGCTGGGGCATTCTTGACGGCGTCACGACCAACCCTTCGCTGGCGTCCAAGGAAAAGGTGAAGTTCGAGGATCTTATCCGGGAGATCTGCGCGATCTGTCCCGGGCCGGTCAGCGCCGAATGTGTTTCCGAAAAAGCCGAGGACATCATCCCCGAGGCCCGGGCCCTGGCCAAAATCGCCCCGAACATCGCCGTGAAAATCCCGATCAACCTCGAAGGCCTCAAGGCGACCAAAGTCCTGTCCGGCGAGGGCCTCGCCGTCAACATGACTTTGATTTTTTCCCCGACTCAGGCGCTGCTCGCGGCCAAGGCCGGGGCGAAGTTTGTCAGCCCGTTCATCGGCCGGCTGGATGACCTCTCCCAGGAGGGAATGGATCTCATCCGGGAAATCGTCCAGATTTTCGAAAACTACCGGTTCGATTGCGAAATCATCGTGGCCTCGGTCCGCCACCCCCGCCACATCGTCGACGCCGCGCTTCTTGGTGCCGACATCTGCACCATTCCGTTTGCCGTCATCGACAAGCTGGTCCGACACCCTCTGACCGACCTGGGGATTGAAAAGTTTCTCAAGGATTGGGGCAAGGTCAAAAAGTAGCTTTTAGGCCGTTTTCCTTTTTCTTATGTACATGTTATATTTCCGTCGGTGCAGACTGCGCCGACGCACATGAAACGCGGCCGAAAACTGAAAACGCTGATCATCCTCCTGGCCGTCACGGCGGGATTGGCGGGAGGCGTCGTCGTCGTCCGGACATTGCTCCTGGCGGAAATCCGACGACAAGTCGCGCCTTCATTGAGCTACGAGAGTCTGCGCCTCCGGGCCTTCCCCCCGTCGGTCGTTTTGACCAATGTCCGCTCGAAAACCCCCGATCCCTTTTATTCCGCCCAAAACGTCGTTTTGGAGCTTCCCGTCCGCTCGCTTCTCAGCAATCAGCGTTCGTTCAACGTCTTTGTCCGGGGATTGATCGTCCGGCTCTATGAAAAGGAACGATCGGAACCCAAATCCTTTTCCCTGGATTTCAAGCTTCCGTTCTATATCCAGAACGGTTTGCTTCTGGACGGGGAAATCCATTATTGGGGGAAAGGGATCAATGTCCTGGCCCGGGGCGTCCGGGCCTATTTTCGCCAGTCCAAGAACGGTTTCGTGATCAAAGCCGAAGCCGCCTCCCATTCCCTCCATATTCCGGCGATCGCCCGTCCTCTGGAAGGCCGCTCGGAGATCCATATCGAGGCCGGGGAAAAAGACATCATCCTTCGCCGCTTGAAGATCCAGCATCCCGACCTTCTGGTCAAAGCCAAGGGCGTTTTAACCGACCCGGAGAATCCGTCGGTCGATGTTCAGGCGACGGTTCGCGGTCCGGTGGCCCTTATCGCCGACGCGTTCGATCTGCCCTTCGCCTGGACGGGGGAGGCCGCGGGGACGGGGAGATTCGTCCGCAGCCCCGCCGCCCCGGCCCGGTTCACGGCCGAGCTGGAAACCCGGAATATGACCTTTACGGGGATGCCCCTGGGCCGGGTAGCCGGACGGCTGACTCTGGCCGAAGGACGGGGTGAAATCGATTTGGAGCTCTCTCAACCCGGATCGACCGTCGAGTACCTGGACCTCGCCTTCGGCGGAGGAACGCTCAGCGGGAAAGCCCGCGGGCTTCATGTCGATCCTCTGATCAAGCAGGTCAATATCCCCTGGCCGGTCCGCTCTCCCATCTGGGGAGATTTCACTCTGGACCCCCAAGCGCTCGAGGTGACCGGGGAATTTCGGGACGACCTTCTTCCCGAAATGAACGGCCGGTTTCCCTTCCGCGGGCCGTTCCGTCTTCACTGGAACCGAAAAAACGAACTGACCTTTTCTTCCGACCGCATCGAGGCGAATTTCGGGGCGATGAGCGTGGACGGCCGGCTCGACATCGGCCGGGAACTCCATATCGCCCTGAGCGGCGAGGCGACCGACATTCCCCGCGGCCGCGAATTCACCTCATTGGCGATAAAAACTCCATTCTCTTTTCCGGAAATCCGCGGCCGGGGGAAAGCCGACATCATGATCCTCGGCGCCTGGCATGCTCCCGAGGTTAAAATCGAGTTCGCACTGGCTCCCGGAGGATTCGCCGGGTTCGACGCGGCCGAGGGTTCGGGACTCGTTGAAATCGCCAGGGGCGAAACGTACGGAAATGTCGAAGTCCGCGATCCCGAGCTGCGCGGCCGCCTCCGCTTTCATTCGATCCCGGGATTCTATACCTGCTCGGTGGAGAACGGCGAAGGGATGCTCGAGCGGATCTTTGCCTCGCTCGGATTGAAACTGCCGCTGGCGGGCCGGGTCGCCGGTTCCCTCGAGTTCCACGACGACGGCCGGGGCATCGCCTCGTCGGGGGACTTCACCGCCGCTCGAGCCGAAATCGCCGGCCAGCCGGTCGAAAATGTCAAGGGACGCTACGCCTGGTCGACGGCCGACAACCGTCTGGCTTTGACCGGCCTCAGCGGAACGATTTTCGGGGGCGAGGTTTCAGGATCCGGGACCCTGGGAATACGAACCCGTGATTTCAGCCTGGATGCGGCCTTCAAGAATGTCGATCTGGCCGTCCCCGCCCCGGCCATCGGCGGTCTTCTGGATTTCGATTTGAAAGGCTCAGGCAATCTCGACCGCGATGCCGCCTCCGGATCGCTCTCCATCCGCGAGCTGGCGCTCGGGCCGGTGGCCAACACGGTTGTGACGGGGACGGTCGATTTGACGTTTCGAGAAGAAAAGCTGGGACTGCACGCGAAGGGCTTGCTCGATCCGGGAAAAAACACGTTCGATATTCATTTCCGGTATCCCGAGGAGAACGGAACGTTTTCGGCCGACGCGTCGGGATCGCTTTTCAACCTCGACCTGGTCGTTCCCTGGCGCGGAGTCCAGGGCGAAGTCCGGTACCTGGCCGAAGCCCGGGGCGGCGGCGACATCCCCGTCCGCTGGGACGGCGTCCTCGATTTTAAAGGCCCGCTTCTGCCGTTCCCCAAATTCGCCCATGCGGTGACGGATTATTCCGGCTTTGTCCGGATCGAAAACAATGTCGCGACCGTCCGTTCGTTTCTGGGGAAGCTCGGCGGCGGCGATGTGTTCGGCTCGGGCGAAGTCCGGTTCGGTTCCGGCGGCCTCGAGCTTGTCGATCTTCGGGCCGACGGCCGGGATATGACGTTGTCCATTTTCGAGCGGACCCGCGGCGTCGGCAACGGCTCGTTCCGCCTTTTGAAAAACGCCCGGGAGTTCATCCTGTCCGGTGACGTCGAGGTTCGGGATCTGCTCTGGCGCCGCGAGGTCACGGAAAAATTCACCTTCTCCGCTTCGCCCTATCCCGACCTGGAAAAGGGGAAGGGGCCCTTCGACGACATGGCCCTGGATATCCGTCTCCACGCGGATGAAGGGGCGGCCATGAAAAACTCCCTCGGCGATATCGAGGGCCGCTTCGATCTGACCATGAGCGGGACGGTCGCCTCGCCGATCGTTCTGGGCGATTTGGAGGGGCTCAAGGGCGAGGTTTATTTCCAGGACCGGACTTTCCGCCTGCTCCGGGCCCGGCTGAGCTTCTTCAATCCGACGACGACCGAGCCCTATCTCGATTTCCGGGGAGAGACCTATCTCAAGGATTACCGGGTCACGTTTTCCCTGGGCGGACTTCTGAAAGGCCTCCGCCCGGAGTTCGTCTCGTCGCCGCCGCTTCCGCCGGAAGATGTCCTGGCCCTTCTCGCTCTGGGCGAGTCCTTCAAGCGGACGTACTCCTACGATGCCACGTCCCAGGTCGGGACGGGCTCGCTGATGTCCTTCCAGTTGGCCGACCAGGCCACCCGCCGGGCCGAACAACTCTTCCGGCTGGACCGCTTCCGGATCGATCCGTTCGTTCTCGGCGCTTCGACCGAAATGACGGCCCGGCTCACCGTCGGGAAAAAACTCTCGCGAAACCTGATCCTTCTCTATTCAACCAATCTGACGTCCCAGCGGGAGGAGATCTTCCGGCTGGAGTGGGAATTCCTGGAAAGCTTTTCGCTCGTCGGCATGCGCGACGAGCGGGGACGGCTGAGCATCGATGCCAAGATCCGGAAGAGATTTTAGAGCGATCGCGGCCGCCTTTCTGGCTCTGGCCGTCCCGGCGGCGGGACAGGCCCCGGTTCGTCAAGAGGGCGTTCGCGTCTCGTCCGTCGTCGTTCGCATCGCCGGGGCCGAAATCCGGCCCGATCTCCGAAGCCTGGTTCCCATCTCCGACGGCGATCCCTACCTCGCCCGGCGGATCGACGAAGCGGTCAAGCAGATCTACGCCACCGGCTTGTTCGCCGAGGTCGAAGTGCGGGCCGAAGGCGAGGCTGAAGTCCGGCTGACATTCTCCCTGCAGCGGAAGCTTTTCACCCGGAAGATCACTTTCAGCGGCGACCCTCCCGTCTCCCGAAAAATCCTTCTGGCCGGTCTCTACGCCCTCCGTCCCGATGCGGATTTTTCCGCGCCGCGCCTCCGCCGGGCCGAAGATGAATTGAGGGAAATCGTCCGGCGGCAGGGATTCCTCAACGCCGACGTCGTCGGCCGGGTCAATCCCGATCCCGAGGAGCCGTTCGTCGACCTCGATTTCGAAATCTCCTCGGGCCTCCGGTACGTCGTCCGAAGCGTTGAGTTTCGGGGAGGGTTGGACGGCATCCAGACGGCCGCGGTCAAAGCGATGGAGACGCAGCCGGGCCGGCCGTACCGTCCGTCCGTCCTGGACGCGGACCTGAAGGCGATCAAAGCCGCCTACGGCGCCGGGGGCTACCCCCGGGCCGAAGTCGTTGTCCAGAACCGCAGCTTCCGGGCGGCCGATGCGACCATCGCCCTCGTCCTCAGGATCGAACCGGGAGAGCGCATCCGCATCAGTCTTCAGGGAGCGGATGTTCCTGAATCGCTTGTCCGGCCGCTCTGGGAAGAGCGGATCTTCGAAAACTGGGGCCTGGAACAGGCGGAAGCGGCCATCCTGACCCATCTCCGGAAAAAGGGGCATGTCTTCGCGTCCGTTCGTTCGTCCATCGAACGCCTGCCCGGCGAGCTTCATATCATCCATCAGATCAACCCGGGGCGGAAGATCAAAATCGAAGAGATCGTTTTCGAGGGCGCGGCCGCTTTCCGGGGCGAGGAGATCCGCCGGGAAATCGGCCTGGCTCCGGCCCTGCCGATTTTCGGGAGCATCTCGGGCGACCGTCTCTTTTCCATCCCGGAAGAAGTCGAAAACTTCTATCAGAGCCGCGGTTTTCCCGAAACCCGCGTCTCGCTGCTGTTCCGCGAGGGCGAAAAAGGAACCCTGGCCGTGTTCGTCGTCGAGGAGGGGCCGCGGCAGACTGTTCGAAACATCGCCTTCCTCGAAACCCGGATCTTCACCGAGGACGAGCTCTACGGCGAAATTGAAACACGATCCGGCGGGGCGTTCGAGGCCGGACGCATCCGGCGGGACGCCGAGCGTCTCGAATCCGCGTACGCGAACCGCGGTGTTCGCGGGACGACGGTGACCGCCCGGGCCGAAGATCTGGGCGACGGCCGGTTCGACGTCGTCTTCGACTTGCGGGAAGGACGGCCGGTCCGGATCGAAAAAATCGTCGTTTCGGGCAACGCCGTGACCCGGCGCGAGGTCATCGACCGGGCCCTCCGGGTCAAGGAAGGCGAGCCGGCCCGGGCCGATTTGATCCTCGAATCCAAACGGCAATTGGAGCGGCTCGGCGTTTTCGTCGAGGTGAAAATCGAAGAGCTCCTGGCCGAGGGAGGGGAGTCGGAGACGCTGGTCGTGAGCCTCCGCGAAGGCCAGCGGAATTATGCCTCGTTTGGGATCGGGATCGAAACGAAAAACGAGCCGGTGGATCTGGAGATCTGGAAGAACATCCTCAGTCCGCGGTTCACCGCGGAGTACATCCGCGGGAACATGCTCGGCCGGGCGACCCAGTTGAGCCTCGTCGGCCAGTTCAGCTTGATGGAAAAGCGGGCCGTCGCCTCCTGGGAATCGCCGACGTTATTCGGGTTGCCCTACCAGTCTTCGCTCAACGGCTGGATCGAACGGGAGGAGCGGGTGAGCTACGGCTTCGATCGCCGCGGCGTCAGTCTCTCCGGTTCCCGGGAAATCGGCGTGAATTGGACGTCCCTGACGACGATCCGGTATGCCCGGACGACGCTCTATTTTCTGGAGATCGCCGAGTCCGAGGTCGACCGCCAGCATTTTCCGTACTCGGCCACAGCCCTTTCGGAGACGTTGATTTGGGACGCCCGGGATGACAGCTTCAATCCCTCGCGCGGCCATTTTTTCAGCGCCGTGCTCGATTGGGCCTACCCGCTGTTCAACGCCGAATCGGACTACCTCAAAAGCTTCGTCAAGTTTCAACTCTACCGGCCGGTCGGCGAACGGATCCAGCTGATCGGGACGTTCCGGGGAGGCCTGGGCATGGGCCGGATGCCGATTCACGAGCGGTTCTTTGCCGGCGGGTCCGGATCGTTCCGGGGACGTCCGTTCGACGGACTCGGTCCGAAGGATGCGGCCTCGGGGAAACCCGTCGGAGGGAAGGCTCTTTTGCTTTTCAACTTCGACGCCCAGATCAGCCCCTTCGCCTCGCTTCCCGCCCTCTTCCTGGCGGTGTTTTACGATTTGGGCAACGTCTTCTCCCACCGCAGCGACGTCAGCCTGTCCGACCTCGAACACGCCGTCGGGCTGGGGCTTCGGTACAAAACCCCGCTCGGACCGCTTCGCGTCGACCTGGGCTGGAATCTCAATTCTCCGGAAGGGAGCCGCGGACCGCGGCTCTACGTGAGCATCGGCAATGTGTTCTAAAAAAGTTTCCGGCATATTCTTCGGAGGCGTCCTCCTTCTGGCGGCGGCTCTCGCGGCTGCGGGGCCGCGGGCCGGGGCTCAGGATCGGATCGTCGACGGCATCGCCGCGGTCGTCAATGAGCGGATCATCACTCTGGTCGACGTCCAGATTGTCGAAGCGTTCATGATCATTGAAGGCCCGATCGGCGCGGACCTTGGGACAGCCCGGTTGGCCGTTCTGGAGAAGCTGGTCGATCAACGCGTCGTTCTGGACCTGTCCCGGGGCCAGGCCCCGATCGATCCGGTCCGGGTCGAAGCCGAACTGGCCCGGCTGTCCGACCGTCTCGGAGACAAGGAGTTCCAGGCCCGGCTCGCCCGTTTCGGGCTTTCGGCCGGAGAGCTCCGGCCGTATCTCGAGGAAAAACTCAAGGTTGAATCGGTCGTCGCCGACCGGTTCAGTCGGAGCGTGCCGGTGAATCTGGACGAAATCGAAACCCGTTACCGGGACCGGTACGAACCCGGCGAACGGGCGGCCGGCCGGACGCCCCGGCCGTTCCTGGAGATCGTCGACGATCTGGAGAACGAGATCCGGGCCGGAAAAATCGCGATCCAATCGGCCCTCTGGATTCAGACTCTTCGCGAACAGGTCGAAATCGAGATCCGGCCGGACATCTTGAAAAAATAGGCGCCTTCCTTTATAGTCGGCGGACGAAAATCGGCGGAAATTCGGAAAAGGAGGCGGACATGGCCCGTTGCGCATTTGTCTTTCCCGGACAGGGGTCGCAGTTTGTCGGCATGGGGAAAAAATTTCATGACCATTCCGAGGAGGCCCGCCGCTTGTTCGTAACGGCGGACGAAGTCCTCGGTTATCCGCTGTCCCGGATCTGCTTTGAGGGGCCTGAAGAGGATCTCAAGCTTACCCGGAATACCCAGCCGGCCCTGCTCCTTGTGAGCGTCGTGGCTTTTCGCCTCTTTGGACGGAAGCCGGAGGCGGCTGCCGGCCACAGCCTCGGTGAGTATTCGGCCCATGTGGCCGCCGGGACGATCAAGCTCGAGGACGCCCTGGTTCTCGTTCACAAGCGGGGGATTTATATGCAGGAGGCGGTCCCGGTCGGCGTCGGAACCATGGCCGCGCTTTTAGGCGCCGATTATGAAGCCGTGGCCGCCGCCTGCCAACGGGCCGAGGGCGGCCAGGTCCAGATCGCTAACTGGAACAGCCCGGACCAGATCGTCATCTCCGGCCACACGGCCGCGGTCGAGCACGTCGTCCGGAACGTCAAGGCCGTCAAAGCGGTGATGCTTCCGGTGAGCGCCCCGTTTCATTCGGCCCTGATGAAGGGAGCCGAGGAGCGGCTGGCCGCCGATCTGGACGCGGTCGAGTTTCGCGACCCGGAATTCCCGATCGTCACCAACGTCGAGGCCCGGATGATCCGGACCGGGGCCGAAGCCCGGGAGGCCCTAAAACGGCAGGTCAGCCGTCCGGTCCTCTGGACCAGGTCGATGGACGCGCTGGCGGGGGAGAAGATCGACGCCTTCGTCGAGCTCGGCGCGGGCAAAGTCCTCTGCGGATTGATCAAGCGGATCGGCAAGAGCTGGCCGCACCCGTTCACGGTTCAGAGCGTCGAGGACCCCGAGTCGTTGGAAAAAGCCGCCGGTCTTTAAGGATTACCTGCTGTCGAGAACGATGTCGCGGCCGTGCTTGACGAAGTATTCGGCCGCCGAATAGACGGCCATCACCATCGTCAGCCACAGGCCGATTTCGCCCACGATCATCAGCTTGCCCAGGATCCCTTTCCCGAGGATCAAGAGGGCGATGGTGACGGTTTCCAGTTGCATTTTTATCTTGCCCGGCCAGGAGGCCGGGATGACCACGCCTTTGGATGCGGCAATCGCCCGAAAACCGGTGACCGCGATTTCCCGGCCGATGACGACCACGGCCATCCAGGCCGGCACCCTCCCCACGCCGACGAGGCTGACGAAGGCCGCGGTCATGAGGAGCTTGTCGGCGATCGGGTCGAGCAGCTGCCCGAGGGTTGTGATTTTATTCGTCCGACGGGCCAGGACTCCGTCGACGGTGTCGGTCAGCGTGGCGAGCAGGAAGATGCCGAAGGCGACCCACTCGTTTCCCTTGAAATCGACGAGCAGGCAGAACATGAGAAAAGGGATCAGGAAGATCCGGACCGAGGTCAGCGCGTTCGGTAAGTTCATGGCTTTATAAAAACATGGGGTATTATAGCAAAAGCGGGGGGATTAGATTGCGATTTCCCATAAATTTTTTCTTTTGGCTCCGTGTCGAAATGGTCAAGCCCTGTATCGTGTTCCGGAAACGAACAGATTTCTTGAGGGTAAGCTTCAGGGTTTCCTGAAACATTAAATATCAACGTTCCTCATAGCTTTGACTTTTCTCTGAATCAGGATACAATCGAGGAATCATCCTCCGGCGGGAGGACCGCCCGCCGGCGTGATAATCCGGATAGGAGGTTCTTCATGCGTCATCGACGCTCCCAGCGGATTCTTACCCTGTCTCTCTCCGTCCTTATCCTGGCCGTTCTCATTTTTCCCCAGGCGGCCAAAAAGCCCGTACGGATCACCAACACCGATCCGTCGGTCCGTCTCCAATCCTATGCCAAGCATGTGGAGATGGAAGCGGCTTCAAAATTCAAAGACTTGAAGTGGATGTTTCTCGGCCCGAGAAACATCAGCGGCCGCGTCGCTGATATGGCGGTTGTCTCGCCCAAGGGGACGTCCTACACCATCTTCGTCGGACACGCCGGCGGCGGCGTCTGGAAGACCGTGAACGAAGGCACCACCTGGACGCCCGTGTTCCAGGAGGGGCCGTCCACGGCCATGGGCGACATCGCCATCGACCCGTCCCATCCCGAGAGGATCTGGGTGGGGACGGGCGAAGCCAATATTTACCGCTCTTCCAACTCGGGGACGGGGATCTACCTGTCCAACGACGGCGGAAAAACCTGGGAGCATAAAGGTCTGGCCGGGACCAACACGATCGCCCGGATCGTCATCCATCCCAAAAATCCCGACGTCGTCTACGTCGCCGCTTCCGGGACCGAGTGGACCCAGAATCCCGACCGTGGCGTTTACAAGACCGCCGACGGCGGGAAGACCTGGGAGAAAGTCCTGTTTGTCAACAACGAAACTGCGGCCAACGACCTGGTCATGGACCCGCAGAATAACGACACCCTCTATGCCTCGACCTGGCAGCGAACCCGCCAGAAATGGAACGACCCCAGAAACCATGCCGGTTCTTCCGGAAGCGGCATCTGGAAATCCGTCGATGCCGGAAAGACCTGGACGCCGATCAACACGGGCCTGCCCGAAGCCCGGTTCCGCGGCCGGATTGGGATCGACCTGTGCGCGACGAAGCCCAACGTCCTTTACGCTCTCCTCGATAACTATGAAAAAGCCCGCGATCCCAATGAATCGGAGCTTCTCGACTCCTACGGGCTGCCCTCGGCCGGGATCATCAAGGGCGCGACGGTCTACCGTTCCGACGACTCCGGCGCGACCTGGACCCAGACCAGCGGATTGACCGAGCAGCAGAAGCAGTTCATGGAGCGTCATTCCAACACCTACGGTTGGGTTTTCGGCCAGGTCCGGGTCGACCCCAACGATTCCGACACGGTTTACACGATGGGCCTTTCGCTCAACGTGTCCCGCGACGGCGGCAAAACCTTTGTCCGGCTCCGGACTCCCGGCAGCGACCACCACGCCCTCTGGATCGATCCGGCCAATTCCAATTACCTGATCAACGGATTCGACCAGGGATTGGCCGTGTCCTATGACAAGGGCCAGAACTGGAAATATTTCGTCAACGAACTGCCTGCTTGTCAATTCTTCGACGTCAATTACGATATGGACACCCCGTTCCGGGTGTACGGCTCGATGCAGGATCACGGCAGCTTCCGGGTGAAAGTCGACCTGAGCCAGGGCCGCGACCGCATCCAGCCCCAGGAATGGGAAAGCGCCCCCGGCGGCGAGGGCTCCCGCCATGCGATCGACCCGACCAATCCGAATATCGTCTACTCGGCCGGCTTTTACGGCACGCTCGAGCGCTCCGAATATGACAAGCCCGGCCCGTACCCCGGCTACCCGGCGAGCAAGACGATTCTTCCGGTTCCGTATCCCGACGAACCGCGGCTCCGCGGCCAGTGGCTGGCCCCGTTCATCGTCTCCTCGCATAACTCGAACATCATCTACCACGGCATGCAGTTCGTGTTCCGGTCGCTCGACCGGGGCGACACCTGGGAAAAGATCAGCCCGAACCTGACGGCGGAAGTCCCCGGCGAGTTGGGCGACATCCCGTACCATACCTTGTTCGCCCTGTCCGAGTCGCCCCTGAAATATGGTTTGATTTATGCCGGGACCGACTGCGGAAACGTCTGGATCACCAGGGACGGCGGCAAGAAGTGGGACTCGCTCAACGCCGGCCTGCCGTACCAGAAATGGGTTTCCAAGCTGGTCGCCTCCCAACACAACCTTTCCACGGTCTATATGACCCAGAACGGCAAGCGCGATGACGACGTCCTGCCCTACGTTTGGAAGTCGACCGATTTCGGCAAGACCTGGGTCGATATCTCCAAGGGCATTCCCCTCGGTCCGGTCAACGTCATCGCCGAGGATCCGGTCGACCCGAAGATCCTCTACGTCGGGACCGACCAGGCCGTCTATGTGTCGACCGATGCCGGGGCGACCTGGGACGTTCTGGGGACGAACCTTCCCTCGACATACGTTCACGACCTGATCATTCACCCGCGGGACAACATGATCGTCATCGCCACCCACGGACGCGGGATGTGGGTGATGGACGCCAATCCGATCAACAAAAAGGACCAGCAGCGCCGCAGATTCTATTACGAATGATTTGACGGCGCCCGGAGATTGCCCGGGGACGGATCTTCGGATCCGTCCCCTTTTCCTCTCAGGGAGTCGAGATGTTTATCGAGAGGGCTGGAGAATCCGAGTCTTTCCGGGACACAAATATTTAATATTTCATTGTTACTTCAAGAAGGAGGAGCCATGAAGAGCCGACATCCGTTCTTACCCGTTCTTTTTCTCGCCTGGTTCGGATTAACTGCGGCGGGTGTTTTCGCCCAGCCGACCGATCCGGCTCTCCGCCTCAAATGGGCGGATCAATATGCGGCGATGAAAGCGGCCACGCCGTATCCCGGCCTGACTTGGCGATTCATCGGACCCGACATTATCGGCGGCCGGTGCACCGACATCGCCGTTCCCAAGGGCAATTCCAAAGTCATCTACATCGGCTCGGCGACGGGCGGCGTGTGGAAGACCGAGGACATGGGAGCGACCTGGAAGCCGATCACCGAAAACCTGCCGACGCCCTCGACCGGCGATCTGGCGATTGCCGATTCCAACCCGAACATCATCTGGCTCGGGACCGGCGAGGCCAACCATTTCCGGGCCTCGATCGCCGGACTTGGCGTTTACAAATCCGTCGACGCCGGCAAGACCTGGACCCACATGGGCCTGACGGATACCAACACGATCGGGCGGATCGTCATCCACCCGACCAATCCGGATATCGTCTACGTGGCCGCGACCGGCCATGAATGGACATACAACGCCGAGCGCGGCGTTTACAAAACGACCGACGGCGGCAAGACCTGGGCCAAGGTCCTCTACCTCAACGAAAAAGTCGGGGCCATGGATCTGGTCATGGATCCCACGAAACCCGACGTCCTGATCGCCTCGATGGTCCAGAGGATCCGCCGTCGCTGGAGCGACCCGGTCCCCGGCGGCGAGGACGGACTCTTTAAAACCACCGACGGCGGCAAGACCTGGAGAGAGGTCAAGAACGGCCTTCCCGACACCAACCTGACCGGCCGGATCGGAATCGACTTGTGCGCATCCAAGCCGAACATCGTTTACGCGTACGTCGACAACCATAATCCCGGCCGGGAAGTAGGTACGGGGGAACGCGACGCCTACGGCCGGACGAAAGTCGGCCGAGCCATCGTGGGAGCCGAAGTTTACCGCTCCGACGACCAGGGCGAGAATTGGAAAAAAGTCAGCATTTCCGACCGGTTCATGGAAACCTTTGGCGGGACATACGGTTGGGTCTTCGGCCAGATCCGGGTCGACCCCAACGACGACATGACCATCTACATCATGGGGCTCGGTCTTTTCCGGTCGCGCAACGGCGGCAAGAATTGGGTCGAGCTCGGCGGGCGCGATGTCCACGGCGACCATCATGGCCTGTGGATCGATCCCGAAAATCCCTCTTTCCTGATCAACGTCAACGACGGCGGGGCTTATCTCTCCAAGGACGACGGCGCGACCTGGACGGATTTTACGACCAGGATCCCGACCATCCAGTTCTACAACGTCGCCCTCGATATGGCTCAACCCTTCAGCGCCCATGGTTCGGTCCAGGATCATGGGACCTACCAGGGCAAGGGAATCGCCCCGGCCAAGGACGGCCAGGCGTCCAAGGTGACCTGGGCCGCTTCGCCCGGAGGCGAGGGAACCCATATCGCCATCGATCCGACCGATCCCAACGTTTCCTATTCGTCGTCTTTCTACGGTCGGCTCAACCGGTCGGAGTATAAGAACGGAAGCTGGCCCGGGCGCTCCGCCGAAAACCGGGCGAAAGCGATCTATCCCCGGGCCGCCGAAGGCGAGCCCGAGCATCGCGGGCAGTGGCTGGCGGCGACGACGCTTTCGCCCCATGATCCCAAGACCCTCTACCACGGATTCCAGTACGTCTTCCGGTCCAAAGATCGCGGCGACAACTGGGAAAAAATCAGCCCGGATCTGACCGCTTTCGATCCGGCCAAGCAAGGCAAGCTTCCGTACGCCATCCCGTACGCCGCGATTACGGCCATTCAGGAATCGCCGCTCAAAGCCGGCGTCATCTACGCCGGGACCGACGACGGCCGGGCCTGGGTGACCATGGATGCGGGCAAAAAGTGGACCGAGATCACCAAGGGACTGCCGCCGAACCGCCACGTCTGGACGATGGTTCCCTCCCAATACGATCCGGCCGCGGTCTTCATCGCCTTGATCGGGCGCCACGAGGACGATTTCGGCGTCTATATCTTCAAGTCGACCAATTACGGAAAGACCTGGAAGTCACTGGCCGGGAACCTGCCGGGCGGGCCGGTCAACGTCATCCGCGAAGATCCCAAGAACAAGAATGTTCTGTATGCCGGTTCCGATCTGGGCGTGTTCATCAGCAAGGATGCCGGCAAGACCTGGGCCTTCCTGGGTAAAGGCCTGCCCAATTGCCCGGTCTGGGACATCCAGATCCATCCCCGCGACAATATGATGGT
>CAYPKX010000076.1:0-14547 GCA_964411395.1 uncultured Eubacteriales bacterium | reverse complement strand
GCGACGGGAGTTCCCGGCCTGGACTGGGAAACCTGCCTGACGATGAACGACAACTGGGGCTACAACAAGAATGATGCGAATTGGAAATCCTCCCGGGAGCTGATCCGGAACCTGGCCGATATCGCCAGCAAGGGCGGCAATTTTCTCCTCAACGTCGGGCCGACGGCCGAGGGGCTTTTTCCCTCGGCGAGCCTTGAACGGCTGGCCGGCATCGGCCGATGGATGAAGCTCAACGGGGAGTCGATCACCGGGACGGCGGCCGGCCCATTTGTCTCCCTGCCCTTCGGCCGGGCCACGCAAAAAGCCGTCGGCGCCGGAACGCGCCTTTATCTTCATGTCTTCGACTGGCCCCAGGACGGACAACTGGTCGTTCCCGGATTGCTGAGTCCGGTGAACAAAGCCTTTCTTCTGTCTGACCCGGCCCGGAAATCTCTGAAAATCCGGCCGCTCCCGGCCTCCCAGGTGATCACGGTTCCCGTTCAGGCCCCGGACGCCGATGTGTCCGTCGTCGTCCTGGATATCGCCGGCAAGCCTGACGTTTCCGAACCCCCCCGGATTTTGGCGGAAAGCGAAATCTTCACCGAGACGCTGAATGTGCGGATCGAAACGGACCGGGACAACGTCGAGCTCCGGTACACGCTCGACGGAGCGAATCCAACGGCCTCATCGGCTCTTGTCTCCGGTCCCGTCCCTTTGAACCGGACGGCGGTGGTAACGGCGGCCTGCTTCCGGGAAGGCCGCCCGGTGAGCGAGCCGGTAAAAAGAGCCTTTACCCGGGTCGCTCCGCGTCCGGCCGCCGCGGTCTCCGGATTGACTCCGGGCGTGGCCCATTCCGTGTTTGAGGGGGATTGGGATGTGCTTCCGGATTTTTCGAAAATGACGGCGGCCGCCAAAGGCTCGTCGCGGCGGTTCGAACCGGCCTCTCCCGCAACCGCAAAGGAGAAATTCGGGATCGAGTTTCGCGGATTTCTCCGCGTTCCCCAGGATGGGGTCTATACATTTTTTATTTCCTCCGATGATGGTAGCCGCCTGTGGGTGGGGGATACGCTCATCGTCGACAACGACGGCCTTCACGGGATGATTGTCCGGAAGGGCGAAGTCGCCCTGGCCGCCGGATTCCACCCGGTGACGGTCCGGTATTTCAACAAGACCGGCGATCGCGGTTTGATCGTGGAATGGCAGGTCCCCGGCGGGACGAAAGAGGCGATTCCCGCGGCGGCCTTGTTCCGAAAATAATCCCCGCTTTCCGCCCGGCCCCGAAATCTCATCTCCGCCGGTAGGAATCTGGCCGGCGTTCTGCTTTGACCGGTCGGGGTGTTGGTTCCACAATCTTTACCCGGGGCTATCCGGCGATCGTCCGGTTTTAAAACGCACTGTTCGATTGCGGACGAAGATTCGGTCAAAATAGAGTTGATTTTTCGCTTTGGAATCGAAAAAGCGGCGCTTTTTCTCGAGCATATTGGCATATTACTTGCTTCTCTATTACTCCTTCGATTGGCTAAGGCGCGGGCCCTCTTCCGGAATTTTGCCCCGAACCGGACCTGCCGAGAGGAAGGTACGATGATGAAAAAGACGTTTTTCGTTTTAGTCGTTTTGGCGATTTTCGTATCGGCGGCTTCGGCGGCCGAGATTCATGAGGCTATCCAGGCGGGGGACCTGGCCCGGGTCAAGTCCCTGGTCGAAAAAGATTCGTCCCTGCTCCAAGCCGCGGATGAAATGGGACAGACGCCGCTCCATACCGCCGCCGCGTCCGGAAAGGTCGAAATCGCCGCCTATCTGATTTCGAAGGGCGCGCCCGTCGATCAGCGCGACGCCATGAACCGGACGCCGCTTTGGGGATTGGCCGCCCGTTCCGGTTCCGTCGAGATCGCCCGCCTTCTTTTGGATAACGGGGCCGACATCAACGCTTCGGACGGAGGCTGGGGTCCTCCGTTGATGATCGCTGCGGTCTTCGGCAATGTCGGTATCGTCGATTTTTTTCTGGACAGGGGTGTCGCGATTCCCGAACCCGCCGATCGGTTGATGTCCGGCCTGGCTGCGGCCGCCTGTGAAAAAGGCCTGGTTCGATTGGCCGGACGGCTGGTCGAAGCCGGTCTCGATGTCCGGAGCAAGGACAGCGGAGGGAACAGCCTCATGCATAAGGCGGCCTCCGGCGGTTCGCCCGAAATCATCGACCTTCTCCTTAAAGCCGGCCTCGCGGTTTCCGAAGCGAACGCGGTCGGCTGGACGCCGCTGCATTATGCGGCCGAAGCCGGCCGAGCCCTGGTGGCGGAAAAACTGTTGGCCGGAGGCGCTCCTCTCGACGCCCGAACGATTGATGGGAAGACGGCTTACAATCTGGCCCTGGAATTTAAGAAAAAAGATGCGGCCGCCCTCCTTGCGGCCCGGGGAGCCGATCGAAGCGAACCGAGATTCCCCGTTTTGAGCGGAGCCTATCTCGGGCAGAAGCTTCCCGGCCGCAGGCCGGAGCTTTTCGCTCCGGGCCTCGTGGCCGCGAAATATGATTTTCATGGAAGCGTCTCTTTCTCTCCTGACGGCCGGTCGGCTTTCTGGTCGGTCCAGGAGTACGGCGGGGCGATGGCCAGCCTCGAATCGAGGCTCGTCGACGGCCGCTGGACGAGGCCCAAACCCATGTCCTTCGTTGTTCTCGGACAGACGAATGATGTCCCGTTTCCGTCCCCTGACGGCCGGCGGCTCTTTTTTGTCTCCAACCGGTCTTTGGAGAAAGACGGGCCGAACGGCAAGGAGAACATCTGGGTCATGGATCGAGACGGCTCCGGATGGGAAGAGCCCCGGCCCCTGCCGCCCTCCGTCAATTTCCTGCGGCTCCACTGGCAGGTCTCCACGGATCTCGAGGGCAATCTTTATTTCGGAGCCTTCGAGGAGAGCGGCGGATCCGGCCTCCAGGATATCTACTGTTCCAAATTCGAAAACGGGACATATGCCAAACCCGTGAACCTGGGTCCGGCGGTCAATGGCCCGGGGATCGAACATTCTCCTTTCATCGCTCCTGACGGAAGCTATTTGATTCTCTCAAGGTCCAATCCGCGGGCCCGGGTCGACAGCCTCCATATCTGCTTCCGCAAAGCGGACGGTTCCTGGACTTCGGCCCGGGACATGAATGCCGCGATGGGCTACCGGAACCGGAGCATGTGTCCCTGGGTGACGCCCGATGGGAAATTCCTCTTTTTCCTCGGGATCGGCGCCGGTGAAAACATGCCCTTTTGGATCGAGACGGGCTTCATCGAAGATTTACGGAAAGCCGCCCTTCTCCCCTCCGCCTCGGCTCTCGTGGCCGAAGCGATGGATAAGGGAGGCCTCGGCGCCGGGCGGGCGAAATTCGAGGAGTTGCGGGCGAGGACATCCGAGTTCCATTTCTCCGAACGGGATTTCAACCTCCTCGGTTACAAGTTTCTTCAGGGAAATGCCCTCCCTGAGGCGATCGCCGTCTTCCAGATGAATATCGAGCTGTTTCCGGAATCGTCCAATAACTACGACAGCCTGGGGGAGGCCCACCTGGCGGCCGGGAACCGGAACGAGGCGCTGGCCAATTACCGGCAGGCTGTGGAAAAAGACCCCAACGCCGCCAATGCAAAAAACATCCTGGCCTCCTTCGATTCGATTTTTGAGAGAACCCGGAACGAACGGACAATCACCTACCGTCCCGGCCAACCGACCGGGTTGAAGGGTCCGTATTTCGGCCAGACGCCGCCCGGGAAGACGCCGCAGCTCTTCGCTCCCGGCGTGATTTCCCGAATGGCGACCAGCGAATACGCCATCGCTTTTTCACCCGAGGGAAAGGAGCTGTATTTCACTCTCGGGGGAAATCCTCAGACGACCATGTTCTGCCGGGAAACGGCCGAAGGCTGGACGGCTCCCGCTCCGGCCTCCTTTTCCGCCGGATACAGCGCCCACGAGCCGTTTTTAACCCTGGACAATCAGCGGATCTTTTGGGGATGGTTTCGGCCCATTCCCCCGGGAGAGCCGAACCGCCAGGGCATGGACTACGGCCTCTGGGCTTCGGATCGGATGGCGGACGGTTGGTCAACGCCGAAATTCGTCGGCCAGGGGATGTATATCACCGCGACGCGGGACGGACAGTTTTATGTCACCGATCACACCGAGCTTCCGAACGGGTATCTGGCCAAAGTCAATATGGTCGACGGTAAATTCGCCGGATTTGAGCGTTTGCACGGCGGTCTGGACGCCCTCCGGCCGCGATTCACAAACATCGCTCATCCGGCGATCGCCCCCGACGGCAGCTACATCGTCTTCGACGTCGAAGGCGGGCCGCACCTGTTCGTGAGTTTCCGCAATGCCGACGGGACCTGGAGTGAAGCGATCGATCTCGCCGCCCATGGCCTGGCCCGGGAGGCCGGTATCGCCAAGATTTCCCCCGACGGCAAATATCTCTTCTTCGGCTTGAACGGAGACATCTACTGGGTCAGCACGGCGCTGATCGAGGACCTCCGGCCCGGTCGATCATCGCGGCCGGGGAATTCATAACCCGTCCGGAGCCGGCGTCCGTTCGGACGGGCGACAAGCAGCCGTCCAGCCGGTTGTTTTGGGGACGGACGACTTTTTGCCCGGCGATCAGAGAGGGAGGCGATCCGAATCCCCCGGTTATTTCAGGGAGAGTGATCCCCGGGGGTGTTTTTGCCGAAAATCTCTTCGGCCAGCTCCTTCTGCCCGATCTTCTTCTCCGAGGAGTAGAGGATTATTTTATGGGCTCCGACCCGGGCCCGGATCTCCCGCATCCTCGCGCTGAATCGCGCCGGTTTGATCTTGTCGGATTTGTTGGCCACGATGACAAACGGCGTCTTCGTCATCCGCAAGGCCTGAAGCATTTCCAGGTCGTTAGCCGTGGGCCCGACCGCCGCATCGATGATAAAGACGACTCTTTTCGGATGGTCAGGCGATTGGAACAGGTACCAATCGATCAAGCCGTGCAACCGACGCTGCGCCTCCAACGAATGCCGGGACTATCCGTAGCCGGGAAGGTCCAGCAGATAGAGGCGGTGATCGATCTTGAAGACGTTGATCTCCTGCGTCCGGCCGGGAAAGGAGCTCGTCCGGGCCAGCCCTTTCTGCCCGGTCAGGGAATTGATGACGCTCGATTTTCCGCTGTTCGAGCGGCCGATGAAAGCGACCTGGGGAGTCCCATCCTCCAGAAGGGGATCAGGCCCGACGAGGCCTTTGATGAATCGGGCGGTCCGCGTCTTCATGGTTCTATCATATCAGAAGAGGAGCCCGGCCTTCATCCTCCCGTTTGAAGCGGGATTAAGATATACTGGCCGCTCGAAATATCGTTTTTTTTTGCGGCGGCTGAAGAGAGGAATCGGTTGTTCTCATGGCTTTAATCAGTGTCAAGGACGCCTGTCTCGGTTACGGCGGTTATCCGCTCCTGGACCATATCGACCTGAATATCGAACGTCACGAGCGGGTCTGTCTGTTGGGCCGCAACGGCAGCGGCAAGACCACCCTGATGAAGCTGATCAACGGCGAGATCATCCCCGACGGAGGAACGGTCGCCCGCAGCCAGGGCCTCACCACCGCCCGCCTGGACCAGGAGATTCCCGCCGGCTTGAGCGGCCCGGTCATCGATATCGTCACCTCCGGTCTGGCGGCGAAAGGCCGGCTCCTGGCCGAATACCATCACGTCTCCGCCATGCTGTCCGATCAACCCGGCGAGGCCCCGCGTTGGATGGCCCGTTTGGACCGCCTCGGACAGGAGCTCGAGGCCGAAGACGGCTGGGGCATCAACCGCCAGGTCGACCTCATCATCGACAAAATGGGGCTTCCGGCCGAAGCGGAGTTCGCCTCCCTTTCCACCGGATTGAAGCGCCGGACCCTGCTGGCCAGAGCGCTGGTTGCGAATCCCGATATCCTCCTGCTCGACGAGCCGACCAACCACTTGGACATCGAGGCGATCGCCTGGCTGGAGGATTTTCTGGCCGGCTACCGGGGAACGATCGTCATCGTCACCCATGACCGCCTGTTGGTTCGAAAGCTGGCCGGCCGCATTATCGAAATCGATCGCGGCCGACTGCTGGATTGGCCGTGCGATTACGAAACCTTCCTGACCCGCAAGGAAGAAAACCTCGCCGTAGAGGCGAACCACAACCGGCTTCTGGACAAGAAGCTGTCGACGGAAGAAGCCTGGCTCCGGCAGGGCGTCAAAGCCCGCCGCACCCGCAGCCAGGGCCGTGTCAAGGCCCTGTTGAAAATCCGCGCTCAGCGCAGGCAGCGGCAGGAGCGGCCCGGCGGGGTCAAAATGGCCCTGCAGGAGGGGCGGCGCTCGGGCGACCTCGTCATCGAGGCGGACAACATCGGTTTTCAGTATCCCGGCCGTCAGGTGATCCGCGATTTCTCGACGTTGATTCTGCGCCGCGACCGGGTGGGCGTCATCGGGCCGAACGGCTGCGGCAAGACCACGCTTCTGCGCCTGCTCTTGGGCGAATTGGCCCCGCAGCAGGGCCGTGTCCGCCTGGGCGTCAACCTGGATATCATGTATTTCGATCAGGCCCGCGCTCAGCTCGACCCGGAGAAAACGGTTTTCGACTCTGTGGCCGAGGGGCATGACACCGTGACCCTGAACGGCCGAACCCAGCATGTCATCGGATACCTGCGCAACTTTCTCTTCACTCCCGATCAGGCGCGGAGCAAGGTGAAGTCGCTGTCCGGCGGGGAACGCTGCCGCCTGTTGCTGGCCCGCTTGTTCACCCAGGCCGCCAATGTCCTGGTTCTGGACGAGCCGACAAACGACCTCGACGTCGAAACCCTCGAGCTGCTGGAAGAGCTGCTCCTCGAGTTCAAGGGCACGGTCCTGCTGGTGAGCCACGACCGGGCGTTTTTAAACAATGTGGCCGCCAGCACCCTGGTTTTCGGCGGCGAGGGAAAGGTCGAAGAATTCGTGGGCGGCTACGACGATTGGCTGCGGCAGAAGGAACCCCCGCCCGTGCGGACCGCGGAAAAGCCCTCTCCCCAACGGCCGCCCTCCGCCCGGCCCGCGAAGATCAAGCTGAGCTTCAAGGAACACGCCGAGCTTGAGGCTCTGCCGCCGCGGATGGAAAAGCTGGAAGCGGAAAAGCAGCGGCTCTGCGAATCTCTGGCCGACCCTGAATTTTACCGCGCCTCCGGCAGCGGCGTCGCCGCCGCCAAGGCGCGGTTACAGGAGATCGAAAACGAGATCGATACGGCCTATCGACGCTGGGAAGTTCTCGAGGAGCGGCAGGCGCTCGCGGCTGCCGCTCCGGCCAAGGAAAAGTAATCCCGCGGGGATGACGGGATTCAGCGATCTTCCTTGGGAATGACCACCCACATGATGATATAGACCAAAGCGCCGGGGAAAGCGGCGCTGAGAATCGAACCGATGACATAGACGACGCGAAGGAGCGAGGTATCGAGGCCGAAGTATTCGGCCAACCCGCCCATCACGCCGCCGATCATTCTGTTCTTCCGCGACCGGCGCAGGACTTTCGCGTTTTCGCTCATCGCCGTGTCTCCCCGGCTCAAACCGCGGGCGCTTTCTTCTTCCCGAACCGCAGCTTCATCGTCAGGATTTTGTCGGTCGAGAAGATCCGGGCGGCGTAGATGACGAGGACGGCGAAAACGAGCAGCATGTATCCGAGGCCGGCGGCGATCATCCCGTAATGGCCGAGGTAGAGGTTTTGCGAGACGAGAAAGGGGTGGGAGAACGGGATGGCCAGGATGAGGATCTTGACCGGGAGCGAGACCGTGTTGATGTCGGCGAACAGGGAGATGAAGTAGGGGATCATGACCATGAACATCAGGGGCATGATCATGTTCTGGGCGCTCCGGAAATCCTCGGCCAGAACGCCGAGAATCATGGCCATGGCCAAAGCGACCAGGATGGCCAGGAAAAGGGAGAGGCCGAGGATGATGTAGCCGGTCGTATCGAACGTCAGCCCGAGCTTGGCCATCAAGGCGGCTCCCCCGGCCTTGGCCCCGGCCGAGGCGATTTCGTCGCCGAGGCCGCCGAAGAAGCCCTGGAAGGCAAACATGTACACCCCGGCCGAAATCAATCCGACGAATCCGGCGGCCAGCATCTTGGCGGTGATGATCGAGGTCCGCTTGATGGGCACCGTCAGGAGCGTTTCCAGGGTCTTGTTCTGTTTTTCCATGGCCACGGCCGAGATGACCATCTGGGACGAATAGATGACGATCATCATCAAAACGATGGGGATGAGCATCGACTGCTGCGACAGCATGCCGGCGATCACGTTGGCCGAACCCTCGGCGACGCGGTCCTTGACCACGACGAAATCGCGGCTTTTGATCGGGCGCTTCATCTCGGCCGGATCGCTTCCCGGAAGCTTTGCGGCCAGGAAATTATTTGAAAGGGCCTCATTCAGGGCGGAGATGACGGTCTGGACGACGACTTGCCCCCGGGCCCCGATGAGAGAAAAGCTCCGCATGAACGAGTAGGTTTCGATTTCGCTCGGCTTGAGCTCGGCCAGGGAATCGCCGAAGCCGGCCGGAATGACCAGAAGCATTTTGGATTCGCCGGCCCTGGCCGCCGCCAGGGCGTCCTCCTTGCTCTTTCCCGACTGATCGACGATCTTAAACCGGGCCGATTCCAGGCTCTTGAGCAGGGCCTGAGAGCCGGCCGACTTGTCCTGGTCGAGGGCCGAAATCGTCTGGACGCCGACGGCTTTCTGGACCTCTTTCTTGCTGATCTGGCCGATGGAATTGAACAGAATGACGGTGAAGGCCAGGGAGATGATCAGCTGTTTCGTCACCAGCTCCTTGACTTCTTTCTGAAGCAGGTTCTTGAAGCGTTTCATCGGAGGGAGCTCCTGAAGACTTCTTCGAGGTTTTTGGCGTTATGCTTGGCCTTGAGCTCGTCGGGCGTCCCGGTGTCGAGAATCCGGCCCTTGTCGATGAGCCCGACCCGGTCGGACAGGAACTCGATCTCGAGCATGTTATGGGAGGAGAGAAGAACTGATGTGCCCTCCCGGACGTAGCGGCGGACAATCTCCCGAATGTCCAGAGCGTTGAGGACGTCCAGGCCCGAAGTCGGCTCGTCGAGGATGGCCAGGACCGGCCGGGTCATCAAGGCCCGGGCCAGGAGGAGCTTGCGGGTCATGCCCTTGCTGTAGGTCCCCACCTTGGTTTTCAGCCGTTCTCCGAGCTCGGTGATGGCGGCGGCCCGGTCGATGATCTCCCTCTCCTCGTCGGCCGTTCGGGCATAGAAACCGGCCATGAAGCGGAGATAGTCGATCCCCTTCATGTCCTTGTACGCGCCCGCCTCTTCCGGCAGGTAGCTGATTTTCTCCCGGACGAAATCGGGTTCCTGGCGATGGTCGCGGTCGAGAAACGTGATCTCGCCGGCGCTCGAAGTGAGGAGCGTGGCGATAATCCGGAGGGTGGTTGTCTTGCCGGCTCCGTTCGGGCCGATCAGGGCGAAGACCTCTCCGGCCCGGACTTCGAAATCGATGCCGGCCACGGCCGTGTGGTTTCCGTAGGATTTTTTCAATCCCCGGACAGTCAGGACTTTGGACATGGGCGTCTCCCCGGACGAAATGACTCCAACATTCTATTAAATACGGAAAACGGAGTAAACGGTTTCCCGCCGGACGGGATTACGGACGCGCCGTCCGGGACTCGAAAAACTCGGCATGAAGGGCCCGGATGGCGGGCAGGGCGTCGGCTTTTCGCACCAGAAAATACGTGGCCACCCCCGAAGCCCCCGAAGAGATGATCTCGACATTAACCCCGCCTTCGGCGACGGCGGTGAAAACCCGCCCGGCCAGGCCTTTGCTCGAGGATAATCCTTCTCCGACGGCGGCGACGAGCGACAGACCCTCTTCCAGCTCCACCCGGCTGATGACTCCGCCGCGGATGGAACGGAGGATCTTGAGGGCTCGCCGGGCGTCGGCGGCGGCAACCAGGACGTTGATGATCGTCTGGGCGGTGATGACCGAAATAATGTTGACCCCGTGATCGGCCAGGCTCCGGCCGATGATCCCGATGATGCCGGGCTTGCAGCCGACACCCGCGCCGAATACTCGGAGAACGGCCAGGCGGTTGTTTTGGGTCACGCTCTTCAGGACGTCTCGCGTCGCTCCGCCGACGGCCGAAATTTCCGTCCCGGGCCGGTCGGGCCGGAGGAGATGCCGGATCCGGACGAAGCCGTTTTGCCGGGCCATCGGCTCGAGCGTCCGGGGGTGGAGGACTTTGGCTCCGAAATAGGACAGTTCGGCCGCTTCCGCAAACGAGAGCTTCGAGATCGGCTTGGCCTCCGGGATCCGTTTCGGATCGGCGGTCATGAAACCGTCGACGTCTTTCCAGATCTCGAGAACGGGGGCCTGGAGGGCGACGGCAACGACCGCAGCGCTGTAATCCGATCCGTTGCGTCCGAACGAGGCGATCCGCCGCCGGGAGGCCACGCCGTAGAATCCGGTGATGACCGGAACGAAGCGGCCGGCTTCGAGCCCCAGGGCATTCTTTTTAACGGCCCGCCGGAAGGCGGGAAGGTCGGCGGTCGCATCATCGGGCGCGTCATCGGCCGCCAATCCGATCTGCTCGCTTTCCAGGGCTCGGGCCTCGACTCCGCGTTCCCGGAGCGCCCCGGCCAGAATCTGGGCCGCCCAGCGTTCGCCGTAGCTCAAGACATGCGCCCGGGTGAAAGGCGAGGATTCGCCGATCAGCGCCGCCCCTCGAAGGAGCCTTTCCAACCGGACCAGGCGGCGGTCGATTTCGGCCGTGACGCCGGCCCTGATTTCCGGCGCGGGAAGAAGGGCGGACGTCAGCCGCTCATGCTGTAACCGGAGGGCGCGGATTGTCCGCCCCACACCGGCTTCGCTTCTCACGGCGCGTTCCAGGCCGGCCTCCAAGGCATCCGTCACTCCCGAAACGGCGGAGACCACGACGGCCGGAGCGCTCCGCTCCCCCTTGATGATTTCGACGGCCCGTTTGAATCCTTCCGCATCGCGGAGGCAGCCGCCCCCGAATTTCATGACCTTCAAGACTTTGGTTTTTTCTGCATTTTTCATGGAAAATCCAGGTATTGAATTTCTTTATTCGCGCGTCTCGGTACGGCCGTCGAGCAGGCCCTCGCGGAGGGCCAGTTCGGCTCCCAGCAGGCACATCCCCGCTGCTCCGCGGACGGTGTTGTGAACCAGGCCGAAGAGGTCGAGCGTCCGGCCCCGGGCGCGGAGCCGTCCGACCGTCACGGCCATTCCCTGGGCCCGGGCGGGAGTTCCGGCCCAGGCGTCAAGGATGGGCTGGGGCCTGTTTTCCTCTTTCCGGACGATAATCGGGTGTTCGGGCGCGGAGGCCAGATTTTCCCGCTGCGGCCGGCCGCGGAATCCGGCCAGGGCCCGGCCGGCGGTTTGCTCGTCGAGGGGCTCCTCGAATTCGGCCGCGATCGAGAGGAGATGCCCTTCGCGCACGGGGACGCGGCAGCAGCTGGCCCGAATGGGGATCGGAGACGGAGCGACGCCCTCGGGTCCGATCGTCCCCAGGATGCGGTTGGCCTCGCGGCCGAGCTTTTCCTCTTCATTGCGGATGAAGGGAATGCAGTTTCCGGCGATGTCCATCGCCGCCAAACCGCGGCGGCCCGCCCCGGAGACGGCCTGGAATGTGGTCAGGGCGACAGACCGGAGTCCGAAGGGGATGAGCGGGGCGAGGATCAGGGCCAGGCCGGCGGTCACGCAGTTGCTGTCGGCGGCGATGAATCCGCCATGGATCTTTTTCTGCCGGGCGGCCAGCTCGAGGTGTTCCGGATTGACTTCGGGAATGAGAATCGGCACGTCCGGGTCGGCCCGGTGGGCCGTCGCGTTGGTGAAAACGAAAAGGCCGTTGTCCCGGAGGGCGGACTCGAGCGGGCCGGCCGCCGCCGGCGGGAGAGCGCTGAAAACGACGCGGGCACCGGAAGCGAGGATGGCTTCGAGAGTGGCCGGGCCGACGACCGTTTCGGCGAATTCGACCGGGATGTCGCCCGGGGCCGTCCATTCGACCCCCTCGGCATAGGGCTGTCCGGCCGAGCGGTCAGAACCGGCCAGGAGGGTGATCGAAAAATCGGGATGGCCCGCGAGCATCCGGACGAATTGCTGTCCGACGAGCCCGGTGCTTCCCAATACGGCGGTTTTTTTTATGGTCATGGGGGAGTTCCTTTCTGATCTGACTTATTGGGCGGCCGACACCGGGTCGACGGTCGTGCGGACGAGTTCCGGGAGGTCTCCCCAGACGGCCATCGATTTTCCGATCACGGCCAGAAGGCCTTCGACGCCCTCGATCCGGCCCAATGCGGCAAGCGTGTCCCGGAGGCCCTCTTCGTTTTCGTCTTTGATGGAGTTGCCCAAAGCGGTGGCGACCGCATCGGCCAGGGCGACATCGGCCGAAATCGCCGTGGCCGCATCGGCTTTTCCGAAGGAGAGGGAGTGGCCGACCGTTCCCGACGAAGTGCAGATTCCAAAAATCCCCGGCCGCGGCTCGATCCGGAAGCCGATATTGCGGACGGCCGACGGCCCGGTGAAGATCCCGACGGTGACCGGGCGGTCGAGGAGCAGGGCGATGTCGCCCCCGTTGTCCACCAGGGCGTGGACTGCTCCGGCCTCGGCCATGGCTTGAAGGGCGGTTTCGGCCACCGCCCCGGCCACGGCGGCCATCGGACCGACGCCCGCGCGGGAGGCGGCTTCGGACATCCGGCGGACGATGCGGGGAGCGTCGGCCGGAACCGGATACGGCCCGAGCGCCGTCCGGAACTCCGGATCCGTTTCAATATAGGCGTCCAGGATCCGGCGCTGGTCTTTCAATGCGGCTTCGGCGATCGGAAAATATTTTTTTTCGGCGATGATCGCCGCGATCGTGTCTTTGTGGCGAAGGACGGTTCGGTCCATGGGTCACGCTCCGGATAACGTCAGCGCGCCCAGAGGACAGGCGGCCGGACACATTCCGCAAGAGGTGCAGCGGGCCGCCTCGACCCGAATCGTCCAATCGTCGTTTTTTGAAAAGACTTTTCGATCGCAGAGGGACAAGCAGTGGCCGCAGTGGACACAGCGGTTCTCGTCTCGATGAATCGGATTTTTCCGCGTTCCGGAAACCGGGCCCGGGGCCGCCGAAGAGGACGGTTTTTCGAGGGGACGCAGGTCGAGCGTCCCGAGCCGTGTTTTGCTTGGAAGTCTTTGGACGGGAGCGGTCAGGGTGAAGGTTCCCGCCTCGATTCTTCGCTTGAGCTCGTCGGCCACTCGCCGGGCCAGGGCGAAGCTCGAAAGCGGCGAGGCGGGCACGGTCCGGCCGCCGAGCTCGACTCGGCCGGACTTGAGCTCGGCGTAATTCGTATTTTTGATCCCGGGACGGGCCCGCTCGGGAATCCCGTAATCGTAGACGGTCGCCGGAATTTCCGCATCGGAAACGGCCGTGCGCCGGGCCAGGTCGGCATCCAAAACGGGGATCGGAATCCCGAGCCCGAGGTAGAGCGTGCAGCCGTAGCCGGGAAATGAAGCGGCCCGAAGGAACTCAGGCGTCATCTCCTTCAGTTCGCCCTGGACCGAGAGCGTTCCCATTCCGTTTTCCGGATTGTGCTGGGTGCCCGGTCCGGTGATCCATCCGTCGGCTCCGCCCAGGAAGATCCGCGTTCCCAGGCCGATCGTCCGGTAATCGGGGTCGTTGGAGAGAGGGGAGAGCGAACCGGCGCCGGAAAAGGTGACGTTGGCCAGCCGGGGTCGAAGCGTTCCCATGTAGGTTCGGACCGTCCGGCTGGAGGAATTGGCCGCGGCGCCGTAGCGTTGGTATCCGTTTCGCGGATTGGAGAGCAGGGCGGTATTGAGGTTTTCCAGGGACAGCGAGGTGAGAATCCGTTTTCTCGGATAACAATCGGTTCCATAGGAAACCGCCCGAAGGACGACAGTTTGACCGCGGACCAGATCCTCGAGGACGTGGGCTCCTCCGTAGCGAAGGCCCCGGGTTTCCGACGACTGGGTCGCTCCCAGATAGGCATCGACCGCGGCCGCTCCGGCGTAAAGCTCGACGTCGTTAAGCCAGACGCGGGTCATTTTAATCGGCGGTTCGGCGTGGCCGAAGTTTAACCAGGCGCCCGACGAGCACATCGCTCCAAACGTCCCGGTCGTGACGACGTCGACACGCTCGGCGGCCTTTTCGGGCCCGAGATCGCGGACGAGTTCGGTCATGTGATCGGCCCGGACGACCGTAACAGTCCGGCGGGCGATTTTTTCGTTGATCTGTTCGATGGTTTTCAGCATGACAATACACCTCCAGTTGCGGATGGGGAAACACCGGGAGAGGGCGTCAGGTGCGGGGGCGTCCCGAAAGCCGGCCCTGAAAGGGCCCGCTTTCGGGCTTCACATTATCATACCGACGGGAAAATACGGGGAGAAAGACCGACAGTCGAGGCGGACGGCGAGTGCACTGCCGGCGCTTTTGATCAGAATCGCGTTCCTCATTTTTCTGCACGCAAAATCGCATTCTTATAGCATCCCGACGAACCTTTGTCAAATGACAAACGTATTTTGTCAACGCAAAGTGAAAATGTCCGGTTCTCTGCAAAGTAGAAATGTCCGG
>CAYPKX010000075.1:0-14590 GCA_964411395.1 uncultured Eubacteriales bacterium | reverse complement strand
GTCCGCCGCCGAAACGCCCTCCGCCCATGCCGGGCATCGGACCGGACGGGGCGCTGCCGCCGCGAGCGCCGGTGCCCTCGGTCTCAGCCGGACGCCGCCGAAGGAAAAGATGAGTGGATACCGGAGAGAAGGTGAACGATTGGATATCCTGGAACGACCGGATTTCGCCGGTGGCCAGATTCCGAAGCTCGACGCGGCGCGGGGGAATGGCCGCCGGAGCGCCGCTCCGTCCGGCCGGGGCAGCAGGCGCCGTAGCTTGGCCGGGAGCCGGCTGGGTTGCGGGCGGCGTCTGAACGGCGGGCTGGGTTGAGGATGGTGTTGCGGCCGAGGGAGCGGCCGGACCGCTCCCCTGCCCGCCTCGTCCCGTCCGAGCCCGCTGAGCCGCCCCGGGGTCGACCTGGTAAGCGATCCATTTGGCATCGGGCGAGAAAACGCCGCCTTCGGCGTCGGCCCCTGTTATTTCGGCCCCGGTCTCGAGGTTGACCAGGTGCAGAACCGGTTTGGATTCGGGTTGGGTGGTGTTGGTGAGGGCGAGGGTGTAGGCCGCCCATCTCCCGTCGCTCGAGATCGCTTGCCCGCCGATGCTCTTCCATTTCGGGTAGTCATCGACGGCCAGCGGCTTTTTCACCGCCGGGCTCTGGGCCTGCGGAGGCAGGGCGTAGGCGACGGCCGCAGCCAGGACAAAGGTGAGAGTAACGATCCGAAACCGGGACGACGGTGATTTGGAGGCGGATTTTCGCATGGGAACTCCTTCGACGGGAATATTCCGAGAGACGGTAGACGGGATGTTCAAGGAGCCATCATAATTGGGCCCGGGAAAGAATGTCAATAATTCGAATTCGATCCGGGAGTGTATAATAAAAGAAGGTGGACCATGGCCAAAAAAATTCTTTGCCAGCATTGCCGGAGCGCCGATGTCGAGTTGAACGATGATTACTACGCCATTATCCAACAAAAGACCAACGACGGCGTTCCCCTTGGGAAAAAACGAACATTTCTGGTGTTCGTCTGCCGATCCTGCGGCAAGACGTTCTACACGGACGAAATCGAGAGCGTCACGAATTGAAAAAGACAATCCTTCCTCTTCTCCAAAAAACGCCCGAGCAGCTCCGTCCCTGGATCACGACGATCGTGTTGAGCCTGGCCGCCGGTTTATCCGCGGTAGGCTTCCTCTTTTTCACGAATTTCCTGTTCAGCCGGACCTATCTCGTTTTCGCCGACCGTCCGCCCGTCTATTTTCTGGTCGCCAGCTTTCTTCTGATCATGACGACCTCGACTCTGGTCGGGATCCTGCTCAATGTCGTGAGTCCGTCGGCGGCCGGAAGCGGTATCCCTCAAGTTAAATCGGCCTACTGGAAAGACCTTGGCCACGTGGATCTCCGGCCGGTCCTGGTCAAGTTCGCCGCCGGCGTGCTCAGCATCGGGGGGGGCAACTCCCTGGGCCGGGAAGGCCCGTCCGTTTTCATCGGCAGCGGCATCTCCTCCAACCTGGCCGGCGTTCTGGGCGAATCACGCCGGGAGAAACGCGGGGCCTCGGTCGTCGGAGCTTCGGCCGGCCTGGCCGCAGCCTTCAACACGCCGCTGGCCGCCATCACCTTCGCCATCGAGGAGATCATCGGAGACCTCAACAGCCGCTTCCTGGGCCGGGTCGTCATGGCTTCGATGCTTGGCGCCCTCGTCGTCTCGGCCATCCTCGGCCGCCAACCGGCCTTTTCGCTCCCGGCCGTGGAAAACGTCGGCTGGATTCATTTGCTCCTGGTCCCCCTCGTGGCCGCCGTCGCCGCCGGAGCCGGGGTGATTTTCCAGCGGAGCGTCCTGGCCGGCCGCCGCCGCTTGAGAAGGCAGACGCGCATCCCCCGCTGGGCTCTCCCCATAATCGGCGGATTTCTGACCTGGATTCTGGGAGGCGGGATTTTCCTGATCACGGGGAAAATCGGCATATTCGGCCTGGGCTACCAGGATCTTTCGGCCGCCCTGACCGACGGCTTTCCCTGGAAAATCGCCGGCCTCATGGTTACCGGCAAGCTTCTGGCAACCATCATCGGCTACAGCTTCGGAGGATGCGGAGGCATTTTCGCCCCTTCCCTCTTCATCGGCGGCATGGCGGGCTATTTTATCGCCGGGCTGGCCTCGCTCTGGATTCCCCTGACCCCGGCCGGCCGCATCGTCCTGGCCGCCATCGGCATGAGCGCCTGCCTCGGGGCGATCGTCCGGGCTCCGCTGACCTCGATGCTGATCGTGTTCGAAATGACCCACCAGTTCGCCCTGGTCCCGGGTCTGATGCTGGGGATGATCATCAGCCTGGCCATCGCCCGGGCGGCCGGAGATCTCAATTTCTACGATGCCCTGCTTGTCGACGACGGCCATGAGCTGCATAAAATCCGGCCGCCGCTGGACCTCCACAGCTGGCAGAATCATCCCGTCTCGGCGATCGCCAATTGCAAACCGGTCGTCCTCCGGACACTCGAACCCGTCGAACTCGGCAAAACCGCCGAGCGCCACGTCTACAATTATTTTCCTGTGGAAATCGAAGGCCGGCTCGCCGGCCTCCTCTCGCGAACGCAAATGATCGAAGCCAGCCGGACTGGCTTCGTCCCCGAGCTTCAGAAGGCCGCGACCTGTCATCCCGAACAAACCGTCCGGGAGATCGGCGACAAGTTCATGGAGACGCCGTCCAACGTCCTCATCGTCGTGGAACCGGGGACGGAGACAATCCGCGGGATCATCACCCTCCATGACCTGATCCGGGCCCAGGCCGCCATTCAGGCCTAAGCGCCGAAACGACGCCGCCCGTCGGAATCGTTTAACTTTCGTGCCGCCGTATCTGACCAGAAAACGCTCGCCCTCTTCCTTTGTTTTGCGCAGAATACGGACATATCCCTCGACAATCATCCCAAAAAATCCCGATAAAACGGTTCCGGCGAATCCGAACGACACATTGATGTCCGGATTCCCTGCCGCGGCGACCGTCTTTTCGCCCGCGCGGATCTCCCATTCCACGGGCCCGGTCAAAACGGCGTTCGGGAGAGGGGCCCGGCCGGGATCAGTGCGACAGGCGGCTGTCTCGAAGCTTGCGGAATCCGAAGGCGGCGGTCTCGCCGACCTCGGCCACGTCCACCTCGATTTCGGGCAGGGATTCGAGGATGGCCTCCCATTCCTCGGGGGTCAGCCAGGAGTTCGTCACAGACTCCACGGCCGCCCGCGCGCCTCCAGCCGGCGCTCTATTCGATTTCGTTCGTTTTTTCCCGTTCAATCTCAGAATCTCCTTGGCGGCGCGAACGGCCTCCGGGCCGATCCCGGCGTCTTTTCGAGCCTCCATAAATAAAACGTTTTGACGCGGGGAAAGTTTCATTGTGGTACACTTTTTGACGGGCGGTCACGTTTCAGCCGTCCGGAATCAAACCCATGCCCGCGCTCAAGTATCTTCTCGTCGACGGATACAACATCATCCACCGGCTCCCGGAATTAAAGGCCCTTCTTGACGGCGGCCCGGCCTCCGGCCTCGAGGCCGCCCGGCAACGGTTGGCCCTGCTGATCTCCACCTGGCGGCAGAGCCGTCCGGGAGTCGAGTGTCGAATCGTCTTTGACGGCGACCACAAGTATACGAGCGGCCGGCCGCTCTCCCTGGCCGGAATCCCCGCTGTGTTCACCCGCACTTCCCACGGAGCCGACGCCGAAATCATCCGGCTTGTCCGCGAACATCGCGGGCCCAAGGCTGAAATCACGGTCGTCTCCGACGACAACAGCATCCGAAACAGTTGCCGGGCGCACGGGGCCGCCCTGGAGTCCTCGAGCTTTATCCGCACGGCCAAGTCCCGCCCCGCTCAATTCGGCCGGCCACAAGCAGGCCCCGTCTCTTCCGGCAAGGGTTTGAGCGGCAAAGCCGCCGCCGACGTCACCGCCGAGCTAAAGAAGAAGTTCGGGATCTGAACGTCGAATCCCAACGGCCGAAATCCCGAGCTTCCCCGATTCAGGACCGGGCCGAAGGCCAAAAACTCAGCTTCACCGGTCCGAGCAGGCCCGACCGCAGAGTCTCGCTCTTGTATCGCGAAGGAATCGTGAGGTAGTGGTTGGCCAGGGTGTTATACACCAGCACTTCGAGCCGGTTTTCACCGGCCCTCGCAAGTCCCGTTAAATCCGCCTTCCACGGCGGACAAACGAGGACCGCTGCCGTCTTGCCGTTGACGCGGACCTCGGCTGTCGCGACAACATCGCCCAAATCGAGAAGAATTCCCGCCCCGGCCTGCTCCCGGTTCAACCGCATGGTCTTGCGATACCAGGCCCCGCCGGAATAATTTTCCAGCACCGATCCTTGCGACCAGTCTCCCGCTTCGGCCAAGCCCGGCCCGCATTCGAGAAGGACCGGCTCGGGCAGGGCCGCGCCGCCATACGCTCCGCGATCTTGTTCGACCCTGACGGCAACCGACGATTTCCGGGTCGGAACGAGCGTCGCGAGAATTTCGAAGCGGCGTGTACCCCCGGATGTCGCCGCATCGGCCCGGGACGTGTCTATAGCCGCATTCCACACGGATTCGTTTTTTTCTACCGAGGTATTCGCCGCGCCGCCCATTTTCCCGCCGGTCGAACTTTCGCGCTTGTCCCTTGTCGGCAGTCCCAATCCGCGCCCCCCGGAGGCCGCAGAATCGACGGGGATTTCGCGAACGGTCGCTTCCCGGCCGTCGATCCAGATCCGGATGCGGCCGCAGGCCCGGACGACCATCTTCCGTAAACCCGGAGGGGCAACAAAACGATACCAGCCGGCCGGCTCGGTCTCGCTCGCCCTCACGTCGAACGGAACCAGCCCGGTCTCGTCGTACCACTTCATTGAGAGCGGCGTCCGAGCGGGCGACTGATCCGACGCCGCACCCGCGACCGCCCCATTTTCATTCCCCACGCTCTCCTCTTTTTTCGAAGCGACATCCGCCTCGAATCCTGCTCCAATCCTGCTCCCGACGCCCGCCTTCGTTTCCGCTTGGGCCTTGCGATTTTCATGGGTGACTTCTTCATCCATTTCCGGTCGAATTTCCGAGGGGTTAGCAGAAGCCCCGACGAGGACGAAATAACCCCGCCCGGGATTGTCATACCGCAGGAGCAGCGGATTCGGCCCGGCCTCCAGCACGATCCCGGCCCGCGTCTCCGCAAGCGGTTTGCCCTTGAAATAAATCCTTTTCGGCTCGATTCCGCCGATTTCGATCCGCGCTTTCCCGGCCCGGCCGGCCCGGGCGCTCGTCCAGAGATAATAGCGCGTCCCGCCCGCTTCCTCCTCGTAGAGAAACCTGTTCTTGCCCTCGACGCGATTCCCGAGACAGATGAATTCGTCTGTCACCTTTTCCTTCAATCCATGGAAACCCTGATGGCCGGGATCTCCTTCCCTGCCCCATCGCCAGGAAAAATCATACGGCTGCCAGAAATATTTTTTTCCGGCCATTTCGACCGGGTTCTTCGGATCGATCCGTAAGGCGGCGGCGAGCCGGTTCTCGAAAGCGTCGGTTTCCTCGCGGCTGAGAGCCGGAAGCGGCCCCAGCTTCCAGAATTTTTGCCCATAGCCGTGAGTCGTCCGAAGCCAGTCCGAGTCGTCGTATCCGGCCGCTTCCCAGTTGCCGGCCAGGCCGTCTCCCGAACCCTTTTCCTCGGCATAACGGAAAATCCGGGCCTCGGCTCCGATCATCCGCTCGGTCGCGGGCAGGCGGAAATCGCCCCAGCGGTTGTCCATCGTCGGCTCGAGCTCGAATTCCCAATCGCCGCCCAGGGCCGTAGTTTCCGGCGCCGGGAGCGCGCCGGCGCGCTCGACGAGCGAAAGCCGGTTTACCTTCCGCCCCTCTTCCCGCCCATCATTCCACGTTTCGCCCCGGCCCGCCTCTTCCTCCCTCTCCCTCGGATCCCGGGACTCGATCCCGGTTCTTTCCGCCGGAGTGAACACGATGACTTGAGCCTGATCCCGATCGAGTGGCATGCGGATTCGAGTTCCACCAGTCGTTTCCGCAGTCGCCTCGAGAGGGATGTTTTTTCCCGTCCAGGGATCCCAAAGCTCGGCCAGGCCCTTCGAATTGAAAACGCATTGAGTGCCGCGGGCCGCATCCATGACCATGTAGACGTCGCGGAAACCGATTTTCCGGCGCGTCGCCCGGACAGGCGGGACTGATTCGACCGCTCGCGGAATGCGCTTTTCGATCACGCCGGAAAGCTCGGCCGCCGATTGAACAACGATTCCAAGCCCGCCTTCCTTGACCGCGGCCTCCGGATTCGCGGACGGACTCTCACGATCCACGGCTTTATCGTTACCCGCGGGCGCTTCCCCATCGATTCCTGCGTTTTTCATCGGGACCGAATCTCTCTCCGATCCGCGGCCCGCAAAACGCGCTTCAGAAATCCCGGCGTTTATCGTCACCGCCGGGCCCGTTTCCCCGTCTGTCCGGCCGAATAATTCCCGCACACAACTCTCAAGCTGCGCGTCCCCGCTTCCGGCCCGGTCACTCGCCTCGGGCAGCGCTCCGACATTGATGACGATTCCGCCCCGCCGTTTAAATTCCGCCGCTTTCTGAATCGTCGTCCACCTCACGGCTTTCATCGACGGCAGGATCAGGACTTTAAATGTCATGCCCGAGACGTCCAGCTCGCCGCCGCGGATCTCGGCCCGCTCGAGCGACTGGTCGTCCATGAATAAAAAATCGTATCCCCGGCTGAAAAGCTCCCGCCCCGAATCGAAGGCCGCCGCAGCCGACGCATTCCCGTCCATCCGGGCCTGGGCCGGGCTCACGGGATACAGGATCGCGATATCGGCCGCAGACACACCCTGGCTCATCAAGTACGAGAGCCGCTCAAAATATTTCAGGAAGGTCGGCAAGTGGTCCCAGTACGGCATCCGGAAGTGGTAACAGGGCGGGGCCCACTCCCAGAAGCTGCCGTGGGTGGTGTAATACAGGCCGTGGAGGTTGAGGAGATTGCAGCCGTAGAGGAAGTTTTCGCTCGTGGCGTACATCAGCCGCTCGGGCGCCGCTCCCCATCCCAGGCTGTGGTAGCCCTCGAGCCACACGCGCGGGCGCCCGTAAAGCGCCGCGATCGACGACGAAACCTTTCCCTTGATCAGGTCGGCCCGGCCGCCCGGCGTGTCGTGACCGGGAGCGGTGTACCAGCGTTGAATCCGGAAATTGTCGCCGTACATTCCCGGCTCCAAACCCCGTCCCTCGGGATCGCAGCCGTAGATCATCCCGCGGCTGTTGTGCCAATCGAACACCGGGATGAAATACCGCTCCTCTGAAAGCGCCGTCTTGACGTCCAGATAATCCAGACGCGCCTTGGCCGTCGTCGGCCCGATATCGGCAAACAAGGCCGGAAGCGCTTCGAAGACATCGTATCCTTTGCGTTTTTTAAACTCGACCGCAAAATCATCCGCCCAGACGACGTCGCCGACGCCGAACTTCAGCTCGTCCTGGAAAAAGTCATTGAGGTTTGCGGCCGCAGCGGAGCCGGCTTCCCCGTCCTCTGTCGCGTTTTTAAGAAACGGCTGGAAAAATTTCTCGACCACGATTTTTCCAGCCGAAGGATGGACGGGACTCAATGTCCCTTCGATTCGCGGGGCGGTGAAAATCCAGACCTCCCAGGTCCCGGCCGGGGCCGTCCAAACCAGCCGCCCGTCGGTGACTGAAGCCGTCAGGTCGATTCCCCCCGGCCTCAGTTCCCCGCCGCTGAGCGGATAGGCGCGGATTCCGATGACATCCGCGGCCAGAGGATGAACGATTTTCTGTCCGGTCTCCGCGCGCAGGGCCGCCTCGCGGACGATTTCCCGCCCCTGGATCTCGGGATCGGTATAGATGATCCGGTTGAAGAGATTATTGCCTCTCGGCCAATCGATCGTGTAGCCGCTCAGGCCGATCCCCATGCCCCGCTTGCGGCATTCCTCGGCCGCAAACCGCCACATCTCCCACCAGTCCTGGCTGAAGATCTCCGGCTCGGGCGGGTAGGTCGGCCAGCCGGGCGTGTCCATATGCGCATAGTTGACCTGAACGCCGGCGATGCCTTTTTTGTGGAGTTCCTCGATCTGCCAACGCAGCCGACGCTTGTCCAGCGGATCCCCGGTCCACCACCAGAACGGGACTTCGCCGTATCCGGGCGGCGGGTTCTGAAATCCCGGAAGAGCGTCCAAATCGGCGGCGCGCGAGGGAAAGCCCGGGGCCGAGGGAGAATCCGGCAAATCTTTCCTCATCCCGCTCGGCGCGGACGCCGCCCCTCCGCTTCCGATAATTCCGATTCCCCCCCGGGTCGACGGCCGAGGCGCGCTTGTCCGGCCGGTTCCCCTATCGCCGTCGCAAGCGCCCATCATTGCGGCGATCGTAATCATGAAGATACTCCCCTGTTTCGCAGCGCGAGATCTCATCGATGGCCCAACGGCTTTTTATCATATTACGCTTTACGCCGTTTTGGAACAGGAGAACGCCGCTCTTCCGGCGGATGCTTTTTTCGCTTCACATGCCCCTCCGGCCGATACTTGGAGAAACGGCGGCCCAGGACAGCGTCACCTCCGGGTGTAAAATCGTACGGGCCGTTAAGCAACGGTTCGGCCTGATCGAAGTCAGCGGCCCGCGTCTCCCGTCTAAATATCCAGTCGGTCGAATCGGTCCTTGGTAATCTCGGAGCGAACGTCTCCCGTATGGGCGATGCCCGCCGGCTCGAAAAGCAGCAATTTCGCCTTTCCCCAGGGGACGATTCGGTGCTCGACGCCCTTCGGCACCACGCAGAATTCGCCGGAGTTCAAGCGGACGGATCCGCTTCTCTCGTGGACTTCGATCGCCCCTTCGAGGACAAGAAACAACTCGTCCTCGTCGGCATGCGCGTGCCAGGGAATTTTATCCCCTTCGACCCGAACGAGCTTGACCTGCTGGCCGTTGAGGTCCGCGACGATCTTCGGCGAGAACGTGTCCTGGAATCGCTCGAAGCATTTTTCGATGTTGACGACTTTGATCATGGGAATCGGCTCCTCATGAAAATCGATGACGATATTGTAACGTATTCCGTTAAATATTGGGCCTTGAATGCCAAGAAGGACCTGAACCCGGCTTCGCTTGCGAAAAACATCGAACCCGGGTTTATAATGACAGCCGCATGAATATTTTCGTTCTCGACCTGGATATCGAGAAGTGCGCCCGTTACCATTGCGACCGGCATGTGGTCAAGATGATCCTGGAGAGCACCCAGATCGTCTGCACCGTCCTCAACGGCAAGGGATTTATCACTCCGTACAAATCGACTCATACGAAACACCCGTGCGTTCTCTGGGCCGGCCGGTCATTCGACAACCTCCAATGGCTGATCCGTTTGGCCAGAGCCCTGAACCGCGAGTATCAATACCGATACCGGAAGCTCAAGCCGCACAGCTCGATTCGAGTCCTGGACCGGATCAAGACGATGACGTTCGAGTCCTGCGGACTGACCGAATTCGCCCAAACCATGCCGGAAAAATATCGGGTGCCGGGCGATCCCGTCCGGGCCTACCGGGCCTTCTATCTCGGGGAAAAGATGCGGTTCGCCCGATGGACGCGGAGAAAAAGACCGAAATGGGTCGAGGAGAGCCTGGGCCGTCGCACTTCCTGAGGCAGATATATTTACACTCTTTTCCCGGTAAGAAACGCCCTGTCCCGTTTATCGCTCCTCGCTGCGGTCGTATACTTCCATTTTGAATTGGAATCCTTCAAAGGTGAGAATCATTCGGCCAAAATCGTCCCAGGTAATTTCCTTCCCGTCAATGATGAGGAGAGGTGAATCGTCTTCCCTTATCCCTATCGAACTGATCCTTGCCCGAACGAACCACGGATCGGCGATTTGATATCCAAAATCGCCCGATTTCAAATGACGGATAGCCAAGGATCTTTTTATCCGATCGACCAGTTTGCCATAGAGATCCAGAGTGTCTGCCTCAGGATCGCGGCCGATGACGGAAAATTCATATCCACGGGCCATTCCCGCTTTTATCTCCACGGCCTCGAGAGAGACGATGTCGCTGAGAAATCGCGTCACAAAATGGAATTCATGTTCGATACCGTCGAAATCCCGGACCGTCATCGGAAGATATTCGGGATGCTCAAATTTGATGCCCGCTTTCTCCGCCATTTCGTTATTGGCGCACCTCATACAAACGGTTTCGGGGGCATCATTTTCCGAAGTGAAGATAATGGAATCATACGCATGGACCACCTTTCCACACCTCTTACACCGTTCCGGTTTATTCATGGAAGACCTCTCAATCCAACGGCCTGAAGCCTGATTCCGTGAGGTAGGCACTCGTCTCTTTAAGTTCCGGCAGCGGCGGAACAAAGACCACCGTACCGTCGCGCCCCCGAGTCAGGAGGACGCGGTAGGAATTCATCCGAAGCTTAAAAGGATCCTTAATCTGCGCCTTTTGCCGATATCCCCGGGCTTTTCGATTTGTCCATTGGCCGTTTTCGCGCATAAAATCGGTCCCCCAAGCCAGGAGAACGGCATCAAGCTCAAGGCCCTGCGCGCCGAATTCCGTGACGGCATCCTTGAGGTGCCGGCGGGAGTAGCCGCCAGGAGAGTCTTCGGAATCGGAATACCAGGGGCCGAAGTGAACACGCTTCGTAGATTGAAAGTCGTTGGGAATTCCGAAGCCCGCCAGATCACGGTCTTTTGAGGAAGCGACGAGGCCGAAACGCGCAACCGGATTTTCCGCGTAACGCTCTTTCAGATAGGATTCGGCCCGTTCACGCTCGCGCGTGAGTCTCAGGTGGTACCCCTGGCTTTCCAATTTTTCGGCTAATACGGCATTTTCCGAGGCGCCTCGGCCCTCAAGTACGAAATTGACGTATTCGTGAATCTCCGAAGCAAGGTGGAAGCGGATCTCCGTATCCAAACCGAGGGCCGGCGACTCGATGAATTCGATCGAGCTGCCTTGGAAGACTTCATGAACCTGAGGGGGGCCGTAAACAGTCCAAGCTCCGGGATTCGCGGCTCCTTCAACGGCTTGCCTCCATTGAACAAGACCGCCTTCCTCACCGACGTGAATTTCCTGTCCGCTACCGATCAACCCGATCACCGCGCACCATTCGGGGATGCGTTCCGCAAATTCAATGAAATGCTCCGGCTCAGACTTACCGGCGGAAAAACCCGGCAAGACGCCGTGTTTATGTTGAACCTGATCGGCATCGAACGCGCGTTGGGCTTCGTCGAATATGAGGACGTGTTCCGGAGGGATTAAACCCGGACGTGAAGAGTATCTTTTGACATAGTCTTTGACGCCGCGAACGAATGTCTTACCCCCACCTCCTGCTCCCCGCAGCTCATATTGAAGAACCTCGACCAGAGGGCCGTTTCCCGAAAGATAGACAGCGGGCACGCTGGGTTTGCCGTCCGTTCTCGGAACGGCCAGATCGTCAAGATAATGGGCATGGACGGTTCGCAGCCCGACCAGTGTCTTTCCCGCGCCAGGAACTCCCGTCAGAAGGATGAGTCTTCTTTTCCGAGAAGCGGCCGCTTCATGAATGATATCTTTGATCTTGAAAACCGCCGGGTCGGTTGCCGCTCGAGCGCGGCGGATGGGCCGAAGATCTCCATGCTCAAACAGCTCTCTTGCGGCTTGGACGAGAGTAGGCAAAGGACGATACGCGGTTTCGGCAAGAAAATCACGGGGAGCGATAGGCGTCAAGGAAGGATCACGGGGCAGGTCCTCGATAAAGCAGTCCACCGCATCGGGTCCCAAGATATGAACATCATGCTCATGTCCGAGATATCCCCGGGCTCTCATCGGAACGCACAGCGCGAGAACAGGACGGCTCTCGCATTCCCGATGGTAGCAACGAAGATCCCGAACATAGGCGGCGGCCTGGTCGATGTCGGCCTGGGATGGCCTCAATTTGCCCTTGAGTTCGAGGACGACGACGGAGCCCTTCGCCAGAAAGATGACATCGGTCCGCCGAGACTCCATGGGAAGCGAATATTCGAGAATGGTGAAATAATCGGGCGCGGCTGTATCCGTCTGAAGAATCTCGCCGACCTCGTTCTGAAGCGGAGGGATGGAATCGTCCCAGGCGCGAACCTGTTCCGGTCCGGCATCCTTGATGTAAGCCGCAAGACTCTCCCGGATAGATCTCGGCGGGGCGGACTTGAATTGGGGAAATTTCGAATTCCAACCACAACGCGGATTTTCGCTCATTTTCCCATCACTTCATTTCCGCAGGGTAGCATAGAGGATTGATGATATCAAATGGGCTTTGGGGAAACGGTTTTCGTATGCCGAGTTCGGCACCCGCGTTCGGATCCCGCTTCAGGATCGCAGCCCCAAAATCCGTCTCCTTGCCCCCCGCCCTCTTTCGGTGCTATCCTTGGCTCCAAGGGGAACCAAAATGACATCTTTCACTTTCTTTGGCGGCGCGGGCGAAATCGGCGGCAACAAGATCCTCCTCGAATCCGGCGGGGCCCGAACCTACCTCGATTTCGGCCAATCATTCGACTTCGGCAAGGATTATTTCCTCGACTGGCTCAAGCCGGGGGCGGCCAACGGCCTGGAGTGCTATTTCGAGTTCGACCTCCTGCCCCGCCTCTCCCGCCTCTACAGCCAAAAAGCCCTCGAGTTCACCAATCTGCCCCACGCCGCGCCCGACATCGACGCGGTCTTCATCTCCCACCACCACAGCGACCATCTCGGAACCCTGCAATTTCTCGACGAATCGATCCCCGTCTACATGGGCCACGGAACCAAGGCCATCCTCGACGCCTATTCCGCCCTGTATCCGGGCCTGGTCGATATCGGCGACCACACGGCCCTCCAGACTTTTAAAAGCGGCGACCGGGTCAAGGTCAAAAATCTCTCCTTCCGGCCGATCCATGTCGAGCATTCCGCCCCGGGCGCCTACGGCTTCATCATCGAGGGGCCGGAGGGGCCGATCGTCTACACCGGCGATTTCCGCCGCCACGGCCCGATGAAGGCTTTTACCGAGGAGTTTATCGCCGAGGCGGCCAAAGCCCGACCGCGCGTTCTTCTCTGCGAAGGCACCCGGATGACCCCCGACCCGGAAAACCACTACACCGAGGAAGAGGTCTACACCAAGGTCCTGGGGATCATGAAGAAGGCCCGGGGCCTCGTTCTGACTGAGTTCTCGATGTGCAACATCGACCGGTTCAACTCGTTTTTCCAAGCGGCCCGGGAAACCGGCCGGACCATGGTCGTCGACACCAAGTACGCCTTCCTCCTCGACCGGCTGAACGAGCTCATCCCCTCCGTCCCTGATCCCCGGACCGATCCCGGCCTCAAGGTCTATTTCAAGCTGGCCAAGTCCCGGGAGATCACGCCCGCCGACTACAAGAAGTTCGAGCGGGAATACTTTGAAAACCGCGTCACCGCCGAGGAGATCCGGAAGAACCAGAAGAAATACGTCATGTTCACCGGCTTCAACAAGCTCATGGAGCTCGTTTACATCCACCCCGACGAAGCCGATTACATCTACAGCCAGAGCGAGCACTATCTCGAGGGCGAGGACAACAAGGACCAGCACCAGGTCCTGGAGAACTGGCTCCAGCATTTCGGGATCACGTTCCACAAAGCCCACTGCTCGGGTCATGCCGGCCGGAGCGACCTCGAGTCTGCCGTCTCGCAGATCAAGCCCAAAATCCTCATTCCCATCCACACCGACCATCCCGAGGAGTTCAAGAAGATCCACGACGACGTGCGGATCGTGAGGAAGGGCGAGACGGTGACGATTTGACGATCAACGCCGTCATCTTCGACCTCGACAACACCCTGATCGATTACCTGAAGATGAAGCGCCTGGCGACCCGGGCCGCGGCCCGGGCCATGGTCGGCGCCGGTTTGAAAGCCGACCGGATGGAGCTTGACCGAAAATTATTCGAGCATTATCTGGATTACGGAATCGAATCCGACGACGCTTTCCAACAGTATCTCTTGAAGACCTGCCGAAAAGTCGATCCCCGGATCCTGGCCGCCGCCGTTAACGCCTATCTCCGCGAAAAAGCCCGCCGCCTCCGTCCGTATCCCGGAGCTGTGGAAACGCTCAAATCCCTCAGAAAGCGAGGGCTGAAGCTGGCCGTCGTTTCCGACGGCTTTCGTTTGAAAGTCTGGATGCGTCTCAACGCCTCCGGCCTGGACCGCTATTTCGACGCCGTCGTGGCTTTCGAGGACACCGGAAAAGCGAAGCCGGCCAAGGAGCCGTTCCTCAAGGCCGTGTCCGCGCTCCGGGTTAAACCCCGCGAGTGTCTCATGGTCGGCGATTGGCCCGAGAAAGACATGGTCGGGGCCAAAGCCTGCGGCATGATGACCGCCTGGGCCAAATACGGCGGGAGGAAAGTCCCAAGCGGAGCGGACTTCATTCTCAATAAGATTTCCGATATCGTCGCTCTTCCCGGGATTATGCGCGATGCCGAAGAATAGCGCCACGCCTGATTTGGACGCGCTTCGGGCCTTTATCTCTTCTGTGGAATGGCGGTTTGCGAAAACGATGGCCTGGTGTCCCCATTATTACAATGTTCTGGCCTGGAATCCGGAAAAACCCGACGGCTTCCTTATGCTCGTCCGGGCCATTTTCGACCGCGGCTCCAATCAGGAATGGCCGACCCCGGAAGAAAT
>CAYPKX010000074.1:0-14732 GCA_964411395.1 uncultured Eubacteriales bacterium | reverse complement strand
AGCATGCCGCCGACGGCGATCGGCCGGATGATGAACTTCCAGACGTTGGTGACCATCCCGCCCCAGTCTTCAGCCGGAACGACGGCCCCGGCCCCGTAAATCGTATCGATCAGCTGGGGACCGAGGAAGAACATCAGGACAGGGGCGAACAAGCCCCAAGCCAGAAGGCCGCCGGCGAAGTTGAGGGAAGCCAGGCGCGGGCCGATGATGTATCCGACACCGAGGTAAGCCGGGAAGATGCCCGGGCCGGATACGGCCACCATGCCGCCGGCGTTGACTTTGGCCGAGGCTTCTTCGGTTCCAAGACGGACGAAGCTCTGGCCGATCTTTCCGATCTTGAAGATGAATTCCTTGCTGGCGGAATAGACGCCGAACATGTCGAGCAGGTAAAAAAGCGAGCCCGCTCCCATCGCCCGGAACAGGTGCTTGGCCCCGCCGCTGCCGTGCTGGCCGGCTTTATGAATCTCGGCCGCGGCCACGGATTCGGGAAAGGCGAGCTCGGGATCGGTGACCATGACCCGGCGGAGGAAGGTGACGAAAAGAATACCGAGAAGGCCGCCGACAAACAGCAGGGCGGACGTTTTAAGGTACGCATCGAAGGAATCGAACCTTCCCCAAACGCCGGCGATCAGAAACCCGGGGATCGTGAAAATGGCCCCGGCGGCGACCGATTCGCCGATGGAGCCGACCGTCCGGGCGAAATTTTCTTCGAGGATCGAACCCTTCATCAGACGCAAGACGGCCATTCCGATGACGGCCGCCGGGTAGGTGGCGGCGATGGTCATGCCCGCCCGGAGGCCGAGGTAGGCGTTGGCCGCGCCCAGGACGACGGTCATCACGATGCCGATGAGCAGCGCCCTGAGGGTGAATTCTTTCATGGATGTCTTTTCCGGAACATACGGCTGATGGCTCATGCGGCCTCCTTATAAATCGGCGGTCTTTGAAGCGACGATGGCCTATTTTATATAAACAAACAGGGTTCCAGTCAAGCCGCAATTCCTCTTCCTTCGATTTCCCCTTGACGGATTTCGCGGGGCGAAACATAATGACCCTCCGAAATTCCGGATCATGGTTGCCACGAAACTGAACGATCCTCCGGCCGGCCCGGTCTACGGCCTCTTTCTGGCCGATGGCGGGTCTGTCGCCCTTTCGGCCTTCGACGGCCAAGCCCGACGCATCGTTGATTTTTGGGCGGAAAAATCCGCTTTGAAACCATTGGCGCATGGGGGGAAAGGGCTCGTCGGTGCGGCCCGCCTCCGTCTCCTGGCCGCGACCGGGGAGCTTCGTGAAACGCCGCGAAAAGCCCGGCTGGGCCTCGTCCCGCCGTCTTCTCTCCGTCTTGAATCCGGAGACCTTCTTTGTTTGCTGGAACCTCCGGGAGCGCCGCGTCTTGCCCGCCGATTCGATCTCCTCAGGGACGAAAGTTTCGCCGCCGCGCTTCCTTCCGAGCCGCCATCCGAGGAGTTGTGGTTTTGGCGGCAGCTCATGCGGCTTTCTTCCGCGATCGGCCGGATGGTTCAGAAACGGGGAGGCGCCCTGCTCCACAGCGGCTTGGCCGCCTGCGCCGGAGATTGCGGCTCGCCGCCTTCCGGATTTCTTCTGGCCGGCCGCTCCGGCGTCGGGAAAAGCACGGCCGGGCGCCGTCTGTCTCCACCCTGGATGTCCCTGGCCGATGATATCGCCTTGATCGTCCGGCCCGTTTCCGGCGAGTACCGGGCGCATCCGTTTCCGACCTGGAGCCGCTTTTTCGGCCTCGAGGCCGGAGATGGGTCCGATGTCTGGGACGTTCAGCGGGACGTTCCCCTCCGGGCGATCTTCGTTCTGGAGCAGGGAGAGAAAGACCGGATCGAACCCCTTGGGCCGGGTCATGCCTTAAGCCTGCTTTTAGAGCTGGCCAACCAGGCTTCGGGGCGGCTGATGCAGGATTTTTCGATGGACGAGCTGACCGCTTTCAACCTGGAGCGCTTTGAAAACATTTGCGCCCTGGTGAAAGCGATACCCGCCTATTTATTATATGTCCGCCTGAACGGAACTTTCTGGAACGAGATTCGACGGGTTCTTTGATAGGGTGGGGCTCCGCCTGCCGGTTGTCAGTCCTGCGGTTGTCCTTTCGAGCCGCTCCCGGACTCTTTTTCACGTGAGACCGGCCGCATCCTCCGGCGAGGCGGAGCGTGCTCGAGCGGGGCTCAGGCTCCGAGAATCTGCTGGTTTTCGACCAGGGTTCGGTAGAATCCATTTTCGGCCAGCAGCTCGGCATGTGTTCCCACGGCCACCAGCCGGTTTTCATTGAGAAGAAGAATCGCTTCCGAATCCTGGACTGTCGACAAGCGGTGAGCGACGACAAACAACGTTTTCCCCCGGACGATATCCGGAAGGGCGTCGAATATCGATCGCTCCGTCACGCTGTCCAATGAAGCGGTCGGCTCGTCCAGGATGAGAATATCCGGGTCTTTGATCAAGGCCCGGGCCAGCGACAGGCGCTGTTTCTGACCCTCGGAAAAATTCGTACCCCGCTCCCCGACGGGCGCCTCATAGCCTCCCGGCAGCCCGGCGATGAAATCATGGATGCCGGCCGTCCGGCAGGCCCGCTCCGCTTCTGCGAGAGTGGCGTCGGGATTTCCATAACGGAGATTGTCCAGGATGGTCCCCGAAAGAAGCGACGTCGTCTGGGAGACGTACCCGATCCGCCGGCGGAGCGATTTCAGCTCATAATCCGTCGCCGGGCGTCCGTCGAACCAGATTTCGCCCGAAACCGGCCTGTAAAAACGCAGCAACAGGCTGACCAGGGTGGTTTTGCCCACTCCGCTCGGTCCGACGATGGCGATCTGTTCGCCCGGTTCGGCTCGAAACGAAACGTCCCGGAGTATCGGCGGGCCGCCCGAGTAGGCGAACGAGACGTTGCGAAATTCGACTTCGCCGCGAAGATGTTCGACCGGAATTCCGACGCCGCTCTCCTCGGGGACGATGTTGTAAAGGGCTGAAACACGCTCGAGGGCGGCCATCGCCCCTTGCCATTGGAGGTGGACATTGGCCAGGAAGCGGGCGGGACCATAGACGAAGCCGACGTACGACCGGAAGGCCAGGAGCGAGCCCAGGGTCCATTGTCCCTTGATGACCAGGAGAGCTCCGGCCGCCAGGATGACATAATTGGACACGCTGTTGACAAATCCCAGGCTGACGCCGGCCACGGCTCCGACCGCCGTCTGCTCGAGCGAGATGTCGAATGACGAGCTGATGGCTTCAGTCACCCGGCTCACTTCATGGTCCTCGGAGGCGAACGATTTGATCAGCGAAGAGGAGGCCAGCGATTCCTGCATCCGGCGCATGACGTTGGACCGCTGCTCCATGCTTCGGTGGCTCAAAGTTCTCATCCGGGGCGAGAAAAACCGGGTCCAGAGGAGAAGGAGGGGAAGCATCACCATGACAATGAGGGCCAGGCGCCATTCCAGAAAAAACAGGAGAAACGCGCCGCCGATGAGGTTGACGGCGGAGCTGGCGACCTGGACGATGGTGCTGGAAAAAAACCAGCGAATGCCCGAAACGTCGTTCGACAGGCGGGAGATCAGGTATCCGATGTCCTGCTGGTCGAAAAAGGATTTGGGCAGGCGGAGGGTGTGGCGGAGCAAGTCGTGCTGGATGTCGAGGATGATGTCCTGTTCGAAGCGCACGAAGAACCAATTCTGGAGGAGTCCGACGAGGACGGAAACGGCGCCGATGCCGATCATCGCTCCGATGGCCGTGGCCAGAATCCCGACGTCCTTGCCCAGGACGCCCTTGTCGATGAGAAGACGGTTGATCAGCGGCTGGGGAAAACCCAGAAAATTGGTAAAAAGCAGGAGGATCGTTCCGACCAGCCCCTGCCGCCAATGGCGGAGGAGGAACGGCTTGAGATAGAGAAGGTTGGCCTTGCCGCTCGAATATCCGCCTTTTTCGCCGATGGCGTCCTTGGTCGGCTCGCGGCGCATACCGCGCTTGAGATAGGTCAACCATTTGGCTCGGGGCATTTTATCCTGGAGTATTCATGGAAATTTCTTCGTTCATTATCCTGCATTACCCGGAAAAATTCCATGATTCTCCTCTTTCTGTTTTCGCTGACGGGAAAAACCATCGGCCCGAGACCTTTCCGGGCCGGCCGGCACGGCCGCAACCGTTTCGCGGCGAAGAATCTGCGGGAGGAAATCAAACCGGAGTTTCGATGACGACAAAGAGCCGGCGATACAGGCTCTGAAGAAATTCGAGCGTCTCGTCCTGAACGGACGGGGGCGCGTCCTCGAAACGGATTTTCAGGGCCTCGGCAATGTCCTCGACCGAGCGTTTTCCGTCGATCAGCTTCCAGGTCATGGCTCCGACCGGACCGAGGCCGACGGCTTCGCCGGTCAGCGGATGAAAGAGGATTATCCAGTCCTCGAAATCCTCCCGCAGAACGACCTTCGGATCGATTCCGGGGATGTTCGTTGGTTTCAGAGATTCATCTCCCCGAAATCGTCGCGACGGTTCAGTTCACGGTGCCGTTGCTGCAGTTCGCGGTGCCGGGATCATATCCATGCTCGCAGCGCAAGCCATGCTCCATGGCCGAATTCCCGACAAGGCAAACGATTGTACTTGATCCGTCCGCACAATAGGTACTGCCGAATCCGGTGCCCGTGTCGCAGCCGCTTCCCGTTTCGGCCGCCGAGCCGTCCGTGCAATAGGCCGGCGCCGCGCCGGCGGATAGAGAAATTAAATCCGGTTTACGATATTTCATATTCGCTCCGCCCAAAGGAGAGGAATTATCATTTACAGAGGATCATTTTGTCAACACCGCGCATTGAATCACATAGAACGTTACCGAAATCCCAAGAAGGATACGGTGACAGGCAACGGGCGACGGACTTCCGTTTCCCGATTAATTCCCCGTACCCGATTTGCAGTTGAACCCGGCCGCGGCGCCCTCCTGGCATTGAGCCGAGGCCGCCGCTCCGGACTTGCAGCCGCCCGAGGCCTCGGGCCCGCTGACGCAGGCGTTTCCCGAAGCTTCGTTGCCGTTCATGCAGGCCAATTGAGCGAGGGCGAAATCCGTCATCGGGATTAGACCGGGTTTTTCGTATTTCGGCGGCGGGAAGGCCTTGAGAGTCTCCGGAGACGGGAGGGGGAGGAAGGACCGCGCCGCCCTCGCAACCCGGACGACCCGTCCCTTGATTTGGGCCCAGGGGACCGTATCCGGGTCGGCTTCGTCGTTTCGATCGCCTCGAGTGACGACGCCGGCGGCCGAAATTTCAATCACCCGGTGGGCGATGTCATAGGGGGCGAAGGGATGGGGATAGACGATGATGTCGCCGACGTCCACATCGGCCGGGCCGGCGCAGGCGGACAAGAGTAATCCGTCGCCGTCTTTTAAGGCGGGCGACATGCTCGGTCCATGGCAGGTGATGAACGGGCTGCGAAAGCGATTCATAGCGTCTTCTCGATTTCAATCCAGAATTTTCCGTCGAGGGTTGCCCGGAGCTGACGGCCCGGCGTCGCCCGGGCGATGGCGCAGCTGATATCGAAGAGCGCCCCGTCGAGCCGCTTCTTTTCTTCCCGCCCGAGGCGGCTGAAGAACGAGGCCCAAGCCTCTCGACTCAGACGATGAAGAATGCCGGCCGAAACGGCGGCCGAAACCGGCTTTACCTCGTCAACCGGGGCTTGTTCGAGAAAAAAAAGGCCTTTCAAAGGATAGGCTCTTCCGGTCTCAAACGTGCTCTTCCTCTTTTTCTGGAGATAATCGCTCCAGGTCGGCATGGGGTGGACGGAGAATCCGCCGGCCGAATTCCGGACGGCCAGGGCGGTATCGTCGGCCAGCGGCCTCCATGGAGCGGGAAAACGATCGTGGCAGGTGGATTTTCCGGTATGTCCGGACGCGGTGATGATGACGGCCGAGCCATCCAACTCGGCGGAAGCGGCGTGGAGCGGACAGCCGCTTCCGGAGGCAAGGCAATGACGGAAGACGATCTTCAAGGCGGCGGACATGTCGATGTATCGGATTTCCGGGTGGTTCAGGAATTCGGGATTGATTTCCAGGACCGCCTCAGCCGCGTTGGAGGAGATCCACGCCCGATAGGCCGAACCCTGGGAGTAGGCGGTCCAGGACGCGTCGAGTCCTTCCGGGATACGGGATTTGTCCTGAAACGGAAGGATGTGGATCCGGCCCCGGCCGTCGAGCCGGGAGGCCGACGTTTCAGGGCGGCCGCCGGCGGAGTCGCGTTTCCCTCTTGCCCCCGGCCCCGTTTCGCCCGCCCGTTCGGTTTTCTCGAGCGTGAGGATTTGAGCGAATTCATCGAGCCAGGAGTCCAGCCCGCTCTCTGAAGGCGCGAAAAACGTCCAAACGAAGCCGTCAGCCAGCTTCAGGGAACAGGCGGGTGCGGTGCGCGGCATGTCAAAATTACCGCGGGCATTTTAATACGGGGGGCGGACGGCTTCAACAAAAAATCGAAAAAACCGAAAATTTATCGAAATTCAACTCACGGATGTGCCGGAAATGCAGCGGGTATAATCGGGACTCGCTCCGCCGAGGCACACGGCCCCTCCGCCGCTGACGCCGCCGCCGCACAAATCCGCGGCCGTCCCATCGGCGCAGGCGCCATCCGAATTTCCGGGAGCGCACCATCTCGAAACGCTCGGTCCGTCGATGCAATTGTTGCCTCCGGCAGAGCTTCCGGGATTGCAAACGGGAGATCCGAATTCGTTTTCCAGGGAAAAGAGCCTTGGCGATTCGTAGTTCATTGTTTCAAACTCCTTCGAACCGGCGCCGGGATCGTTCCTTCTCTGCTCGGGGAACGCCGCTGCCTCCTCTCATCTGAAATCAAATCCAAATTTCAAGCGGTTCAGCCTCCCTTCCGGAGGGCCGTTTCGGCGCGGTTTGCGCCCCGGGGGGAAATATGGTTAAATACCGTTTCTCAAAGGAAATAGGAATCGTCTGAGGAAGAGTCCGGTCATGAGTCTTTTAGGCTGGTTTAAGAATCGTCTTTTTTGCGACTTGGCCATCGACCTGGGGACGGCCAATACCCTGGTCTACATGAAGGGCAAGGGGATCATCATCCAGGAACCGTCCATCGTCGTCATCAACAAGCAGACCGGCAAGGTCGAAGCCGTCGGCGCCCGGGCCAAGGAAATGCTGGGCAAAACCCCGGCCAACGTCCTGGCCATCCGCCCGATGCGGGACGGGGTCATCGCCGATTTCGAAGTGGCCGAAAAGATGCTCGATTATTTCATCAAGAAAGCGACCAACAATCGCGGCTTTCTCCTCCGTCCCCGGATCGTCATTGGCATTCCGACCGGCATCACCCAGGTCGAGCGGCGGGCGGTCAAGGACGTGGCAATGCGGGCCAAAGCCACGGAAGTCTTCCTGGTCGAACAGCCGATGTCGGCCGCTGTCGGAGCGGACCTGCCCATCGGCGAACCGACCGGCAACATGATCGTCGACATCGGCGGCGGGACGACGGACATCGCCGTCATCTCCCTCGACGGCATCGTCTTCAACCATCTCATCCTGACGGCCGGCAACGAGATGGACGAAGCGATCCTCCAGTACTTGAAAAAGAAATACAACCTCCTGATCGGCGAACGGTCGGCGGAAATCGTCAAAATGCAGATCGGCTCGGCCTATCCGCTCGATGAACCGTTGACGATGGAAATCAAGGGCCGCGACCTCCGGGAAGGCATTCCGAAAACCATCGTCATCGACGACCAGGAGATCCGCGAAGCCCTCGAGGAGGTCGTGGCGGCCATCGTCAATGCCGTCCGGATCGCCCTCGAACGGACGCCGCCCGAGCTCTCGGCCGATATCATCGACCGCGGCGTCATCCTGACCGGCGGCGGCGCCCTCCTTAAAAACCTCGACAAGCGCATCCGGGAGGAAACGCAGCTGCCCGTCTTCATTACCGATGATTCGCTCCAGATGGTCGTTTTGGGCGCGGGCAAAATGCTCGACGATCTCGAGCTGCTCAAGAAAGTCGCCATCCCGTGAACCGGGCGGCCCCGTCATGCCGCGCTTTCTGAACAAACACCGAAAGGGGATCGTTCTGGCGGGATTGATGTTCGTCCAGCTGCTCCTCATGTCCTTCCAGGTTCCCCTGGGCCAGGAGGCGAGCTTTTTCGAGCGGACGGCCTTCACCCTTCTGTCCCCGGTCCAAAACGGAGTCCGGAGCGTCCTCCGCGGTCTCGGCGGTTTGTGGGATCGGTATGTCCATCTCCGCGGCGTCGAGGACAAAAACCGGGAATATCTCGATGATATCCTCCGGCTTCGCCGGGAGAACGCCCTCCTTCGCGACGGCCTCGGCCGGCTCCAAAACCGGGAAGAAGCGGCCGCCCTGCTGGCGAAGCTGGATCGCGCGTATGTCCTGGCCGAGGTCATCGGCATTGACGCGGTCCATCCTCATAAATCGATCGTCATCAACCGGGGAGCGCGCCACGGCTTGAAAAACCAGATGCCGGTCGTCGATGCTCAGGGCCGGCTGGTCGGCCGCATCATCGATCCGGTCAGCTCCGGAGAAGCGACCGTTCAGCTGATTACCGACAACCTCAGTTCGGTCGGAGTCCGCGGTGCTGATCACCCGGTTTCGGGCGTGCTCAACGGCGAACCCGTTTCCGGGACGTGCCGAATGGCCTATGTTCCCGCCTCGGACATCTCGCTGGTCGAGGGTGAAGCGATCGTGACCAACGGTCTTGACCGCATCTTTCCCCCGGATCTTCCGGTCGGGACCATCGTCTCGATCAAGGTCGACGGTTCGTTGTTTCGCCGCATCTCCGTTCGGCCGTCCTTCAACGTCCGTCACCCGGCGGTGGTCGCCGTCTTGAGCGGTTCGGCGGGAGACGGTCGATGAGAGACTGGCTTTACGGGGGAGCGACGGCCGCGGCGGCTTACCTTCTCTTTTCCCTTTTCCGGCCGCTTTCGGGGAGTCTCGATGTCGTCATCGATGTTTTCGCCGTTGCCGTTCTTCTCTTCGGAACCCTGCGCGGCGAGATCCCGGGAGCGGTCTTCGGGGCGGTTTGCGGATTGATCGTCGATGCCTTTTCCCTGGGCGTTTTCGGACTGGCGGGGCTGAGCTTGACGGCCGGCGGCTTTTTTGCCGGTTATGTCTCGCGCAAAATCAACATCCAGGTGTTCTTCCGCACGTTGTTGTTCTTTTTCGTGCTTTCGACGGGAACGTTCATTGTCTGGGCCGGACTGGTCGCTCTTGTCGGCCGGACGCCTTTGCCCTGGGCCGGAGGGCTCGTTTTGCTCCGGCCGGCAGTGACGGCCGCGGCCGCTTCCCTGATTCATGAAGGCCTCCGCCGCCTCAAGGCCCGCCATGACCGATAGGGGGATTTACGAGGATTTTTCCCTGGTTCGCCGCCGGGCCCGGGCGGTGTTTCTCGTCGTGGGAATCTTCGCCGCGGTTGCTCTTCTGGCCTACTGGAAAATTCAAATCCTCGATTATAAAAAATTCGAATCTCTGGCCGTGGCCAACCGAACCCGGGATATCGTTCTGCCCGCGCCCCGGGCGATTCTGACCGACCGGACCGGAACCTACGTCCTGGCCGACAACCGGGCCGCCTTCAAGGCCTCCTTCATCCGGGACAACACCCGGGACGAAACCGGCTCCATCCGGCGGATCGCCGCTTTGATCGATCTCGAACCGGAGGTGGTTTCCGCCCGGGTTGAAAAGTACAAGTCCCTGCCCCGTTTCCTTCCGCTCGTGGTCAAGGACAATCTGAGTTTCGAGGAAGTCGCCCGCATCGAAGCCCGGAAAAACGACATGCCCGAGCTGATCGTCGAGACCGAGCCCCGCCGGATTTATCCGTTCGCTTCGCTGGGCTCGCATGTGCTCGGATATCTGCAGGAAGCCGACGTGAATGACCTGAAAAACCACCCCGATTACATCCGGGCCGGAGACATGGTCGGCAAGATGGGCATCGAGGGCGCCTACAATGAGCGCATCGCCGGGCGTGAAGGCAAGCTTGTCGAAATCGTCGACAGCCTGGGCCGTAAACAGGGCGAGCTCGAACGGGTGGAACCCCGGCCCGGCCCCAAAATGCCCTTGACGATCGATTTCGAGCTTCAAACCAAGGCCGAAGAGCTCCTGGCCGGCAAGGAAGGGGCGATCGTCGTCCTCGACCCGGCGACCGGAGAAATCCTGGCCCTGGCCAGCTTTCCGACTTACGATCCCAATAAGTTCATCAACCGCTTCACTCCTGAAGAATGGCAAACGCTCATCGAGAATCCGGACAATCCGCTCCTCGATCGGGCCCTCCAGGGCCTTTATTCGCCCGGATCCATTTTCAAGCCGGTGATGGGATTGGCGGCCCTGGGCTCGGGCGCGATCGGGGCGGACACGACGTTTTTCTGTGCCGGAGCGGTTGAAATTTATGACGCCGTCCGCCACTGCTGGAACGAAGCCGGCCACGGGGCTTTGACCCTTCGGGACGCGATCCGCTATTCCTGCAATATTTTTTTCTACCAGCTCGGCCGGCGGATTCCGATTGATACGATCGCCCGCTATGCGAGCCTCATGGGCCTTGGGCGGAAGACCGGGGTGGACATCCCCGGGGAAAAAGAAGGGCTGGTCCCGACGACGGAATGGAAGAAAACCTTCCGAAAAGAGGAATGGTATCCTGGCGAGACGATTTCCGTGGCCATCGGCCAGGGTCCTCTTCAGACAACGCCGCTGCAGATCGCGGCGATGACCGCCCGGCTGGCCAACCGCGGCAAAGGCATTCGGCCGCACTTGCTGATGGGGGAGACCGGGGAGTCGACCGGCGAACCGGCTTCCGGGATCCCAGGCTGGGCTTACGAGCAGGTCATCGAAGGAATGTGGCGCTCGGTCAACGAAGGGGGAACCGGCGCGGCGGCCCGGGTTGAAGGCTTTCAGGCCTGCGGCAAGACCGGCTCGACCCAGACGATCAGCCGGGAGACGGCCGAGCGCATGGCCGAGGGGATCAAGGTCAAAAAAACCCATTCCTGGTTCACCGGATTCGCTCCCCGGACGAACCCCCGGCTCGTCGTAACCGTCCTTGTCGAATATGGCGGCGGAGGCGGAGCGACGGCGGCTCCCCTCGCCGGAACCCTGTTCGCGTTTTACAAACAGAAAAATGATCGACCGCGCACAACTTCGGGAAATTGACGGGATTCTCGTCGCCCTTCTGGTGGTGATCACCCTGGCCGGCGCTCTGTTGATTTATAGCGCCACCGCCGCTTCCGGCGGCGGCCACGCCTGGAAACAGCTGATCTGGATGGCCGTTTCCCTGGCGGTTTTCGTCCTGACGATTTCCATCGACTACAAAGTCTGGATGGCTTTTGCCCCGTACATCTACGGCTTGTTTCTGGTGTTCATGGCCGGCCTGTTCCTGTTCGGAAAAACAGTCGCCGGGTCGCGCAGCTGGATCGGGATCGCCTCGATGGGCGGGCAGCCTTCGGAAATCGCCAAGATCGTCGTGATTCTTGTCCTGGCCCGGGTGTTTGCCGAATACCGGGCCTCGTTTGCAAGCACCGGAATGATTCTCCTCAGCCTGGCGCTGGTCGGGGCGCCCGTCGGGCTGATTCTCCTTCAGCCGGATTTCGGAACGGCCATGTGCTTTATGCCGATCCTGTTCGGCGCCCTGATTCTGGCCGGCTTGACAAAAAAGACGGTTGCCGCGTTTCTGATCGGAGCGGTCGTTCTCGGGTCGGCCGGTTGGATGTTCTTTCTCAAGGACTATCAAAAAAAGCGGATCGAAGTCCTGATCAATCCCTCCCGGGATCCCCGCGGAGCCGGGTATCATGTCCTCCAATCGCAGATCGCCATCGGCTCCGGCGGCCTGACCGGAAAAGGTTTTCTGAAAGGCACCCAGAGCGGTCTCAAGTTTCTCCCTGCCCGACACACCGACTTCGTCTTTGCCGTTCTCGGCGAGGAATTCGGGTTTATCGGGATCGCGATCGTTCTGGGGCTCTATTTCGCCATGCTCGCCCGGATGTTCCGATCGGTCGGAAAATCGAGGGATCGAGCCGGGATTTACATCACGTTTCTGGCCGCTTCGGTCATTTCCTTTCAATTCCTGGTCAACGTTCTGATGATCGTGGGATTGCTGCCGATCACCGGCATTCCCATCCCGCTTCTCAGTTACGGCGGGTCGTCGCTTCTGGCTTCCTATTTTGCCGTCGGGTTGGTGGTCAACGTTAAAATGAGGCGGTTTGCCAATGTCTGAACGGGCCGGAATCGAAGGCTTGTTTCCCCGGATCGAAAAGCCGGGCCGGTACACCGGGGGGGAGTGGAATGCGGTCCGGAAGGAGTCCGGTCCGATCCGGGCTCGCATCGCCCTGGCTTTTCCCGATGTCTACGAGATCGGTATGTCATACCTGGGCCAGAAAATCCTTTATGACTTGCTGAACGCCCGGCCGCAATGGGCGGCGGAACGCGTATTCGCCCCCTGGCCCGATATGGAAGAAGCGCTTCGGGCTTCGGGCCTCCGCCTCTTTTCCCTGGAAAGCCGGACTCCGCTCCGCGAGTTCGACCTCGTCGGTTTTTCGCTTCTCTACGAGCTGAATTATTCCAACATTTTAACGATCCTCGAACTTGGCGGAGTTCCCCTGTGCGCGGCGGACCGGGACGAGGCGGACCCGCTGGTCATCGCCGGCGGTCCGGCCGTGTTCAATCCGGAACCCGTTTCGGCCTTTTTTGACGCCTTTGTCGCCGGAGACGGGGAGGAGTCCTTTCCGGAGATCATCGAGCTTTGGACGGGGATGCGGGAGCGGGGAGCCGATCGGGCCGAGCGTCTGCGGGCTTTGGCGGCCCTGAAGGGCGTTTATGTGCCGGCGCTCTATGAGCCCGGGACGGAGGGAGACTCGCCGCTTGTTTTCGTCCGGCCGAAGGCCGGCCAAGGCGGGCCGCCTCGCATCGACAAACGGATTGTTTCGGCTTTCGCCCGTTCGCCGTTTCCAATCGATCTCGTCGTCCCCAATGTTCAGTCCGTTTTCGACCGGGTGGCCGTCGAAGTCGCCCGGGGATGTCCGCAGAAGTGCCGGTTCTGCCAGGCGACCTCGCTTTACGCCCCTTACCGGGTCAAGGATCCCGACGCGGTCGTGGACACCGCCTTCCGAAGCGTCGAACGGACCGGGTATGAAGATGCCTCGCTGTTTTCACTTTCGGTCGGCGACTATCCCTATCTGGCGGAAACCGTCGAGTGTTTGATGACCGGCCTGGAAAAGCGCAGGGCTTCGTTGTCTCTGTCCTCGCTCCGGCCCAAGGGACTCTCGGCGCGGATCATCCGGGAGATCAATAAAGTCCGAAAAACCGGTTTTACCCTGGTGGCCGAGGCGGGCACGGACCGGCTCCGCCGGGTCATCAACAAGGACGTCAAGGACGGGGACTTGATGGAAGCGGCGGCCAACGCCTTCCGGGAGGGTTGGCGGCTGCTCAAAATTTATGTGATGATCGGTCTGCCGACGGAGACATTCGAGGATGTCGAAGCGATCGCCGGGCTGGCCGAGCGGTTGACCTTTCTGGGCAGGGAAATCTCCGGCGGCGCGCCCCAGATCAACCTGAGCGTTTCCTCGTTCATTCCCAAGCCCCACACGCCGTTCCAATGGGCGGCCATGGATCCGGCCGACACGCTCCGGGAGAAACAGGTTTTTCTTCGGGACCGCCTGGCCCGCCGGAGAAATGTCAAGGTCAAATTCCACCCCATCGACAATTCTCTCCTCGAAGGCGTTTTTTCCCGCGGCGATCGTCGTCTGTCCGGCGTGCTTCTTCGAGCCTGGCAAGCCGGAGCGCGGTTCGACAGCTGGGGCGACAAGTTCCGCTTCGATCTCTGGCGGACGGCCTTCCAGGAGGAGGGAGTGGATCCGGAATCCTACCTGACGGCCCTGAATCTCGATGCCGCCCTGCCTTGGGATCATATGGCCAGCGGCATGTCCCGCGAGTTTCTGCGGAGGGAATACGACCGGGCGCTCCGAGCCGAAACGACGCCGTCTTGCCTGGACGAATTCTGCGGATCCTGCCGCGGCTGCGGTTTTATCAAGGAGATGGTTAAAACGTTCGAGCCCCGGCCGCTCCCGGCCGTCGAAGGCGGCGGACAGCCGGCGTCGATCGAGCCCGACCCGCCGCGTTACGAAGCTGCCTATGTGAAGGAAGGCCCGATCCGATTCATCGGACACAACGACCTGATCAATACCATTCAGCGGACGTTTCGCCGGGCCGGAATCCTCGTAGCTTATTCCGAAGGGTTTCATCCCAAGATGCGGATGTCGTTTCTGCCGCCGCTGGCCCTCGGGATGCGGGGGAGGGATGAACGTCTCGAGTTTAAAACCCGTGTTTTTCTGGATCCGGCGGCCGGATTGGCGGCCTTGAATGCCTGTTCTCCCGAAGGCCTCCGCTTCACTCGTCTGGAGAGGATCGAGCGGGAGACGCTCTCTCTTTCCCGGCGGCTTCGCGGTCTGGTGTACAGCGTCGATTTGTCGGATCCAAGAATCCGGGAAGCCGTTTCGGCGGCCGGGATCGAGGGGGAGCAGCCGGCGGCGTATTTCACCAGGAAAATCGCAGAATCGCCTTCGGCCGGGCCGGGAAGCCCGGAGCTTATCGTGGACGAGGCGGCCGGCCGGCTCCTATTAAGGTACGTGTTCGATCCCCAGAAAGCCCCGCGTCCCCAGGACGCCGTTACGGCTCTTCTTGAAATCACCGACCCGGCCTATGTTTTGATTCGAGAGACCGTCACGTTTTCAAATTGACACATCCGGCCGAATCCGGTATAAAAGAGTCCGA
>CAYPKX010000073.1:9602-15427 GCA_964411395.1 uncultured Eubacteriales bacterium | reverse complement strand
CCGGCGGAACGGTCAAATCCGCGCGACCGGAGACCGTTTCGTCGCCGGCTCCCGTGGCGGCCGGGAACGTCGATGTTTCGGTGGCGGTTTCCGCGGCCCCGGTTTCGGTTTCCGCCCTGACCGGATCGGCCTCCGGCGCTGCGTCCCTGAAACCGGCGTCGCTTCCGGGGAGCCGGGAACCCGGGGCGATCTACCGGATCGATAGGGAGGGGATGGCCAGGCAGATTTGGATGTCTCCGGAGGAGCAGGTCTACAGCCTGTTCTGGAACGAGCCCGAGAGAAAAATCTTTTTCGGGACCGGCCCGAAAGGCCGCCTCTATACGATCGACCGCGAGGAAAAAACCTCCCTTCTCCTCCAAGGCCGGTCCGAGCAGGTCTATGCCTGCGTCCCCGTGGGAACGCGTCTGTATCTCCTGTCCAATAATCCGGCCTCCTTGAGCCGGGTATCGGCCGACCGCCGGCTCGAGGGGGAATACCTCGGCCCGGTCTGGGATGCCAAGCTCGTCTCGACCTGGGGAAAAATGCGGTGGGAAGCGAGCCTTCCGGCCGAAGGTGTCCTGCGTTTTCAGTCTCGGAGCGGCAATACCGCGGAGCCGGGCTCGAGCTGGAGCGACTGGTCCCCGCCCTACGAGAAGGCCGACGGCGAACAGATCCTGAGTCCGAAAGCCCGCTATCTCCAGGTCCGGGCCTTGTTTAAAACAACCTCGGTCAAAGCGGGACCGGTGCTGGCGCGTCTGGACGTTCCTTTCCTCCCGGCCAATGCCGCGCCGGAAATCGCCCGAATCGAGCTTCTCGAGCCGAACGAGGTCTTTCTCAAGCCGCCGGACATGGATGAAGCCGTCTGGGGGCTGGAACGGCGCCTGCCTGAATCCATGTCCAAACCCGACGAGACGCGGATGATGGTCGCTAAAAAGGTCCAGCGCCAGGGCTTCCGGACGCTCCTCTGGAGCGGCGTGGATGAAAACGGCGACGACTTGACGTATACGATCGCCCTGAGAAAAGACGGGGAGAAGGAATGGCGGACGATCGAGGACGGCTGGACCGAGGACCTCTTCGCCTTTAACACCGCCTTTTTCCCCGACGGCCGCTATGAGCTCAAAGTCACCGCGTCCGACGGACGTTCGAATCCGCCCGACCGGGAAAAGCGCGGGGAGAAAACGATCGGACCGCTCGTCATCGACAACGCCGCCCCGGCCGTCGGAAATCTTCAGGCGATCCGGGCCGACCGTCAGCTGACGGTCAGCTTCAAGGTCGAAGACGCTCTTTCCCCGATCAAAGACGCGCGGATTCTGATCCGGCCGGGGGAATGGCGGATGGTTTATCCGGAGGACGGGATCGCCGATTCGAAGGCCGAATCGTACTCCTTCAAAATCCCGCTGCCGGCCGGCTCGGACAACCTGCTGACCGTTCTCGTACGCGATGCCGTGAACAATACGGTCACCGTCAGGCATATTTTTTAAAGAGCGGCCCGCCCGACGTTCGACCGCCGGGCGGCGGGGGAGGGGACGACGCTTCGAGCCGCGTTCGGCGGCTTACTTCACGCGTTCGAGATACTTGTCCTCGCGCGTATCGATTTTGATTTTTTCTCCCGGCAGAACGAAGGGCGGGACCATGATCGTGATCCCGTTTTCCATCACCGCCGGTTTGAACGAGGCCGAAGCCGTGGCGCCCTTCATATTGGGCTCGGTCTCGGCCACGGTCAGGATCATGGTAATGGGCGGCACGACGTTCATGGGCTTGCCATCGAACATCTCGACCGTGTAAATGACATTGGGAATGAGGTACTTCATCGCCTCGCTGATGACTTCGGGGGTCAGCTGAACCTGGTCGAATGTTTCGTGGTTCATGAAGACATGCTCGTCGCCGTTGGCGTAGAGATACTCCATCTCGATCTGGTCGAGATGAATCTGTTCGACCCGGTCGACGGAGCGAAAGCGGTGATCCTTGACCGAATTGTCCTTGAGGCTGCGGAGCTTGGTCTGAACCATGGCCTTCCACCGGCCCGGGGTGATGAGCTGCATGTCGACGCACCGCCAGAGCTGGCCGTCGTCCATCTTCAAAATCATGTTTTTCCGAATCGCGGTTGCGTCGATCATGGATTCCTCTTCGCGGTTAAATATCCCGGCGGACGCCTTCGTCCACCCGGATGATGTACGGCCGGCCGCCGACGGCGGCGATGGCTGCGGCGACCTTCTCCGGACCGGCCGGAGCGTAAGCGAACATGCACCCCCCGCCGCCGGAGCCGTTTATTTTAGCACCGAATGCCCCGGCGTCAAGGGCGGCGTCGATCATCGCCTCGATTTTCGGGGTGGAGATCCGAAGCCGGTCCCGCAAGACCGCATGCTGTTCGGTCAGCAAACCGCCGAAGGCGACTTCATCGAATTGCGGAGACTGGAAGAGCGTCGCCCCGCGGGCGGTGATGTCGCGGGTGGTCAGAGTCCCGAGGAGAAGCCGGCGGTTGTCTTCCGGGAGCCCGTCGATCGCGGTTCGCCCTTCGGGCGTCAGCGGGCCGTGAAGGGAGAAGGCCGGACTCGCCCTTCGGACCGCGGCCGTCCCGTCCAGGACATGGCTTTTAATGAAGCCGAGCATGCCGGTCGTGTCCTTTTTCTGCTCGGAGTCGGCCAGAACAAAGGCCCCGAGGGGATTGCGAAGCCGGGTGAATTTCATCGGATCGTCGAACCGGATCCAGACCACCCCGCCGAAGGCCGAGGCGTAATGGTCCATCCGGCCGCCGGGCTCTTTGAATTCGGCGACCTCGGTGGCGAATCCGAGCTCGGCCAGCTCCCGAGGATCCGCGGCCCGCGGGTCTCCGGCCGCCTCGAGAAGAAACTTGTTCCAGGCCACGACCATGGCCGAGGAGCTCGATGTGCCGGCGTTGATCGGAATATCGCCCCGGACTTCGATGTCCCAGCCGGAAAGGGGGAGCCCGGCCCGCCGGTGGATATTGACCGCGCTTTTGAGATAATCGCGTTTTTTTTCGTAGGGGATTTCCCGGGCGAAAGAAAATTCCTCGCGCTCGCCCATGTCCGGAAGATCGAGGGTGATCCGGTCGCCGGGCCGGGGACGTCCGGAAAACGAGATCCGGAGATTGACGGCCGCGGCGATGATCGCCAGGCCGAAATAGTCCTGGTGCTCGCCTAAAAGGCAGATGCGGCCCGGAGAGGAGACGCTCAGCGTCGGGTTCACCATGGAGTTCTTTTAGCCCATCGCGCCCGGCCTGTCAATCGGAGAGGCGGTTATGGTATAAAAGCCCAAAGCGGAGACCTCATGAAAATACAGCGGTTTCTCGCCGGGATGCTGGCCGTGATGCTCTGGGCGCTCGGCGGGAATTGCCGGTCAGGAGGCGGAATGGCCGATCAAATCATCCTCAACGGGAATGTCTGGACCGGAGACCCGGTCCGGCCGACGGCCCAGGCGGTGGCCTTGCGCGGAGACCGAATTTGGCTTGTCGGCGCGAACGCCGAAATCGAACGCGCGGCCCGGCCGGGAGCCGAGGTCATCGACGCCGGCGGCGCCCTGGTCCTGCCCGGATTCATCGACAGCCACGTTCATTTCATGTCCGGCGGATTCGGTCTCTTGAGCCTGCAGCTGCGGGACGCCGATTCGAAGGAGGAATTCGTCCGCCGGATTGCGGCCCGGGCGGCCGACCTTCCCAAGGGCGAATGGATTCAGAACGGCGAGTGGGACCATCAGCTGTTCCGTCCGGTCGAGCTGCCCCGAAAAGAATGGATCGATTCCGCGACGCCGGACCATCCGGTCTGCGTCAGCCGGATCGATATGCATATGATCCTGGCCAACAGCCTGGCTCTCCGGCTGGCCGGGATCGACCGGAATACGCCGACTCCGTCCGGGGGCGAGATCGTCAAGGATCCGGACACGGGCGAACCCACCGGGATTCTCAAGGATGCCGCCTCCGACCTGGTTTTCCGGGTGATTCCCCGACCCGGTCCGGCCGCGAGGCGGCGGGCGGCGGAGGCGTCCTTGAAGGCCGCCGCGGCCAAGGGCGTCACCTCGGTCCAAGACGTGTCCGGAGAGGAAGGCCTCGACATTTACGAGGCTCTTCTCCGCGAAGGCCGGCTGACCACCCGGATTTATTATTATGTTCCGATCGCGACGCTTGACCGCGTTCCGGCCTCCGGGCTCAAAACAGGATCCGGGAACGAGTGGCTCCGTTTCGGGGGGATGAAGGGCTTCTCCGACGGATCGCTGGGTTCCCAGACCGCTTATTTCGACGCGCCGTATTCGGATGACCCGACGACGGCCGGCCTCCTCGCGGCCGGGATGTTCCCCGAAGGCATCATGGAGAAGAGAATCCGGGCGGCGGCCGCCGCGGGTTTGCAAACGGCGATACATGCCATCGGCGACCGGGCCAATGCCGAGATCCTGGATATCTACGAGCGAGCGGCTCACGACGGCTTGACTGTCCCGCGGCCGAGGATCGAACACGCCCAGCACTTGCGGCCGGCCGATTTTGCCCGATTCGCCCGCCTGGGAGTCGTCGCCTCCGTGCAGCCTTACCACCTGATCGACGACGGCCGTTGGGCCGACGCCAAGATCGGTCCGATCCGGGCGGAATCGACATACGGATTCCAATCGTTCCTTGCGGCCGGGGCGACGCTCGCCTTCGGCTCGGACTGGCCGGTCGCTCCCATGGATCCGATCATGGGGATTTATGCGGCCGTGACCCGCGCCACCCTCGACGGCCGGCGTCCCGGCGGCTGGATCCCGTCGCAAAAAATATCGGTTGAGGATGCGGTCCGGGCGTTCACCGCCGGGGCGGCCTTCACCGAATTCGCCGAAGGGGAGAAGGGGACGATTTCGGCCGGAAAGCTGGCCGACCTGGTTCTTCTCGATACCGATCTCTTCCAGGTCGCGCCGGAACGGATTCGGGACGCCCGGATTTTACGGACGATCTGCGGAGGCCGGACGACGTACCGGCAAAAGTGAGTCCGATTCCTTTGCTTGCGTTTTATTTATCTGGTAAGATGGCGCCTTCGTTCGGGAGCTGACGTCATGGAACGAGATTGGAAAGATGAGCTTGACGATCTTCTGAAGGAAGCGGGATCGCGTTCACGAGACACCATTTCGGTCCTCCACAAAGTCCAGGAACATTTCGGCCACATCCCGCCGGCGGCCCTTCCGGCCATCGCCCGGCGCCTCCACGTTTCCGAAAGCGAGCTTTTCGGCGTCCTGTCCTTCTACAAAGCCTTTAGCCTGCGGCCCAAGGACGCCCATACGATCAGCGTCTGTATGGGAACGGCCTGTCACGTCCGGGGCGGCGACCGGGTCGTCGAGGAATTGGAGAAAATCCTCGGCATCTCTGCGGGCAAGTCGACGCCCGACGGCATGTTCACCCTGGAAACGGTCAATTGTCTCGGATGCTGCGCCATCGGCCCGGTTTTGGTTCTGGACGGCGAGACGCATGCCCGGATCACCCCGGCGGCCGCTCGGGAAATCATCGGCCGGGTGCGGACGGGGGAGGAGATCCCGGCGTGAACCGTCTCCAGCATCCCGGCCATCTTGAGGACTGGCGGAGGCGTCTGGTCGACGAGACCTCCCATGTCCGGCGGACGATCGTCGTCACCGCCGGGACTTGCGGCCGGGCCGGCGGAGCTCTGGCGCTTTGCGAGGCTCTTCAGGCCGAAATCAACCGTCTCGAGGCCGGCAACAAGGTCGGGCTTCTTGTCACCGGATGCCATGGTTTCTGCGAGATGGAACCCAGCGTTGTTGTCCAGCCCGAGGGCATCTTCTACGGGCGACTCAAGCCGGCGGATGCCGAGGCCATCGTCAAGCAGACGGGACTTGCGGGAAAAGTGGTCGAGCGG
>CAYPKX010000073.1:0-9502 GCA_964411395.1 uncultured Eubacteriales bacterium | reverse complement strand
GGATGCCGAGGCCATCGTCAAGCAGACGGGACTTGCGGGAAAAGTGGTCGAGCGGTTGACCTACGAGCTTCCGTCGACCGGCCGCCGCATCGCCCGGATGGATCAGATTCCCTTTTATAAGAAGCAGCTGCGGCTGGTCTCGGAAGCCAATGTCCGGATCGATCCGGAGCTGATCGAGGATTATGTCCGGATCGGCGGCTACCGCGGCCTGGCCAGGGCCCTTTTCGAAATGACGTCCGAAGGCGCGATCGAAGAGGTGAAAGCGGCAGGCTTGCGGGGTCGCGGCGGCGCCGGGTTCTCGACAGCCGTCAAGTGGGATCTCTGCCGGAAGTCCGCCGGTCATCCCAAATATGTCGTCTGCAACGCCGACGAGGGGGATCCCGGAGCCTACATGGACCGGAGCCTTCTTGAAGGCAATCCCCATGCCGTCATCGAAGGCATGATTATCGGCGCCTATGCCATGGGGGCGTCTGAAGGTTTTGTCTATGTTCGGGGCGAATACCCTCTGGCCGTGAAGAACGTCCAAAGGGCGATTCTCCAGGCCCGGGAATGCGGCCTTCTCGGCCGGAACATTCTCGGTTCGGAATTTCATCTCGACCTCCATGTCGTCCAGGGAGCGGGAGCTTTCGTCTCGGGCGAGGAGACGGCGATGATCGCCTCGATCGAAGGCCGGAAGGCTTTTCCCCGCCAGCGTCCGCCGTTTCCGTCGGAATCGGGTCTTTGGGGGAAACCGACGAACATCAACAACGTCGAAACGTGGGCCAATGTCCCGATCGTTCTCGACAAGGGGAGCGCCCGGTTTGCCTCCATCGGGACGGAAAAAAGCAAGGGAACGAAAATTTTCTCCCTGGTCGGCCAGATCCGCAACACCGGCCTGGTCGAGGTCCCGATGGGAATCACTCTGCGGGAAATCATCGAGGACATCGGCGGCGGCGTGCCCGAAGGCCGAACCCTGAAGGCCGTCCAAACCGGGGGGCCGTCGGGCGGCTGTATCCCGGCTGCGGCGATGGATTTGAGCATCGATTTCGAATCGTTGGCCAAGGCCGGCTCGATCATGGGCTCAGGAGGGATGATCGTCCTGGACGACCGGGCCTGCATGGTCGACCTGGCCCGTTATTACCTCCATTTTCTGGAGGAGGAGTCCTGCGGAAAATGCGCGCCCTGCCGGGTTGGAACGCGCCAGTTGTCCGAGCTCCTCGGCCGAATGACGTCCGGCCGGGCGGTGGAGGACGACCTGTCCCGGCTGGAAGATCTGGCCCTGACGGTCAAGACCGCCTCTCTCTGCGGCCTGGGGCAGACGGCGGCCAATCCCGTCCTCTCCGCCCTGGCTCATTTCCGGGAGGAATTTGAAATCCATATCCGGGAAAAAGTCTGTCCGGCGGGCGTCTGCCATGACTTGATGTCCTCGCCCGAGTCGCGGCCGGGCGGCCGGAAGGCCCGGCCATGACACTTACCCTTGACGGCCGGACCCTGGACGTCCCCGCCGGAACGACGATTCTCGACGCCGCCCGGGCGGCCGGGATTTCGATCCCGACGCTCTGCGATCACCGGCGGCTTGAACCTTACGCGGCCTGCCGGATTTGTCTCGTCGAAATTGCCGGCCGCCGTCTGCCTGCGCCGGCCTGCTCGACGATCGTCGAAGAGGGCATGTCGGTCGTTACCAACTCGCCCCGGATCCGGGGCCTCCGCCGGGACATTCTCGACCTCATCCTGTCCGAGCATCCCTCGGCCTGCCTCGTCTGTCTCGAAAAGGAGACCTGTGAAGAGGCCAAGTCGACGAGCCGCAAGACGGACGAGCCGACCGGTTGCATCCTCTGTCCGGTCGACGGACGGTGCGAGCTTCAGACCGTCGTCGCCGAGGTTGGGTTGAAGCGGCTCTCCCATCCGATGTCGTATCGCGGCGACGGCGTCGTGCGGGATGATCCGTTTATCGACCGGGCCGACGGTCTCTGCATTCTCTGCGGACGGTGCGTCCGGGTCTGCCGGGAAATCCGGGGAGCCGAAGCGATCGCGTTCATCGGCCGGGGCGCCGAAGTCACGGTCGGGACGTCGATGGGCAAGCGCCTGGTCGATGTCGGCTGCCGGTTCTGCGGGGCGTGCGTCGACGTCTGTCCGACCGGCGCGTTGACCGAACGGGCCGTCAAGTATGGAGCGAAATACGACGAGTGCCGGGAGTTTGTCTGCGGGCTCTGCGGCCAGGGCTGCCGCCTCGGCCTCCGTCTCGGCCACGGCCGTCCGGTCGAGGTCCGCCCGCAGGATGGACCGCCTTCCGACGGCCAAGCCTGCGTCAAGGGCCGATTTATCATCGGCGATTTGCTCCGCCATCCCCGGCGTCTGCTTCGTCCCCTGGTCCGCCGGTCCGGCGCTCTGGTCGAAACGAGCTGGGAGGAGGCGATGACAGCGGCCGCGGCCGGCTTGAAGCCGCTCAAGGGGGCGACCGATGTCGTTCTCTCCGCCCAGGATCCCTGCGAGGACCTCTGGACGATGGGGCGCCTGGCCCGAGAGGTCCTTCGGGCCCCGGGATTCCGCCTGGCCGAAGACACCGCCGTCTACTCCCTCGGCCGGAGATTGGGGTTTCCAGGCTCCGAAATTCTGGCTCCTCCCGTGACCATGGACGGGCTGGGCAAGGCCCGAGTCTTTTTTGTCTTTGAAGAGGCCCTCCCTCTGACCGCTCCGATTTTCGGCGTGGCCGTCCACCAGGCGATCCTCAACGGGGCCAAGCTCGTCCCGGTCGGGGATGGTGAATATTGCCTCGACCGGTGCGCGTCGACCAAGGTCAAGTCCGGACCGGCCGAAGCGGGGAGGTTCCTGATCGAGCTTCTCCGCACCCTGGTTGAAAGCCAGGTCGTTCGTCACGCGGACGAGAGGCCGGGGTTCGAGCCGTTCCGCAAATCGCTCCGCGAATCGGCGCCCGCCTCGCGGATGGAGATAGCCGCCTGGAAGATCGAAAAGATTATGACGCTCCTCGAAAAGCGCCGGCCGGCCGCCTTCCTCTTCGGACCGCGGTTTGTCGCCGGCCCATGGGGAGGAAAAAACGCCGCCGCCGTGTGGAACCTGGCCGGGCTGACGGGAGGGCTTTACGTTCCCGTGGGCTGGGAGGCCAACGCCCGCGGAGCCGTCGAAATCAAAGCCCTTCTGGGCGGCCGCCGGCCGGTCTCTCCCGACTCGGATTCCGGAAAAAAGCGGGGTTTGGTCCTGGCCGGCCCCGAACCCTCGTTCAAACGGACCGGGGAGGATTTTGTCGTCGTCATGGATGCGTTCCGGAGCGAAGCCGTTCTCCAGGCCGATGTCGTCTTTCCCCGAACATTGTTTGCCGAACACGACGGAACCTATGTCAACAATGAAGGCCGGGTTCAGTTTTCCGAAGCCGCCGCAACCCCGGCCGGTGAAGCCCGGCCTCTCCGGGTGATCGCCGGGGATTTAGCCCGGGCGATCGGGGAACGTGTCCCGCCTTTAAAAAAGGGAGAATCGGCGCTTCAGGACTTGGCCGAGGCGATTCCGGCCTTGGCCGGTGCGGTCCGGGCCCGGGCCGAGAACAAACCGGCGCTGATCGAGGCCGTTTCTTTTTCTGACCGGGGATTTATCGAAGTTCCCGACCGCCCTGCGATTTTCGACCCGGACGCGGCCTTCGACCTTCGCGATCCCGACGACTGCCTGGGATTTTCCCCGGCCCTGGACCTCAAATCCCTGCGCATCGCCCGGAGACGATAAATGCCCCGGATCATCAGCCAACGCCGACTCGTGCCCAACCTGCACCTGATCGAAGTCGAGGCGCCCGAAACCGCCCTGGCCGCCAAGCCGGGCCAGTTCGTCATCCTGATGTCCGATGAGAAAAGCGAGCGGATCCCGCTGTCCATCGCCGATTGGAATACCGCCCGGGGCACGGTGACTTCGGTCTTCCTGGTTCTGGGAACGGCGACCCGGAAATTGGCCCTGCTCAAGGCCGGCGATGAAATCCCTGTTCTCGTCGGTCCGCTCGGCCGTCCCTCCGAAATCGCCAATTTCGGGACGGTCGTGCTCGCGGGCGGATGTTACGGAATCGGCGCTCTCTGGCCGACCGCCCGGGCTCTGCGCCGGGCGGGCAATCGGGTGATCACCCTCCTCGACGTCAAGGCCTCCTACCTCCTCTACTGGGACGACCGTTTCCGGAGGGTGAGCGAGCGGCTGATGATCGCTTCGCGCGATCCCGGGGTCGGGGGAGGGGAATATATCGCCGGAAAGCTCGAAGCCATGATGGAGGTCGAGAAGGTCGATCGGGTGATCGCCTCCGGCTGCACCGCCCTCCTGCGTTCCGTCGCCGAGGCGACCCGCCCCCACGGCGTTCCCACGATCGTCAGTCTCAATCCCATCATGGTCGACGGGACGGGAATGTGCGGCGCCTGCCGCTGCACCGCCGAGGGAAAGACGAAGTTCGCCTGCGTGGACGGTCCGGACTTCGACGGGCATACGATCGACTGGGATGAGCTCTTCCTCCGGCGAAAATCCTACTTCGACGATGAGATCCGGTCGCTCTGCCGTTTTGAAAAGGAGAACCTGCCGTAAGGCGGGGAAGGCGATGGCCGAAAAACCGAACGAACTTTCGCCCGAGCTCCGGGAACGGCTCCGGAAGGAATACGGATTGGCCTGGCGGGCCGAGATGCGCAAAAATCCGCCGGTCAGGGAGAGGACGGCCATCCCGCGGCAGCCCATGCCCCAGCGGGGGGCCGGCGAGCGGAGCCGTGATTTTCGCGAGGTCAACTCCGGACTTTCGGCCGAAGCGGCCGCCGTCGAGGCCCGCCGTTGTCTGGACTGCGCCAAGCCGGGCTGCGTGTCCGGGTGCCCGGTCGGCATCGATATCCCTTCGTTTATCAAGCTCGTGGAAAAGGGCGACTTCATCGCCGCCGCCTTCAAGATCAAGGAAACCAACGCTCTTCCGGCCATATGCGGCCGGGTTTGCCCGCAGGAAAGCCAATGCGAGGCCGTCTGTAATCTGAAGAAAGCGGCCGGTGTTCCCGTGGCCATCGGCAACCTCGAGCGGTTTGTCGCCGATTACGAGCGGACGGCCGGAGAGGTCGCCCTTCCGGAGCTTCCGCCTCCTACGGGGCGGAAGGTCGCGGTCATCGGGGCCGGTCCGGCCGGTTTGACCGCGGCCGGCGAGCTGGCCAGAAAAGGGCACACGGTCACGGTCTTCGAGGCGCTCCACGAACCGGGCGGCGTCCTGATCTACGGCATCCCCGAGTTTCGACTGCCCAAGGCCATTCTTCGAGCCGAGGTCGACTATCTCAAGCGGCTGGGCGTCGAGATTCGTTATAATTTCGTCGTCGGGAAGACGGCGACGATCGATGTGCTCAAATCCCGCGGGTACGAAGCCTTTTTTATCGGAACGGGAGCCGGGCTGCCGAATTTCATGAAGATCCCCGGGGAGAACCTGGTCGGGGTTTATTCGGCCAACGAATACCTGACCCGGGTCAACCTGATGCGCGCCTACAATTTCCCCGACTACGATACGCCTGTCTTTCGGGCAAAAAACGCCGCGGTTATCGGCGGCGGAAACGTGGCCATGGATGGAGTCCGGACGGCCCGGCGTCTCGGGGCCGAACGGGCGATGATCATCTACCGCCGCTCCCGCCACGAGATGCCGGCCCGGGAAGAGGAAGTGGCCCATGCCGAGGAAGAGGGGATCGAGTTTCATTTTCTAACCGTGCCGATCCGTTATGAAGGCGACGAGTACGGCCGCCTCAAATCTATGACCTGCCTCCGGATGGAATTGGGCGAACCCGATTCCTCGGGCCGCCGCCGTCCCGTTCCCGTTGCCGGTTCGGAATTCACCGCCCCCATCGATCTGGCCGTGGTGGCCATCGGCCAAAGCCCCAATCCGCTGCTCCTGGATACCATGCCCGGGCTCAAGGTCGGGAAATGGGGGACGATCGAGATCGACCCGGTGACGATGGCGACCAGCCTGCCCGGAGTTTATGCCGGCGGCGACATCACCCGGGGGGGGGCCACGGTCATTCTGGCCATGGGCGACGCCCGGGCCGCGGCCGCCTCGATCGACGCGGGCTTCAAGGCCTGATCGGCCGGCCACGGGTTTTTCCCTCTGCTCGATCCCGTCATGACGTCCCGATTGACTTTATCGGATTTCTGTCCCAAAATAAGTGTCGCGCTTTTCGAGGATCGAAACTTGGAAGAGAGGGAGGATTCGATGAGAAAGCGGCTCACCGGGCGGCGGCGGAATCAGGCGGGGCGGGCGCGGGCCTCCTGGCCGATCGGGGCTTTGGCCCTTCTCCTTGGATTGTCGACCGCTCCGGCGGTGTTCGGCGTTTCGACGACGGTCAATCAATACGGCACGTATGCGTCCTGGCCGACGACGTGGACGCCCATCTATTCGCTCAACGACGGGACTTCGGCGGCGAGCTCGTTTTTCGATTTTGTCGGCACCACGGATTACCCGGGCGTTCTTTTTGCCAAAGACGCCGATTACATCTATTTTCGGGTCAGGGTCAATTACCAGGGGACCTTGACGGCCTATCCCGACACGGGGACGACCGGCAAGGGAACGATCATGATCCTGATCAATAACGACGCCGATGACAACCCGGATTATGCCTTCGCCTGGGACTTCAAGGAAGCCCTCATCGGTCACGGTTTGGAAATGTTGGAATTTAACACGACGAGCGGGGTATGGTCCGGGACCAAAATGGACGACGTCGATGGAAAAAATGCTGAAAAAGTCGCGCCGCCGGATTTCGCCCAGACCGGAACGGACGGATACATCCGGACCATCGATCAGCAGAGCACGCCCTGGGGATATACGACCTACGTCGATTTTGCGATCAAATGCTCGTATCTGACGACGTTAGGGAGCACATACGGCTCGGCCTTGAGCTGCGCCGACACGAATTGGAAAATCCAGGTCGGCAGCATCAGTGGGGCGAATGATCATAACTTCATCGACACGGACATCGCCGGAGGTAAATCCCCCTCAGACACGCTCGCTTCCAGCTGGGTTCAGGGCACAGCCGTCGAGCTTCTCTCCTTCTCGGGTCAGGTCTCCGGCGGGCTTGTTTCCCTTCGTTGGGAAACGGCTTCTGAAACCGACAACGCCGGCTTTCATGTCTGGCGGGCCGACGGTCTGGAGGCCGGATACGCCCGGCTGACCCCTGAGCTCATCCCGGCCAAAGGAACGGCGACGCAGGGTGCGAGCTATTCCTTTATGGACGCAGCCGTCTCCGGCGGCTTGACGTATTACTACCGGCTCGAGGACGTTGAGACAAACGGCACGAGCACCTTCCACGGCCCCGTCGCCGTCACCCTGGGCCGGATCATTCCGTTCTCCCCTCCGGACGGAGTCCGGGCGGCCGCCGGAATTCCGCTGTGGTTTGATTGGGAGGGCGGCCCGTTCGGAAGCTTCCGGCTGGAGTTTTCCGCCTCGGACGATTTTTCGACTTCGGTTTATGCCGTCCCGATGACGAACGGTGGCGCGGTGAGCTGGATTCCGGCCACGTCCTATCTCCCGAATCCGAAAGAATGGAAGCAGATTGCCTCTCTGGCCCGGTCGACGGGGATCGTGGCCTGGCGAGTCCGGGGAATCACCCTCAACGGATCCGAAGCCGTCTCGACGGTCCGGAGGATCAAGTTCAATTGAGTCTGCCCGGCCGGATTACGGCCGGATGATATTCTTCTTTTCCAGGTCGGCCACAAAGGACCGGATGTCGTCCCCGGGTTTTTTGTCCTCAGCGCGGGGGAAAGCCGCTCGGACGATCCTCTCGATCTCCTCGACCGTTTTTCCGTCGAGATAAGCTTCGAGGATCAACCGTCCCGTCGGATTCAGGATGTGGACGGTGTCCGTTTCGCCGTCATAGACGGCCAGATCGTCGCCGGCGGGGCTTGTTTCGATTCCATCCCGGAGCCGGCGTTTCATCGGATCTCGATCCGCTGGGACGGATCCCCGAACAAGGTGAATTTGGCCAAAGCGTCGAGCGAGGCCCCCCGGGCGAAGGCCTCAAGCTTGGCTTCGATGAAGATCGCGCCCAAGGATGCGGCGCGAATCCGGAACAAGCTTCGGGCCGTGGCCACGGCCATGATCTCGTGAACCCAGGCCAGCCCGCTCGAGGTCGAGGCCAGGAAAGCGAAGGCCCCCTTGTCCTTAGCCGCAATATAAGTTTCGGCCATGCAAAGGCCCGGCGCATTCGGAAAAAAGCCGTTGTTGCAGGTATAGGCGCAGAAGAGGGCCAGGTCGCGGCTGTTGAATAGATCCGCGACCTTCGCATTGTCGAGAATCAGCTCGCCCGTCCAGAGCGTGACATTGCCGTGTCCGGCGAAATGGACGAGAAACGTCCCGGCATTGATTCCGGCGATCAGGTCGAGCGAAGCCTGATTTTTGTCGGCATAGTCGTCCAGGTAGATTTTCGAAGCCGCATATCCGGCGGGGAGGAGAGGAACGATTTGGTCGTTCATCGACCGGAACTGGAAATCGCCGTCGTCGGCGACGAGAAGAGCGCTCCTTGCCGGGGACGCGCGCCGCAGGGAAAACGCGGCCAGCTTGCGAGCCGTTTCCCGCGCTTCATCCGGAGTCCCGCCGGGAATCCGTCCGATGAACAGGTCGGGAAGCCGGTCGTCGCCGTCGACGCAGGCGTACCAATTGTCATCGGCCGTGAGCCCCGTATCGTTCATCCAGGTGAAGTGAGCGGGAACCTGGTTGCTCTTTCCCAGACCGAGATAATCTTTGTAATCGTAGCTGGATTCTCCGAGCAGGAGCACCTGGAGCGGGGCCGGCCTCTGCCATCCTTCATAAGCGGTCCGGAGGAAGGCTTTGATGGCCGCCGGATCGGGGAGGCCCTCTCCGAATTCGTTGAAAATATCCTCGACGGCGGCAAAAAAAGGCCGGAGATGGCGGGCGGCATGAGCGGCCAGCAGGGTCGCGGAGGCTTCCTGAAGATCCCGCGGGGCGATGAGGATCAGATCGGCCCGGTTTGAAGCCGCGGCGAGAATTCCCGGCGGGACGAACTCGACCGCTTTCGGGCGCCGAATCCGGTTCGCGGCCGCAAGATAGAACCGTTCGCCCCCGGACACGTCGGCGTCGAATCGGATTTCGAATGAGCCGCCGTCGGAGAGGATCGAATATCCCGTGATCGCGACCGGGCGCTCCGGGTTGGAAACGTCAAAAACAAGAATCTCCGGCGAGGAGAATCCGCCGATTTCGAAAGATTTGAAGCCGGGAGTCTCGGGGGAGAAAAGGATTTCGTTCTGGCGGGCGTTCAAGCCGCGGCGGTATTCGAGGACGGCCCGATTGAAATAGACGACATCGCCCGTCGAGACTCGGGGCATATCCAGGCGCAGGACGTTGGCTCCGGTCCGCAGAATCGTCTGCGGAAAATCGGCCGTCTGAATAAAAACGCGATCGTTGTCCCAGCGTTCATCGCTGACCGGAACCTGGTTGATGGACGCCTGGGTTCGGTGATTCGGGTGCGGAGATCCCGTCGATCGGCCTTGGAAAAAGGCTCGTAACCGGGCGGTCGATTCG
>CAYPKX010000072.1:0-15541 GCA_964411395.1 uncultured Eubacteriales bacterium | reverse complement strand
CCCCCCCCCGCTATGCGTCTTCCGGGAGGCATTTTCGGCCATAGGGAGATTCAACATCCCTTCTCTTATCGGATATTTGAGGCCATTTGTGATTTCGGCAAGTTAACCGCTGAGGTAAGTGTCACCCATCATTCTGGACTTATTCAGCCGGAGAAAGAGTCCGGCAGGTGAACAACGCCAAAAGCCAAAGGCTGTTTTCTACGGCGAAACCTTCGCTTCATGAAGGCTGTCGAAATCTCATCAGGAGATGCGATTTTCGTTGTCGGCCCGATTACGCCGGGTTGGCCTCCATGACGATTTCGAGGGCAAGCCCATGGTCGCCCCTCAACATGGATCCGAACGGCCGGCGCATTGGCGGGAGGAATCCGATTCGGCTACAATAATCCCGAACAGCGGATTTTCGGAAAGGACAATGAGAATGAACGGAGTCAAATTCCCGCGTCGGTCGGCAATAAAGGCCGTTTGGCTTCTGACCGGCCTGCTCCTCCTCTCCCTCGGGGCGGCAGCCGACGAGACCGGTGAAATCAAGGGCAAGGCGACCGACGACTCCGGGCAGGGATTGCCCGGGGTGACCATCACCGTTTCCGGCCCGTCCCTTCAGGGCGAACGGTCGACTTTATCCTCGCGCGACGGCTCGTTCCGGCTTCCCCTCCTTCCCGTCGGCCGGTATACGCTGAGACTCAGACTTCAGGGTTTTTCCACCGTCGTTCAGGAAAACACCATCGTCCGGCTCGGGCTGACAACCGCCGTCTCCGTCAAGATGCCCCAGGCGGCGATCGAAAACGAGGTCGTCGTCACGGCGCAAACGCCGCTTCTGGACCGGGCCTCGACCGACACTTCCTACCGCCTCGGGACGACCGATCTTGACAAGATTCCGGCCCAAAACCGGTCCGTCGTCGACGCGGTCAAGTTCACCCCCGGAGCAACTGGCGTTCGGGCCGATACCCGGACGGGCACGGCCGTGGAAGGCCAGCCCAGCTTCCGCGGGGCCGGGGCCGAGGGCAACAACTGGATCGTCGACGGCCTGCAAATCAGCGGCGTCCGGATGAAGGACTCCGGGCTGAAACTGAATTTCGACGCCATGGAGGAGATCCAGATCATCTCCGACCCCTTCTCTCCGGAGTACGGCTCGGCCTACGGCGGAATCGTCAACATGGTCACCAAGAGCGGCGGCAATGCCTTTCACGGCGAGGCCAGTCTGCTCCTGCAAAACCAGGGACTCCAGGCCGCCCGCCAATCCCAGCTTTCGATTGTCAGCGAACCCAACGCGTTTTCCAACACCGAGGCCTATCTCAATCTCGGCGGTCCGATCCTCAGGGACAAGCTCTGGTTCTTCCTTTCCGATAATTACCAAACCTTGACTCAGGAAACGGCCGCCGGAATGCTGGACTACCTTTCGATTCCGGCCGGGCGAAAGACCATCGGCCGGAATAACATCTTCGGCAAGCTCAGCTTCGCCCCCCACGTCAACCACAATCTGGCCCTGACCTTCATGCTCGATAAATCCCTGCCCCAGAAGGGCGGCCTCGGGCTCCCGGAGATGAACGAGGAGATCCGGGCCGAGGACATGCTCTTCCGGCTCAACTACCGGGGCATTCTCAGCCAAAAAACCTTCATCGAAGCCGGAATCGGGCAGGTCCGGCGCGATTTGTTCACCACCCCGACCGACGGCGACCTCGGCCCGGCCATGTACTTTATCGAGGACCTGGCCCGGACCGTCCACAATTCCTACGGCGATGTGACCGACAACGAGCGCCGCCTGGACGCAAGCTTTAAAATCACGACCCACCTGGAAACCGAGCGGGCCGGACGCCACGAACTCACGGCCGGCCTCGAATATTACGACGTCTCCTCCGACTTCCGGGTGGATTTCACGGGGAAGAGCGAGGACCTCTTTCCCGGCAACGGCTACGACGCCGGAACAAAGTACTCCTTCCTGTCCTGGAACGGCGGATCCGGAACGCCGGTCTCCCTCTTCGAATACGGCGATTTCAAGTTCATCAACAGCTCGCGGGGATTGGGGTTCTTTGTCCAGGACAAGATCTCGTTTGACCGGTTCACCCTCATGGCCGGCCTAAGGTCCCAGACCCAGACCTGCGTCTCCGACTCCGGCGAGACGCTTTGGGATTGGGGCTTGGGCGATTTTCTTTCCCCCCGGGTGTCGCTGACCGCCGACCTGACCGCCGACGGGAATAACATCCTCAAGCTGGCCTGGGGCCGGTTTTCCGACATGATCACGACCATGCCCCTCGGTTTTTTCAATCCGGGCGCGGGTTTGACCTACCAGACTTACCAATGGAGCGGGTCCGAAATCCCGACCGAGGCGGAAATCCACGACCCGGCCAGCTGGATCAATGTTCCCGGCCTGGTCCCCCAGAAATTCGAGATCAATGCGGCCGCCCGCCCGGATTTCCAGTCCCGCTGGCTGATTGAATACGACCGCCGCCTCGGCCCCTCCTGGGCGGTCAAAGCCCGGGTCGTCGGGGCCAAGGCCGAAAAACTCCTCGAGATCCTGGCGATTTTCGACAAGGACGCCGGGTATCGCTTCGTTTACGATAATTTCGAATACAAACGGCGCGACTATCTCGGGGTCGAGGTCGAAGTCAACGGAACGATCGGCAGCCGATTCGCCCTCAACGCCTCCTACGCCCACTGTCTCGCCCGGGGAACGAATCCGGGTCAGTCCGAATCGGGAGCCTGGTCGCAGGAAGAAGGCAGCACCTATTATATCGGCCTGTTCGGAAAACACCTGTACGTCCCGCCGGTTCCCGAATTGGCGGACTTTAAAACCTGGGCCGACACGGCGATGGCCGGGCTCGGCGGCCGCGGAGTGGGAGACGAAGGCTGGTACGGCCGTCTCCCCTATTCCGTGGACCACAACGTCAAGGTCAATCTTCTCTACACCGGGCCTTGGGGAATCCGGACCGCCGCCGCCTTCGAATTCATCTCCGGGTATCCCTACGAAAAACTGGGTTACGTCCCTTTCTTCGCCGGGTATTATGCTTTTCCCGAAGGCCGGGGAGCGTTGACCTCGCCGGCTCATGCCTATCTGGATTTTTCGTTCGAGAAATCCTTTGCCCTGGCCGGGACCGGGACGTTCTCCGGAGCGGCCGTCGCCGTCCGCCTCGACGTTTTCAACGTCCTCGACAGCCAGCGGCCGGTCTCCTACGTCAAGGAGGACATCGGTCTCTTCAACCAGGTCTGGGGGCGGCAGCTGCCGCGCCAGGCCCGTCTTTCGGCGAAAATAAAGTTTTAAAAACGGACCGGACAATCCTACTCGTGCCGAAGCGACTCGGCCGGATTGGCCGAGGCCGCCCGGAAAGTCCGGGAAACGACCGTGGCCAGAGCGATAACCAAAGAGAGGGCGGCGGAGGCCAGGAAGGGGGCCCAGCCGACGGTGGTTTTATAGGCGAAGCCCCCGAGCCACCGCTTCATCAGGAGATAACCGACCGGCCAGGCGATGAGAATCGCGGCGCAAACCCAGCGGCCGAATTCGGCCGCAAACATAGCCACAACCCGGACGGCCGAGGCGCCCATGACCTTGCGGATGCCGATCTCGCGGGTCCGCTGCTCGGCCGCGTACGAGGCCAGCCCGAAAAGACCGAGGCCGGCCACGAGAATCGCCAGCCCGCCGAAGGCCCGGAACATCCGCATCATCCGTTGCTCGTTTTGGTACAGGCCGTTCAAGCGGTCGTCGAGGAAATCGAACTCGAACGGAAATCCCGGCCGGTAGCGGTTCCAGACCGACCGGACGTGTTTCAAGGCCTCCTCGATTCTCCCGGCCGCGAGCCGGACCGAGAGGGTGTTGGCCTGGCCGGGGGAGAAATACGTGGCGATGGGCACGATCGCCTTGTGAAGAGACTCATAGTTGAAATCGGCGGTGACGCCGATAACCCGGCCGTTGCGCCCGCCGGCGACCGAAAACGGCTGGCCGACGGCGTCCTGCGGCGAAGCCCAGCCCAGCCGCCGGACGGCGGTCTCGTTGAGGATGTACGCCTCATTATCGTCGGAAGGGAATTCCTCGGAAAAATCACGCCCGGCGACGAAGCGCATCTTATAAGCCCGGAAAAACTCGCGGCTGACCCGGTTGTGGGGCAGGCGGAAGCCGCCGTTGACGAGCCGGCCGTTGACCGTGGCCGTAAAACCGGGGGCGTCCTGGAGCGACCCGGACGGCGCCCGCTTGGAGAGGGCCGCCTCCAGAACCGACATGTCCGCGGTCAGCTCCCGCCGGACGTCGTCCCAGCCGCGGATGATTTCGGCGGAAACAGGCAACAGGATGACGTTTTCCCGGTCGAATCCAAGGTCGGCGTCGTGGAGGAACCGCATCTGCCGGCCGACGACGCCGACGCCGACGATGAGGACGACGGAAACCGCGAACTGAAAGACAACCAGGACCTTGCGGAAGAAAGCTCCTCGGGACCCGCGCGTCAGCTCGCCGCGCAGGATGGCGGCCGGGCGGAATCCGCTGATGTAGGCGGCCGGGTAAAGCCCCGCGGCCAGGGAGGCCAGGAGAAAGACCGCCGCTAAAATCAGAAGCGATCCCGGTTCAAGGACCGCGGCAAAGGAAAGCGGACGGCCGGCCATGGAGCTGAAAGCGGGCAGGGTGAGCCGGGTGAAAGCCAGTCCGGCGACCAGGGAGACAAAAACGACCATGACGGATTCGAGCATGAATTGAAAGGCCAGGGTTTTCCTCCGGCCGCCCATGACTTTGCGCAAGCCCACTTCCCTGGCTCGTTTCGAGGCCCGGGCCGTTGCCAGGTTGACGAAATTGATGCAGGCGACCGCCAGGATGAGACCCGCGATCAGGACGAAGAACGAAAGCATCTTCGGATCGCCTCCGGGCTCGATCTCGTTGTCGTTGCGGGCCTGAAGATGGATCCCGGGGACGGGCTGGACGACCAGGCGGAGACGGGAGCTCGGTCGAAGCGGCCGGCCGTCCTCCGCCGCCCGCGCCGGGAGGGCTCGGTCGAGGAAGGCCGGAAACGAAGCCTCGAACGAAGCGGCCGTCGTTTTCGAGGCGAGACGGGCATAGACATAGGCCACGTTATCGGTCAGGTTGGTCGTTCCATAGAAATAGGAGCCGAGGGACTCGATGGCTTTGACGGTCGCCAAAGAACCCACGAGGTCGCCATGGAAGTGGGAATTGAGGGACATGTCCTTCATCACTCCGCTGACCCGAAACAGCGCGGAGCCGGTGATCCGGCTTTCGATTTTCAGCATCCGGCCCAGGGCCGGGCCGTCCGGAAAATACCGGCGGGCGGTCGATGAAGAAAGAATGACCGTGTTCGGCTCGGACAGGGCGGAGCGCGGATCTCCCTCGATAAAGGGAAGCGTCAGAATCTCGAGAAACTCCGGATCGGCCAGAAAGACGCGCTGTTCCCTGGTGACGGATTCGCCGTTGGTCACGAACGTGTCACCGAACGATTTCAGGGAAACGAGGCGGGCGATTTTTTCGATGGCCGGAAAATCCTTCGCCAGAAGAGGAACGAATCCCGGGGCCAGGGTGGCGAAGCCGCCGTTTTCGGACCCATCAGGATTGAGGAACCGGGGCTCGAAACGGACGATCCGGTCCCGATATTCGTGGGAGGTGTCATAGCGCGTTTCGTGCCGGTAGTAAATCAGGATGGACAGGCAGACGGAAAGGCCGACGGCGAGTCCGAAAATATTCAGGAAGGCCGGTCCCTTGCGCCGGGTGATGTTCCGCCAGGCGATTTTCAGGTCGTTATTCAGCATGGGAAAGCTCCACAGAAAACGATTCCGAAAATATCCGAAGGCCGCGGCCGCCGCCTGCCGGCGGTATCTTCGGCGGGCGGCGCGAGTCCCGAGTTCCTTCAGGTCGAAAAGATAGAGATCTTCCAGGTCCCGGAACGCGCCGAAAGCCCGGTCGCGTTCGAATATCCAAGCCAGAACGCGACGGGGTAAGCGGGGGGAGGAAACGGGATCGGGCATGGCCGTTCTAAGGACGTTCGGGCTTGGGAACGGCCAGTCCCACCCAGCCGCGGGCGGTGATCCGCCGGGTTTCCGCCAAAACTTCCCGCCCCTGCGGCGTCACCTGGTAATAGACGCGGCGGCTCTCCCCCGTCTCAGGCCCGGGAGCGCCGGGCCGGATCTCGATATGGCCGTTTTTATGAAGCCGGGCCAGCGGGGCGTAGATGGCCCCGACCAGCCAGTCTTTCTCCGTCACCCGGCTCACTTCCCGGCAAATGGTCAGGCCATAGGCCTCGGCGCCCAACCGGATAACCGCCAGGAGGATGATTTCTTCGATTCTTGAAAGAAGTTTCAAATAAGTCTCCGGCCATGAATACGTTTATTGAACAAATAAAGTTGCAGGGAGAACAGAAATCATTTCAGCCAAGGGAGGAAGACCGGGAATCGAGCGAGCAAGCCAGCGCTCAGGGAAGCGATCGCCGGCGGACGGAGGCCGGAGCCTCCCCGCCTGAGAAGCGAACGCTGTTTCCGGCTTCCTTGATGTAATAGTTCGGCCGGAAATCCGCCGGACCGAAAACCGTCCCCTCAGGCTGAGGATCGTTCCAGGTGTTGCCGAGGGCCGAAATCTCACCCTGGCCGGGATATCGGGCATCGTCGAGGCCGTACCGGACATTATCCCGGATGGTATTCCCCGCCAGCGTTGGCCGGGCGGCGAACAGGATATAGATTTCGGGCAGGACGTTGCGGGTGACGGTGTTTTCCTCAAGGAGCGGCTGGGCCTCGTCGCCGCAGACAACGCCGTGTTTCTGGTTTTCCCGGATTTCATTGCCCCGCAGGACAGGCGCGGATGAATTCAGGCATTCGACGCCTTCCCCGCCGTTGGCCCGAATCACGTTTCGCCGAACCGTCGGAGCGGCCGATCCGCTGATGTGAAGCCCCGTATCGGCGTGACTTTCAATGAGGTTGTCTTCGATCGAGGCCGAAGAATCGCAGACAATTCCCCGAAAATTCTGCCGGAGAATACAGGAAGAGACGGTCGATGCGGCCCGGAGACGAATCCCCGCCTGCAGGCCTCCCCTGACGGTGAGCCGCTCGATCCGGGCCGCCGGGGCATCCTCGATGACCGTCGCGGCGCCGGCGCCGTCGACGGTCACCGTCTCGGCGGCCGCCCCCCGGAGCGTCAGCCCGGCCTTCAACTCGAGAGGGAAGGATTCCCCGAGAGCCGCATCGTATGTCCCCGGCCGAACGATCACGATCATCCCCGACCCGCCCGCCTGAAGCCCCCGCCCGATCGTTCGATAAGGATTCGCCGCCGAACCGTTCCCTGTGCTGTCGTTTCCCGCCGCCGCATCGACATGGATTTCGACGGAAACGCGGGAAACGGTCCGCTCCAACGAAATCGAGGCCAGGTCGGGTTGGTTGGGGGTGGATTGCCGGCAGCCGAAAACCAAGAGACCACAAATGAGGCTCAGGGCCCCCAAGAGGGAAAATCCGGCGACTCGACTCCCGGCTCTGCGGGTTCTCACGCACCCTCCCGTCGACCGGCGGCTTTTTCCCGGACGAGTCTCAATGAGCGCCGATCACTCCACGGTGACGGACTTGGCCAGGTTGCGAGGCTGGTCGACATCGGCTCCCCGCTTGGCCGCTATGTAATAAGCGAAAAGCTGCAAGGGAACGACGGCCAGGAACGGAACAAGCAGCGGATGGGTCGCCGGGATCGGAATGACGACATCGACATGGTCGCCGATCGAGGCGTCGTCCTCGTCGGCCACGGCCAGGATGCAACCCGAGCGGGCTTTAATCTCGGCGATATTGCTGAGCATTTTGTCGTAAACCCGGTCTTTGGGAATGATGGCCATCGTCGGCATCTTTTCGTCGATCAAGGCGATCGGCCCATGCTTCATTTCGCCGCCGGCGTAGGCCTCGGCGTGGATGTAGGAAATTTCCTTGAGCTTGAGGGCTCCTTCGAGAGCGACCGGAAAATTCACCCAACGCCCGAGGAAGAGAAAATGGGAGTAGGCCATGAACGACTTGGCCAGCTCTTCCAGGGCGGCGGTCCGGCTGAGGATCTTTCCGATTTTGTGGGGAAGGCGCTGGAGCTCTTCGATGACGGCCAGTCGGCCTTCCTGGCTGGAGGTGCCCTTGGCCTGGGCCAAGCCCAGGGCGATCAGGGTTAAAGCGGTCATCTGGGCGGTGAAGGTCTTGGTCGCCGCCACCCCGATCTCGGGGCCGGCATGGGTGTAGAGGACGCCTCCGGCTTCCCGGGCGATCGAGGAGCTGACGGCGTTGGTGACGGCCAGGGTCGTAGCGCCCCGGCTTTTCACCGCCCGAAGGGCGGCCAGGGTGTCGGCCGTCTCTCCGGACTGGGAAATGACGATCACCAGGGCGTCCCGGTCCAGAATGAAGTCACGGTACCGGTATTCCGAGGCAAACTCGACGTCGGCCGGAATCCCGGCCAGGGACTCCATCAAATATTTGCCGACATAGGCGGCATGGGAGGACGTGCCGCAGGCGATGAGGACCGCCCGGCGGACGCCGCGGAAGACTTCGGGCCCGAGCCCGGTCTCATCCAGAAGCACCTCGCCCCGGTCGAGGGACAACCGGCCCATCAGCGTGTCCCGGATGACTTGAGGCTGTTCGAAGATCTCCTTGAGCATGAAATGCTTGAAACCCTGCTTTTCGATCATCAAGGGATTCCAGAGGATCTTCTCGATCTTTTTGTCGATCGGGTTCCCTTTAAAATCGGCGAACCGGGGACCGGCGGCATCGATCACGGCCATCTCCCCGTCTTCAAGGAAAGCCACCTGCGGCGTGTGAGCCAGGATCGCATTGATGTCGGAGGAAACAATCGTTTCGCCCTCGCCGACCCCGACCAGAAGCGGCGGCCCCATCTTGGCCGCGATGATCCGACCGGGATCCTTCACCGACATCACCCCGATGGCGAAAGCGCCCTCCATGACCGCCAGGGCCTCCCGGACGGCTTCTTCGAGCGAGCCCTTGAAGTATTTTTCGACCAGGTGGGCGATGACTTCGGTATCGGTTTCCGTCCGGAATTCGTGTTTCTCCTCCCGCAACATGGCCTTCAAACCGAGGTAATTCTCGATGATCCCGTTATGGACAACGACGATTTCACCGGAACAATCGACGTGGGGATGGGCATTCCGCTCGCTCGGACGCCCATGCGTCGCCCAGCGAGTATGCCCGAGGCCGTAGGTTCCTTCGAGAGGCGCTTTTCGAAGGGTGTCCTCAAGAACCGCCACTTTGCCCTGCACCCGGCAGAGATGGATGCCGCCGGAGCCGGCCAGGGCCACTCCGGCCGAGTCATAACCCCGGTATTCGAGCTTTTTCAATCCGTCGATCAGGACCGGAACGACGCTTTTGGGACCGATGTAGCCGACGATTCCACACATAGGCGCTCTCCTCCCCGTTGATCATCAAGACGATTCAGGACCGGGAGCAATTCTACCACGTCTTCGAATCAAACCGAGTCAGCTTTTTTTACCGGCCGCTTTGGCCGCCGCCAGCTTTTCCCGCCGGACCGAAGCCCAGCCGGGCTTCTCGACCTGCTGGCCGCGGGCGATGGCCAGGGCGTCGTCGGCGACGTCCTTGGTGATGACCGAACCCGCCGCAACGTACGCGCCCCGGCCGACCCGGACGGGCGCCACCAGTTCGCTTCCGCTGCCGATAAACGCGCCGGCTCCGATGATCGTTCGGTTTTTATTCACCCCATCATAATTGCAGGTAATGGTGCCGGCCCCGATATTGGCCGCTCCGCCGACCTCGCTGTCCCCGAGATAAGACAGGTGCATGGCTTTGGCGCCGGGGCCGAAATCGGTTTTCTTCATTTCGACGAAGTTGCCGACCCGCGAGCCCGGCCGCAGAACGGTCTTCATCCGGACCCGGGCGAACGGGCCGATCCGTACGTCGTTCTCCAGAACGGCGTCATCGATGACGGTCGAGCTGAACACCTGGACGTCGTCGCCGAGAATCGATCCGATGATATGGGCGTTCGGGAAGATCCGGCAATTCCGGCCGATCACGGTCGGCCCTTCGATGACCGCGCCGGGATAGATGATGGTTTCCGGGCCGACGCTCACCTCCGCCTCGATCCAGGTCGACGCCGGGCTCAGGACGGTGACGCCCGATTCGGCCAAGTCTCTAACCTTCCGCAATCGCATCCGCTCGGCCGCGAGCCCGAGGTCGTAGCGCGTACGGATCCGGCGGACATCTTCGGCTTCGGGAGCAAGAAAGACGCCCATGGGACGTCCGGCCGAAGCGAGCAGCGAGAAGGCACCGGCCGGATCGAACCGGCCGGCGGGGCCGGCTTTGACCGCCCGGGACAGGACGTTCCTCAGATCTTCGGCTCGAAAAACGAAAATGCCGGTCGGGACGCGATGAGGGTGGGTTGCGGCCGGAGCGGATTTATCTTTTTCGGCGGACCGGACGTATTTTGGGGCCGCGTCCCCCTCGGAATTTTCGATATCCGCCCAGAGCATCGTACAGGCATATCCCCGGCGGCGATGCCGGGTGACCAGGGCCCGAAGCAGGCCGGGTTTGACCGTCGGGATATCGGCCGGAAGAATCAGAATATCCCCCTCGGCCTCGCCGGCCAGCGCTTTGCGCAGGGAGCGGGCGAAAACCTCCTGTCCTTTTCCCGGAGGAAGCCCGACGATGGCGGCCGGAAATCCGGCCAATTCCAATTCGACGGCGGCGACGGGGATCCCGGTGGCCACAACCAGCCGGCCGGGACCGACCGCGCGTAAAACTCCGGCGGTCGTCCGGAGCAGGGACACGCCCAGCAAGGAGTGGAGAATTTTCGGAGTCGAGGAGTTGAATCCGTTATCGTCGCCGTCGGCCAGAACGAGCCCGGTCAATCGACCGTCCATTTCCCCCCCTTTCGCCGCCGTCAGGCGGACTTGGTGATGGATTTGAACCGTTTGTCTTCCCACAAGGGGGCGAAGTCGATTTCGTTCTGCGCCAGAATCCGGTAGGATTTTTCGCCCAGAACGGCTTTCCGCAGGGACTCGAGGGACTCCTCCAAACGGCCGGCCCGGCAAAGCAGGTCGGCCTGGAGGTAGAGTATCCGGGCATCATCGGCGAAGGATTTCAGGGCCTTTTGAACATAGTCCAGGGCTTCCTCATTGACTCCGCTGTTCATTTTGAAAACGGCGGCATTGAGGAAATCCTCGGCGGTTTTCGGGCTGGACATTTCCCGGGGCGCCTTCAAATGTTCCTGGGCGATGGCCAGGTACGTCCGGACCCGGGCGACCAGGTCGCGTTCCACGGGATATTTCTCGATAAATGAGCCGAACAAATCGACAGCCTTGTCCCACTTCGATTTCCGGAACTCTTTCATGGCCTCGCTGAAACAAGCCAGGGCTTTCTGATACTCGTCTTTTTTGCTTTTTTCGTCTTTCAAAGGCGCGACTCCGGCGTTGGGATGGGGATCATTCTACTCGAACGGGCCCGAAAAGACAAGGGAAACGGTCAACAGACCGTGACCTGCAACCCGCGGGGAGCGATTTCAAAGGAGAAAAACCTGGCCCGGGGATTGGGCGGATGCTTTTCCAGAACATCCCGAACCCGGGCCGCATCGGCTTGCGACCGGCAGGCGATCAGGAGAAATCCGCCCCCTCCGGCTCCCAGGAGCTTGGCTCCGTGGATCCGGCGTCGGATCCTCGCCAGGATCGCCTCGATCTCCACCGTCGTCGAATCGGGGTCGAGCTTTTTATTCAACCGCCAAGCCAAATCGATGAGCTCGCCGGAACGCGGGAAATCCTTGCGGGACATGGCCTCGACCATCAAGGGAGGAAAAGCGTGGATCTCGGCCAGGGTCTTGATGACCGCCTCATCCCGGTCGAGGTAGCGGCCAACGACGGTCCGAAGGATATTTTTCGCCAGACGGCGGATCCCGGTGTAATAGAGGAGCGTCGTCCCGCCGTTGGTCCGGGGATCGAGGACATCGGCTGGAACATAATGGACCAGGGGATTCGGCACGAGTCCCGGTTCGGTGGTAATCATTTTGACTCCGGGAAGAACGCCGCCGACCTGATCCTGCCAGCCGCCGCCCGTGGTCAATTCCTGTTCGATTTGAAGGACGCGGTGGAACAGCTCCGCCGGCGCCGGTTCGCGCCCGACCAGACGCTGGATGACTGCGGCTAATACCGCCCCCATGACGCTTGAAGTGCCCAAGCCGCTGCCGCTCGGGATGGCCGCCAGGGTGGTGATCTCCAATCCTCCGCCGAAGGCCCTCAGCATATCCCGAAGCGTCTTCACGTTCGACGGCCAACGCGAGCGCTCGGGGGAAAATCCGGCCAGGACCACGGCGGCCTTGGCTAAACCGAACCCCGAAGATGGATTCCGATAGTCAAGAAGCTCGGGGAGCTCACGGATCCGGAGGCCGGAGCCGTGGTCGATCGAAGCGATCCGGATTTCCAGGGAATCGATCACCCGGGCATAGACGTGGATGGGCGGCTGGCCGTTCAAATCGACCGCAGCGTTGATGACCCGGCCGCCGCGCTCCAGAGAATACGGCGGAGTATCCGTCCATCCGCCGCCGAGGTCGAGGCGGACGGCCGCCCGTCCCCAGACGATTTCGTCGGAACGGAGAGCGTTTCGGGGATAGGCCGGCCGGCGTCCGGGCTCCGCCACGATTGTCCGGCCGATGATTTCGAAGGCCTCTTCCTGAAGGCGACGGGCGTCGGCCGCCAGGCCGGGAAGCCGGGCCGAGAGAGCCGCCGATCCGAGGGTGTGGTTGATCCGGGCCCAGCGCAGCCGGGCCAGCCAGGAATGCGGGCCCGGGGAGAAGGATTGGGCGGCCGAGGAGGCCGCCGCCTCGGCTCCGCGGAACCAGCGGATCGCTTCCTTCGTCCCGGCTTTGCGGAAACGCCCGGCTAACGCGCCGGCCGAGAGCAGGTCGTCCCCGGCCAGAAGTCGGACGTCGGAAAGCATCTCAGCGGTTCGCTTTGACCTGGGCTTCGATCCAGGGATAGGTAACCGCCAGACCGTCGCGGAGGGAAAAACGGGAAGTCCATCCGGTCGAACAAATGCGGTCGTTGGTGAAGCTGCGGGCCCGCACGCCGACCGGCCCGGGGATATGCTTCATCCGGATTGTTTTCCCCGCGATTTCGGCGATTGTCGCGATCAAGCCGTCGACCGAAATATACTCCGGCCGGCCGATATTGACGCCGTTTTCCAATTCCGAGCCCATCAACCGGACAATTCCGTCGACCATATCATCAATAAAGGTATAAGCCCTCATGGCCGAGCCGTCGCCCCAGACCTCGATCGTTCCTCCGTCTTCGGCCTCGGCGATTTTTCGGCAGAGCGCGGCCGGAGCTTTCTCCCGTCCGCCCCGCCACGTCCCTTCCGGGCCGAAACAGTTCTGGAACCGGGCCAGCCGGACATGGATCCCGAATCGGCGGCCGTAAGCCATGGCCATCCGCTCGGCATACAGCTTTTCCCAGCCATACTCGTTGTCCGGAAAGGCCGGATAAGCGTCGGCTTCCGTGAGGGGAGGTTCCCCGGCGGTCATATCCCGGTAGACACAGGCCGAGGAGGAGAAGAAATACCGTCCAACGCCGGCAGAGGCGGCCTGGTCGATCATATGAATATTGACGAGGGCGCTGTTCCTCATGATTTCGCATTCGGCCGAATGAATGAATCCCATACCGCCCATGTCGGCCGCCAGCTGGAACACCTCGTCGACGGGCCGGCCGTCGATTCGGACGGCCTCGGCGCAGTTTTCCGGCCGGCGCAGGTCGAGGATTCGAAAATCATCCGCCGCGCCGGGCGAAAACTCCGGCCGTTTGAGGTCGGCGCCCCGGACCCAGTATCCGTCCTTCTTCAGGCGTTTGACCAGGTGGCTGCCGATGAAACCGCCCGCTCCGCAAACCAAGGCTCGTTTCATGATGCGGACTCCTTATGTTTCCTCGAGGACGAAGTACTCCGGGTGATCCAGAAGATGCCGGACGGCCTGAAAGTGGAGCTTATGCCCGGCTTTCTCGGCCGACACTCGGGCCCGGAACGGACGGCCCAGAAGGGCCAGGTCGCCGGCCAGGTCGAGAAGCTTGTGCCGGACGAACTCGTCGGGAAACCGGAGCGGCCCGTTCATCACCCCGGAATCGTCGAGGACGACGGTGTTTTCGACCGAGGCGCCGAGGGCAAGCCCGCGGGCCCGATATTCCTCGACGTCCTTGAAAAAGCCGAACGTCCGGGCCGGGGCGATCTCCCGGATGAAGATGTCCCACCGCAGCGGCCGCCGAAGCGACTGGCTCCCGATCGATGGGTGGTCATAGACGATCGTGTAAGAAAACTCCGGATCGGCGCCGGGCCCGCAGGGCGAAAAAGCGATGGACGCTCCGGCCCCGTCCTCGACCCGGAAGGGGTGGACGAGCCGGATCACCGGCTGCCGGATCGGCAGGACCGTCACCCCGGAGGCTTGAATGGCCAGGGCGAAGGGTCCGGCGCTTCCGTCCAGGATCGGGATTTCATCGGAATCCAGCTCGACGGTCAGAGCGTCGATCCCGGGAATCCAGAGCGCGGCCAGGAGATGCTCAACGGTCCTGACGGAAAACCGGTCGCCGATAAGCGTCGTGCTGTTTTGGGATTCGACCCGGTCCGGCGACAGGGCCATCTCGGCCTGTTCGAGGTCGGTCCGCCGGAAGACGATTCCCGGACGGTCGGACGGAAGGAGGAGGAGCCGGACGGGACGGCCGGAATGGACCCCGACTCCCTCAAAAGCGATCGGTCCGGCGATGGTTTTCGAAAATCCCATGAACTCTCCTCGGCCGCGTATTTTATCACGGAATCACGCCGCCCGTATCAGACAATAAACTTGGGCGAAAGAATGAAGAGAGAGAAAAAATTACGAGAAGAATCTTTCTTTAGCCGAGAATGCCTCCCGGAAACCGCATAGCGGGGGGCCCCTGAAGATGGGGGGAACCCACCAAACGGATCACCCCCCAACGGGGCGGCGGGACCCCCGCCAACCCTGCGCCCCCGCCGCGGCCTCGACTTACTCAGTCGGCCATGAAGATTAGCCGATCATAGAACCCTTCTGTTACAATCCGCCCATGAAATCTCAGCTCGAAGACCTGTTGATGAAGGTCCGCAAGGGAACCTTGTCCCCGAAGAAAGCCTTGGAAGCCCTCAAGGACTACCCTTACCAGGACATGGGCTTCGCCAAAGTGGATCATCACCGGGAAATTCGGAAGGGATACCCCGAAGTCATTTATGGCCTTGGAAAAACGGACGAGCAGATCGTCCGAATCGCCTCAGCCATCGTCGACAAGGGATGTAACCTGCTCATCACCAGAGTCGAGGAGAAGACCTACGCCGCGGTTGTCAAGGCCGTTCCCAAAGCCGTCTACCATGCTCCGGCCAGGATCATTTCCCTGAAAATCAGGCCCGCGCCGGCCGGCCGGGGAAAGATCTTCGTCCTGACGGCGGGGACCTCGGACATTCCCGTGGCCGAAGAGGCGTTCATCACCTGCGAGATGCTGGGCAACAAGGTCGAGCGGGCTTATGACGTCGGAGTCGCCGGCCTTCACCGCCTTCTGGGCGAATACGACCGGATAAAAAAAGCCCAAGTCATCATCACCTGCGCCGGCAT
>CAYPKX010000071.1:3460-15721 GCA_964411395.1 uncultured Eubacteriales bacterium | reverse complement strand
TGGAGGGGATTCCGATCCAAGCCACGCTCCAGGTCACGATCCATTTCACGCCGCCGGCCGGGGCCGCCCCCCCGAAGGTCGAAGATGAAGCGGGAAAGCCCGATCCGCCCGTCCCGGCGAAAACAAAACCGGTTGAAACCGTTCCCGTCGATGATGTGTCGCGGGCGCGAAACCTTCTCGAGAGGGGCTCCCGGGCTGAATCCCTGGCCCTGGCCCGAAAAATTCTGGCTGCCGATCCGAATTCAACCGAAGCCAAGGCGGTCGCCTTGGACGCCGTGATTCAACTGGCTCCCGGGGAAATCAAAAGTCTTGTCGATCAATACGCGGCCAGCTACAAAGCCGGCCGGTCCGCCGAGTTTTTCCGGCTGCACGCCCGTCCGGATGTGTACAACCGGCTTCGCAGCGACCTGGAGATCATGATGAGCGCCGCCCGCGAAATCCAAGTCACGGCCGCCAATCTCAACCTTGATTTTCAGATGGCCCGGTACCCCGAATTTCAAACCCGGGCGGTTTTTTCGCAGGTCATGACCGGGATCCCGGCGTCCAAGCTCTACCGGGAAGTCATGTTCGAAGGCCGGTATTCCTGGATTTTGGAGCGCCGGGAGAACGACTGGCTGATCGTCTCGGTCAAGGTCGAATAGCCGACGCTTTCAAATCGCCCCGGAGCCGCTCCCGGCATTCGCAGGGCGCCAATTCGGCCCAGGCTTCATCGGGCGATCCGTCGGCCGGACGAAAATCGCGAAGGATCGCGCCGTCGTCGATCTCGATGACCCGGTCGCAGCCGGCGGCGATATGGCGGTCGTGGGTGACGATAAGAAACGTCGTTCGATTTTCCCGGTTGATCTCCCGCAACAGGCCCTTGATCGCTTCGCTCGATTCCGTGTCCAGGTTTCCCGTCGGCTCATCGGCCAGAATGAGGCGCGGCTCGTTGATCAAGGACCGGGCGATGGCGACCCGCTGCTGCTGGCCCCCCGAGAGATTGGCGGACTTGGCGTTCATCCGGTCGCCGACGCCGACCCGCTCGAGAAGACGCCGGGCCCGCCGTTCGGCCACGGAGGTCATCCGGCCGCCGGCCGCCCGGAAGGGGAGCAGGACGTTTTCGAGGGCGGTGAATTCGGGCAACAAATGATGGAATTGGAAAACGAAGCCGATCGTCCGGTTCCGGAAGGCGGCCAGTCCGTCGTCATCGAGGGCGAAGACGTCCCGGTCCTCGACCCGCATCTCGCCCGCCGTCGGCCGGTCGAGCGCCCCGATGATATTGAGAAGCGTGGATTTTCCCGACCCGGAGCGGCCGATCAAAGCCGCATACTCGCCCGCGGGAATCGAAAGGTCGACGCCCCGGAGAGCGGTCGTCTTGACCGCCGTTCCGTAGACCTTGACGATGCCCTTCAAGGCGATGAAGTCAGCCATTTCGAATCACCTCGATCGGATCGAGCCGGGCGGCCCGGCGGGCCGGGACGAAGGCGGCCAACGTTCCGGCCGCGGTCGCCACTCCGACCGAGAGGACGGCCGCGCCGAACGATACGGTGATGGGAAACGAGGAGGAGTCGCCGGCCCGGGCGGCTTGGAACATCAGGATCAATCCCCAACCGGCCAGGACGCCGAGGAGGGATCCGATAAATCCCAAAAACGCGCCCTGGATGACGAAAATGCGGCTGACATGGCGGGTCATGGTCCCGATGGCTTTGAGGATGCCGATCTGCCGGGATTTCTGGACGACGGAAACGGCCAGAACGCTGGCGATGCCCAGAGTGACCGAAAGCAGCACGAAGACCTGGATCATGTACGACGAGGATCCCTGGCTCTGCAGGGCCGTAAGAAGCGAGCTGTTGGTCTCTTCCCAGCTCCGCCACCGGACGGAGGGAAAGACCGCTCTCAAGTCGGCCGCCTTCCGCTCGGCCGTAAAAACGTCATCGACCTGGATCTCGATTTCGGTCAGATCCCGGTCGATGTTAAGAAGGCCCTGAACCCGCGGAAGAGAGAGAAGGATCCAGGATTCGTTGACGGCCTGGTTTTCCAGATCGAAGATCCCGTTGACCCGGAACAGGTCACCGGTTCCTCCGGGGGTGGAGAGGCGCATGGTCGAGCCGACATCGAGCCGGAGCTTTTCGGCCAGATCCCGGCCGATCAGCGCGCCGTCGGTCCCGATTTCGAAACGGCCGGCGGTCAAACGGCGGCGGATGTCATACAATTGGTCGGAGCCCTCCAGGTCCGCGCCGCGGAGGATCACCGGAAGAGATTTTTGTCCTTGAAGGATAAAGCCCGAGCCCCGGGCGACGGGCAGGATGGCCGTGAAAACGTCTTGCCGGCTGATCTGGTCGATGATTAAACGGCCGTCCCGGATCGGCTTGACCGAACCTTCATTGGTGACCACCCGGGAGATCAGTCGGCTTCCATCCTCAGACGGAAGGACGTTGGCCGGTACGACGTCGGGCATCGTCCCGGTGATATGCGGGGCATTTCCGACGGTTCGCTGGACAAGGCTGTCTTGCAGCCCGACGATCAGGGCGTTGAGAAAAACCTGGACGGCGATTCCGAGGATGATCCCGCTCAGGATGAAGAGCGTCTGGGACCGGCCCTCCCGGAGGAAGCGAAAGGCCACGAAAACGTCAAACATCCCTCACTCCGAAAGCGGGACGGGCCTGACTTTGAGGCCGTCTTTCATCCCCGGGGGAAGGAGAACGGTTTGCCCCGCCCGAAGTCCCTCGCGGCATTCAAACAAGCCATTGCCCAAATCCCGAACGATGACCGGAGTCCGTCTGGCCCGGCGGCCGTCGGCGATGAAGACCGAGGTCCGGCCGTTTTCCCTGAGAATGAACCGCTGTTCGAGAAACAGGATTCCGGAGGCCCGCCCGAGCTCGATTTGAACCGAGACGGATGATTCCGCCAGAAGGTCGGCTTCAAAGCGATCCAGCTTGACGCGGACGGTAAATGAACCGCGCTGGGCGTCGACGATGGCTCCGATTCGCTCGACTTCTCCGGAAAAAATCCGGTCCGGGAAGGCCGCCGACGACACGAACGCCTTTTGACCCGGGACGAGGCGCCCAGCCTGAGTCTCGTCGACCTGGATTTCGACAAAGGTCCGGGCGGCGTCCGGAATGAACGTGACCACCTTCTGTCCGGCGGCGACAAATTCGCCGGAGTGGGCGTCGTGGGAGACGATCCGTCCGGAAACTGGGGCTTTCAGAACGGTATCCTGGAGGTCGATTTCGGCCTGTTTCAGGTCGCTCTCCGCCCGGGCGATGTCCAGGTCGGCTTGGGCCGTTTGAATTTCGCGCAGGGATTTCAGCTGGTTTTCAGCCGCGGACAGGGCCGAAGCGGCCAAAGCCCGGTCCCGCCGGCTTTGCTCGTACTGGAGCCGGGTAATGGTGTTTTGGTTGAAGAGCTCCGCTTGGCGCTTGAAATAATCCCCGGCATACGTGTCGTTGGCACCGGCCTGCCGGACTTTTTCCTCGGCGTCGGCCAGATCCGTGGTCCGAAGTTTGTCTTTCCGGAGCCTGGCTTCGGCCAGGATTATTCGGGCCCGGTCCCGGGCCCGGTTCTCATGCCGGGCATCGAGCCGCATCAGGACGAGGCCGGCGGGGACCGCTTCGCCATCGCGAATGAACTCTTCGGCGATCCGGCCCGGCCGGACAAAGGAGAGGGGAACCGTGATTTTGCCGACAATCCGGCCGGAAGCCAGCACGGTTTCCACGGCTTCCCGGGTTTGGAGGGTCAAGGACGGGACCGGATCGGATCTCAGCGCTTGGCCGCCGAAAAACAGTCCGGCGGCGACTGCGGCCGCGCCGATCCAAAGGATGCCTCTCCGCCGAGGGAACCGGGGCGCCTTCATGGGCTTCTCCTCCATCCGAATCGCTTTGGCCTGGGGGACGGGATTTTAACCGAATCCGGACGGGGATTCAACGTGATATAATTCGGGGGTGATCAAAGCGCGGCCGGAGGATTTCCTCGTCGAAGAGAGGGCGGCTCTGCCGTTGGTTCCCGGGGGCCGGTTCGGCGTCTATCGGCTCGAGAAAAGCGGCTGGAATACGACCGACCTCGTTCGGCATCTGGCCGGCCGTCTCCGCCTTCCGCCGGCGCGGTTTGCTTACGGCGGAAAAAAAGACAAGCACGGCCGGACGTCCCAATTCATCACGATCGAAGATCCGGACGACCTCGGCACGGCCGGGAAGGATTTCCGGCTCGAGCCGGCCGGGCGTATGGACCGGCCGATGGGTCCGGATTTGATCCTGTCCAACGGATTCACCGTCGTCATTCGGGCCCTCGCCCGTTTGGAGACTCTCGAACCGGCTTTGGAGGAAATTCGGCGGGGCGGTTTTCCGAATTGGTTCGATGATCAGCGCTTTCGCAGTTACGACCCGGAGCGCGGCTTTTTTGCCGAAAAGATTCTCCGGCGGCATTGGAATGGGGCGCTCCAGGCGTTTCTGACCTCGGTGACGCCGACTCTCTCCGGCCGCGAGCGGGCGCGGAAAGCGGAGCTTTTCCGGGTTTGGCGCGACTGGAAGGCCTGTCGAACCCTGGCCGAGCGGCCGCTCGAACGGGCCGTTTTCGATATCCTCAGAAACCGTCCGGGAGATCTCGCCGAAGCCCTCCATCGGATTCCCGAAGAGGAAACGGCGATGCAGTTTGCGGCCTTTCAATCGCATCTCTGGAACGAGCTTCTCCGGAGGATCATCCGGAACCGGGATATTCCGGTTTCTGAATATGCCGGCCGGGAGGGCCCGTATCTTTTCTGGCGCGACGCCCGGGAAGCCGAAAAAAAATTCGGCCGGCCGGCGCTGCGGCTCCCGACGGCCTCGGTGAAAATGGAATTTCCCGACGGCGAAACGGAGTCGCCGTTCGACGATCTTCTGCGGGAACGGGGCTTGAGCCGGGCCGCTTTCCGGACGAAAGAGCTGCGGCGCGTCCGGTTCCAGTCGTTTCTCCGGCCCGTCGTCGTCCGGCCCGAAGGTTTTGAAGTTCTCGACCGGGGAGAGGATGAGCTTCATCCCGGCCGGAAAAAAATCGCTCTGCGCTTCGACCTCCCCCGGGGATCCTATGCCACGATCCTGGTCAAGCGCCTGACCCTGACCGGACCGTCTTAAGGAGGACCACGTGGATTATGAACAATTCTGGCGAAGCTTCCCCGGCGCGTTGACCGTCTGCGACCCGGCTGGCGTCATTCTGGCGATGAACGACCGGGCCCGGGAGACGTTCGCCGCCGACGGAGGGTCGAAGCTGCTCGGGACGAGCGTCCTGGATTGTCATCCGGAGCCGTCACGGACGAAGCTCAAGGGGATGCTGGCCGAAGGCCGGGCCAACGTTTACACGATCGAGAAAAACGGAATAAAAAAGCTGATCTACCAGGCGCCCTGGACGGAGGGCGGGGAATACCGCGGATTTCTGGAGCTGTCCCTGGTGATTCCCGCCGCCCTGCCTCATTTTGTCCGGGATAAAAAAGGAGAAGGCGCATGAGCGGGCCGAAGATTCTCTACCTGTCCCGGTCGGATGTCGAACGGGCCGGGGTCACCATCGCCGAGATCGTCCGGGCCCTCGAAGAGATGTTCCGGGAGAAAGCCGCGGGTCGGGCCGAGATGCCGCCCAAGTCGGCGGTGTATCCCGGGCCGGCGGGTTCCGGGTCGTTCATCAACGCCATGCCCGCCCTGCTCCATGGAGCGGGATTGGCCGGGGTCAAGTGGGTTGCTTCCGCGCCGGAAAATTTCCGCCGCGGCCTTCCTTCACTTTCGGCCCTGATGATCGTGAACGAGGCCGAGACCGGCCGGCCTGTTTGCGTCATGGACGCCTCGTGGATCACGGCCAAGCGGACGGCTGCGGCTTCGGTCGCGGCGGCCAAACGCCTTGCTCGGAACGACGCTGAAACGCTGACCATCGTCGGCTGCGGCGTTCAAGGTTATGAACATGTGGAGGCCCTCCGGACGGCTTTCCGCCTGCGCCGGATTCGAGCCTTCGACCTGCGGCGGGAAGCGGCGGCGGCTTTTGCCTTCCGTGTCCGGGAATCCTCCGACCTGGATGTCGACGTCCTCGACACGGTGGCGGAGGCCGTCGGCGGGAGCGACCTCGTGGTCACGGCCGGAACGATTGTGAAGGATCCCCGGCCGGCGCTCGGAATCAACGATTTCGCCCCGGGTGTTTTTGTCTCGGCGGTCGACTACGATTCGTCCTGGAGCAGGGAAGCCCTGGCCGCCGCGGATATCCTCGTCACCGACGACCTGGCCCAGATGCAGGCTTTCCGGGATCGCGGATATTTCCGTTCGCTGCCGGATCGGGTCGGGGAATTGGCCGACCTGATTTCGGGCCGAGTTCCGGGACGGACCCGTCCCGAGGAGCGGACCATGGCCATGAACATGGGGATCGCCCTGGACGACCTGGCCGCCGCCCGGCTGGTTTTGGAGAAAGCCCGGTTCCTGGGTTTGGGGCTCGAGCTGGACCTCTAAGGAAAACGGCCCGTCCGGAATTGAAATCGATCCGGCCTCCTCGGTGCGTTTGAAAAAATACTTGTAGAAATCTTCAATATTTTTGTGAATAATGCTGGAGTCGACGCTACGAATGATGTTCAAGTCCCTTCAGGAGGATTCGGAATGAAGCGTTCAGTCGCGATGTTCGGATGGGTTCTCCTTGTGTTCGCCGCGGCCGGTTTTTCCGGGCCGCCCGCCGACGAGTCTCGGGCGAAAGCCGACTATGAGCTGGCTTCGCGTTGGACCGCGGCCAAGGCCGGGAAACTGGTCTTTGATGTCGGTGTCCAGCCCCATTGGATGGAGACGGCCGACAAATTCTGGTATTCCTACGAAACGAGTCAGGGCCGGAAATTCATGATGGTCGATCCGGTCCGAAAAACGAAGGCGCCGATATTCGACAACGCCCGGATGGCCGCCTTGTTGACCCAGATCGTTCTGACGCCCTACGATGCGGCCCATATCCCCATCCGGACGCTCCGGTTCATCGATAAGGAGACGGCCGTCCGTTTCGATCTCGATGTCGATCGCAACTCCGACGTCCGCTTCGACGGAAAGATCATGAAAGCCGGCGAAGTCGTCAAGAAGGTCGAGGACAAGAAGAAGGCCGAGAAAGCCGCCCGGGAAGCCGCGCAGAAGAAGGAAGAGGAGGAGAAGAAGAAAGACCAGAAAGAGGAAAAGAAGGACGACGCGGCCAAGCCTCCGGCCAAGCCGGAGCCGGAGTCCCGGACCGTCAAGCTGTATTTCCGATATGAACCGGCGACCGGAAAGCTCGCCATTCTTCCGGATTATGAAGCCCCCGAGCCCCGCCCCCGCTGGGCCAGTGTTTCTCCCGACGAAAAAACCGTGATTTTCGGCCGCGGAGAAAACCTCTTCATGATGGACGCGGCCGGCCTCGCTCTGGCCATGAAAAATCCCGCCGACAAGGCGATCAAGGAAATCCAGCTGACGACCGACGGCGAGAAGGATTTTTCCTACACCCGCGATTTGGATGAGGAACAGAAGAAGGAATTTCAAAAGGACGAGAAAGACCGGAAGGACTTCCGCGTTCCGGCCGGGATGATCGTCTGGTCGCCCGATTCCCATAAATTCGCCCTGGTTCGCGAGGATGCCCGGAAGGTCGCCGACCTGTGGGTCATCAACACCCTGTCCAATCCCCGTCCGACCCTGGAAACGTACAAGTACGCCATGCCGGGGGAGGAGAACCAGCCTCAGGAAGAGCTCTCGGTCTTCGATGTGATCAGCAAGTCCAAGGTCGTGGTCAAGGCCGACCGGTACAAGGATCAGACGATCTCGATCGAGACAGCCCCGCGGACGACGGTCGAGGTCGACCGGGATTATCCGCTGCCGATGATCTGGCTGGGCCCGACGTCCGACCTCCTCTATTTCGGCCGCCAGAGCCGCGACCTCCATCGCTACGACATCTGCCGGGCCGATACCTCGAGCGGCGAGACGACCGTGGTCATCGAGGAAGTCCTCAACACCTACGTCGAAGTTCAGCCGCTCCGGTTGGTGGACGGCGGCCGGGAATTGGTCTGGTGGTCGGAACGTGACGGCTGGGGACACTACTATCTTTATGAAGGTTCCGGCAAGCTCGTCCGCCAATTGACCTCGGGCGAGTACACGACCCAGGGCATTCTCGGCCTGGACGAAAAGGCCCGGGTTCTCTATTTCACCGCCTGCGGCCGCGAACCGAATGAAGATCCGTATTTCATGCATGCGTACAGCGTCGGCCTCGACGGCCGGGCGGTCAAGCTTCTCAATCCGGGCGACGCCAACCACTCCGGGCGTCTGAATGACGCCGGCCGGTATTTCGTCGATACGTTCTCCCGGGTCGACACGGCTCCGAAAAGCCAGCTTCGCGACGCCCTGGGCAACGTCGTCCTCGACCTGGAAACGACGGATGTGTCGGCCCTGGTCGAAGCCGGCTTCAAATTCCCCGAGCCGTTCAAGGTCAAGGCCGATGACGGGATCACCGACCTCTACGGCGTCATGTACAAGCCGTTCAACTTCGACCCGGCCCGGAAGTATCCGATCATCCTGTACGTTTATCCCGGACCCCAGACCGAGTCGGTGGCCAAGACGTTCTCGCCCCGAAGCGGGAGCATGTTCCTGGCCCAATTCGGCTTCATCGTCGTCGAAGTCGGCAACCGCGGCGGCAATCCCCAGCGCTCCAAGTGGTACCATAATTTCGGGTACGGCAACCTCCGCGATTACGGCCTGGCCGATAAAAAACGGACGGTGGAGCAGCTGGCGATCAAATATCCGTATGTCGATATCGAAAAGGTCGGCATCTTTGGCCACAGCGGCGGCGGTTTCATGACCGCGGCCGCGCTCCTGGTCTACCCCGATTTCTTCAAAGTCGGCGTTTCGTCCTCCGGAAACCACGAAAATAACATCTACAACCGCTGGTGGAGCGAGAAGCACCACGGCGTGCGGGAAGTCGCGGAGAAGGACGGGACCGTCCGGTTCGAGTACGCCATCGAAAAGAACTCGGAAATCGCCGGCAATCTCAAGGGACGCCTCCTGCTGACGACCGGGGATATCGACAACAACGTTCATCCGGGGAATACCTATCGCCTGGTCAACGCCCTTATCCGGGCCAACAAGCGGTTTGATGTCTTCCTCTTCCCGGGCCAGCGCCACGGGTACGGGGACATGAGCGACTATTGGAACTGGTACCGGGCGGATTATTTCTGCAAGTGGCTCCTGGGCGACTTCTCCCAGACCATCGACATGTGGGAGCTCAACCGGGAGAAGGAGCAGTCGGGCCGGAAGGCCTCGGCCGCTCCGCCGGCCGGAAGAAGGTAACAGCCGCAGACTGAAGCCATCGAACGGCGCATCGGTCCTTCCCTGGGGAAGTTCCGATGCGCCGTGTTTTTTTTGCTTTTTTTTCTTGACAAGGCGGGCGCGATTTTCTAAACTAACGGCCGTTATGCCCAAGATGAATGCGCAGGCCTTCGGTTCGACCGGGACACCGGTCGTCGTCTGCGCGTGGCTCTGGTGGGCGGCCCTCCCCGCCCTATAACACCACCCCCCCCGTCTCTCTTTTCCCGCGTCGTTTTCCGCATCCGGTTCTTTTTTTAAGCCGGCCGCGAAAATCGACGTCCCCCTTCCCCGGCCGTTCCTCATCCGAGGGGGGCGGCCCTCACTCCAGGAGAATGAAGATGAAGACAAATCAAACGATCGAACGATTCGCGGCCCGGAATGCCGCCCTCTTGCCGACCCATTTCTACAATATCAAGGCCGACTTGCCGGTCCCGCCCGATCCGCCGCTCCATCCCGGGACAAAGGAAGCCTTGACTCCGTCCGACTTGGAGCCCGTTTTTTCCAAGGGCTTCATCGCTCAGGAAATCACCGGCGAACGGTATGTCCCGATTCCCGAGGCCGTCCGGGAAAAGCTGGCGGTTTACCGGCCGACACCTCTGATCTACGCCGCCGGCTTGCGGAAGGCCCTGGGCACTCCGGCTCATATTTTCTATAAGTATGAAGGCGCCGGTCCCGTCGGAAGCCATAAAAGCAATACGGCGCTCATGCAGGCTTATCTGGCCGCCCAGGAAGGCATTGAAACCCTGGTCACGGAAACGGGAGCGGGACAATGGGGTTCGGCCCTGGCCCAGGCCGGGTCGTTTTTCGGCCTCGATATCCGGGTGTTCATGGTCCGGGCTTCGTTCCGGCAGAAACCCGGGCGCCGCACGGTCATGGAGATGTTCGGAGCGAAGGTCGAGGAGAGCCCCAGCCCCTCGACGCAATTCGGCCGGACGCTCTATGACCAGGATCCCGATCATCCGGGGAGTCTCGGCATCGCCATTTCCGAGGCGATCGAGGTGGCCGTCAGCGGAAAAAATTCCAAATATTCGCTCGGGTCGGTCCTCGACGCCGTCCTGATGCATCAGACGGTCATCGGCCAGGAGGCGGACCGCCAGATGGCCGCTTCGGGTGTCGAGCCGGATGTCGTCATCGGCTGCGTCGGGGGCGGATCCAATTTCGGCGGAATCGCTTTCCCCTTCATCCGGAAAAATCTCAGCGAGAATAAAAAAACCCGGTTCGTCGCCGTCGAGCCGGAATCCTGCCCCTCGATCACCAAGGGAGAGTACCGGTACGATCACGGCGATACGGCTGGAATGACGCCGCTTCTTAAAATGCACACGTTGGGGATGAGCTTCATTCCGGCGCCGATTCACGCCGGGGGGCTTCGCTACCACGGGATGGCTCCGCTCGTCAGCCATCTGAATCGCCTGGGCCTGGTCGAGGCCCGGTCGTTCAACCAAACGGAAATCTTCGATGCCGGAACGTTCTTTTTCAAGACCGAGGGCATTCTCCCGGCCCCGGAATCCTCGCACGCCGTCGCTGCGGCCATCGACGAGGCCCTGGCGGCCAAGGCGTCGGGGGAGGAGAAGGTCATTCTCTTCAATCTGAGCGGACACGGTTTTCTCGACCTGGCCGCGTATGCGAAAAACGGGAACGGCGCCAAGGAAAAATAGTCGTCGGTCTTCCGCCCGGTCCCCTGGGGGCCGGGCGGAATCGTTTTCATTGACGGGTTCGAGGGACGTCTGATAAAATCCGACCCGCGGAGAGAGTCCCGTGGGAATCGAAAAAATCGACGTCCGAACGCCGGCCGGCCGGTTGAGTCCCGACGCCGCTGCCCGCGAATCCGTCGCGGCTTTGAAGCGCGGCGCCGATCCGGCGAGGGCGGCCGGGCAAAGACATTATTTCAAGGAACAGGTCGAGTTTTTGGGCGTGAACACTCCCCAAATGAGGGAAATCTCGGCCGCTTTATGGGAAAAAATCAGGGGCGAATGGCGCTTTCGGGATGCCCTGGCTTATGCCGAAACGATGCTCGAAGGACGATGCCATGAGATCCGCGGCCTGGGTCTGCTGATTCTCCTCCGGTTTCAAAGGGAATTTCCGGCGAATTTTCCCTCCCGCGTCCGAAAATGGCTGGCCGCAAACCGGCTGGACAATTGGGCCCTGGTCGACCTGTTCTGTCCCGATGCCCTGGGGCCTCGCCTGGAGTCGGATGCGGGGTTCGTCAAGGAAATCGCGGTCTGGACGGCGGATCCCAACCGCTGGGTCAAGCGGGCTTCAGCCGTGTCCTTCATCAAGCCGGCCCGGAAGGGCAAATGCCTGGACGCGGTCTACGATATCGCCGTCCGCCTGTTTCCGGTCGATGACGACTTGATCCACAAAGCGACCGGCTGGCTGCTCCGGGAAGCGGGGAAGACCGACCGTCGCCGCCTTCGGGATTTCCTTCTTCGGCACGGGCCGGAGATCCCCCGGACCGCGCTTCGCTATGCCCTCGAGCATTTTCCGGAAGGAGAACGGGCTGAGATCCGGAACCGGACGAAAAAGGTGAAATCATGACCGATAAAATCAATGTCGTCTGTCCCGGCTGCGGAGCCACCAACCGGTTCCCGGCCGAGGCCGTCGGGAAAACGGTCGTCTGCGGACGATGCAAAGCGCTTCTTCCGATCCCCGGGCGGGTCCTGGAGCCGTCGGCCGACCAATTGACGATCCTGATGCAGAAGTCCGCCCTGCCTCTCCTGATCGATTTTTATTCGGAGACCTGCATTCCCTGCCGAATGATGCACGCGATCGTCGAATCCCTGGCCGCCCGCCGGGCCGGAGACTTGACCGTCGTCCGGGTCAACACCGGTACTCAGCCCGATTTGGCCCGGGCTTTCCGGATCGAAGCGGTTCCCACGTTCGTCATGATTAAAAACGGCCTCGAGCGCGGCCGGACGATGGGGGCGATGAACGAGACGGATTTTTCCCTCTGGGCCGCCTCAAAATCCTGAAGCCCGTCGTC
>CAYPKX010000071.1:0-3450 GCA_964411395.1 uncultured Eubacteriales bacterium | reverse complement strand
CGGCTGGCTCAGCGAGCGAAGTATCCGCTCCGGTGGACGACCGTATAGGACTTGTCTTTGACCCGGACCGAAATTTCGCGGAAGGCGCCGTTTCCGGCCGGATTCGAAGACACATAGCTCAGGACGTAAGCCGGATTTCCCATCGCCGCGATTTTCGTCAGGGAGGCGGCGGGATTTTCCGACACGTCGATGCCCCCGCCCGTCGCTTTGCAGATCGCCCGGAAGATGCGGAAGATGTCCTCCGATTGTTCGACCATCACCACGCCGAATGAATTTTTCACCTTCCGGTCGAGGAGCAGAGCATAAAACGGAGCGCCGGCGTCGGCCAGGGCTTGGCCGACCCGGTTGATGTCGAAATTGAACTCTCGCTTGTAAAAAGTGAAAATTTCGTTCAATTCAGCCTGGATATCGGGCCGTTCCTGATTGTTCTGGTACAGCTGGGCGAGGATGTCGGCGGAGATCGTCGGCCGGAATTCCCGCTGGTAGAAAAAGATGACCTGGGTCGGCCGGGTCGCCCGGCGGAGGGCCTCGGCCGCTTCCAGGAACCGGGTCTGGTCGGCGAACCGGAGTTTTTCGACGCGTTCGAGGACCTGCTTGTAACGGGGGAGGGAGAACTCGAGTCCCATCTGGTCGACGGAGGCGTCGCCTTCGGAGTCGAAGCCGCCCGCGCCGCCGGGTCCGCCGCCGAGATTGCGGGCGATCCGCCGGAGCTCGCTGATCAACGACCGGTATTCCGACGCCCCGGCCATGATTTCCTTGCGAACCAGCTTGAGCATCTCCCGGGCGAGGTCTTTGCGGGACTTGGACTGGAAGGCCTGGGCCGAAAGCTGGTAGGGTTTCTGGGGAGTGATGATCGTCAGATCGTCGTTTTCCATCAGGATGTCGGTGAAGAGATAGAGAAACGCCTCTTCGATCTTCGGATCATATTCGGTCAGCTGAAAATAAATCATGAAATGCCGGCCGATCTTGGGATCCGTTCCCGGTTCTCCCTCGGCTCGGACGAGCCGTCCCCGGTCGATCAGGGAGAGTCCGCGGACGGCCTGGGGAACGCCGTCTTCAAGGACTTCCAGGTCTTCCATCCGGAGATTATCCACAAATTTCGATCCGTCCATGACACGGAGGTTGACCTGAATGGACCGGGATGCATTCTGACCGGAAGCAGGCGCGACCGGGATGAAAAGAGCGGCGACGAATAAGACGCAGACAACCGGAGGCAGTTTTCTCATATGTTCCTCTTGCCCATGATCCCCCGCCCAAGGACGGTAGAATAACACACTTTCCCTTTATTTCCCATTTTCTTTAACGCCGCCTGGTTGAAAACCGTTGCAAAGGATTCGTTTTGACAGCCGGGACGGACGTTGGATAAAATCGGGCTCATGCCCAAGGTGCCTTCAGCTCCCCCCCCGAGTTTGCTCCGGGGCCAGGCCGCCGGGGCGGTCGGAGGCTCTTTGGCCGGGGCGTTCATCGCCTATCTGGAAGTCACGTTCCTTCGAGCCACGGTCGGGCCTTTTTGGGCCGGCGTTCCTTTTCTCCTTCGAAGCCTGGCTCTCTATATCCCGGCCGGAGCGGCGGCCGGAACAGCGGCGGATTTATTCTTACGACTTCCGGGCCTTCGCTCCCGGGCCCTTCGGATGCGTCCTCGGAGCGCGCTTCTCCTGGGCTTTACGCTCACAGCCGGATTGATTCTGGAAATCCTTGTGGCTCTGATGGACCTCCAAGCTTTCCGCGGCCCCGGCGGGCGGTGGTCCTTGACCGGTTGGGAAATTTTTATCGGCGGGGCGGTCATTGCCATATTCTCCGGGTGGCTGGGCGCAAAAGCCGTGCGATCCATCTGTGGCCTGGTCGGCCTGAGACGGAGATTGTACCTGGCGGCCCTGGGAATCGGATTGGCCGCCGTCTTCTATGCCGCCGGACTGCCGGCTGAACCGCAGCCGGGCCGAAACACGCCGCGTTCGTCCGAGCTTTCCCGTCCGGCCAATGTGTTACTCGTCGTCATCGATTCACTCCGGGCCGATCATCTTTCCGCCTACGGGCATGTCCTGCCGACTTCACCCTCTCTCGACCGGTTGGCCCGGGAAGGCGTCCTTTTCCGAGACTGTCTGGCGGCTTCGACCTGGACCGTTCCGACCCACGCGTCGTTATTTACCGGGCTTTATCCCTCTTCCCACGGGAGCTACTCCCTGCTGACCGAATTCGACTCCTCCCGGCCAAGCCTGCCCCGGATTCTTGGGTCGCGGGGATATCGAACGGCAAGCCTCTACGATAATCCCTTGGTCGGCGCCCGATTCGGGCTCTCCGATGGATTTCAGACCGCCTTGGGGGTGGATAACGAGCACAAGGTTTCGCTCGCTTTTGACCGTGTTTGGCGCCGAATTCTCGGCCACCGCTCGTCGACTTCGACTATCCTCAAGGCGGCCAAACGCTGGATGGACGGAACCGACCGGAAAGACCGGCCGTTTTTCATGTTTCTCAACCTGCTGGACGTCCACTTTCCGTATCGGCCCCGGAAGCCCACCCTGGATGAGTTTCTGAAAACGCTTCCCGCCGAAAAAACGAATCCGGATTTGATCCGGATCTGCACGACCGATGCGATCAACGATCGGCAAACCGCCGAACGCGTATTCCCGCGGCTGACGAAGGCCGATTGGCGCGTTCTGTCCCGATATTATGACGCCAACATCAGGGCCGTCGACGAGGACCTCGGCCGCTTTTTTGAAACGTTGAGGTCGGAAGGCCGCCTCGACGACACCCTCGTGATCATCACGTCCGACCACGGCGAGCTTCTGGGAGAGGCCGGCGGGGGAGGGCATTCCCAGACCGGATTGAAGCCGGAAGTTCTTCGCGTGCCGTTGATCCTCCGGTTTCCCGGCCGGATTCAGGCCGGTGATGTCGCCAGGGCGGTTTCCCAGATCGATATTTTTCCGACGATCCTCCGCTTGGCCGGTTTCGAATCGGATATCCCTCCGGGAATTCAAGGCCGCGACCTTCTGGCAAGCGACTCGGGCCGCGGGATTCTGGCCGAATCCTGGGACGAGACGCGGGAAGCGTTCGACCGGGCCTGGTTTGTCGGGGAGGACAAGCTGTTGGTTACGGCCTCGGGCCGGAAAGAGCTTTACGATCGAAAGACGGATCCGACAGAGTCGTCGGACCTTTCCAGGGAAAATCGGTCGCTCCTCGACCGGCTCAGCCGCGGATTGGAAGACCAACTGAGCCGGATGCCCAAAGCGAGAACGACGCTCGACCCCAAAAAGCGAAAAGAGTTGGAGCGCCGGTTACGAAGCCTCGGTTATCTGTAACCGGGGAGTTTGGGGAGTGCCGAAGAGGGGACTCGAACCCCTATCACATCGAGTTGATTTCTTTTAATTACTGCTTCTTACCAACGGCCTCGGAAATGAATGTGCCTAGATTCGTGACTGCCGCTCTCTGTTCATCGAGCCCTTTATGGGTATA
>CAYPKX010000070.1:11593-15760 GCA_964411395.1 uncultured Eubacteriales bacterium | reverse complement strand
CGAATTCGAGGGGTGAATTCTTTTGGAAGGCCGGACATCTCAACCTCGTCTGCGCCGCGCTCGAACGGGAGGGCTTCCAGATCCATGTCCACGCGATCGGGGACGCGGCCGCCGCCGTCACTTTGGACGCCCTGGCCTTCGCTCGAAAAGAAAACGGGCCGCGCGACAGCCGGAACATGATCACGCATCTCCAGCTCGTCTCTCCGGAGGACATCCTGCGGTTCAAGGACCTCGGCGTCACCGCCGTCCCCCAGCCTTACTGGTTCGCCAGGGACAGCTACTATCATAATCTCCAGGTCCCCTACCTCGGGAAAAAGCGGGCCGACGCGGAATACCCGATGAAGAGCTTCTTCGACCGCGGCGTCCTCGTTGCCTCGGGGAGCGATTACCCGGTCACCATTCCCTGCAATCCTCTTGTCGCCATCGAAATGGGAATCACCCGGCGCGAACCGGGCGCGACGGACGCCGCCGCCGTTCTCTGGCCGGAAGAACGCGTCACCCTCAAACAGATGATCGAAAGCTTCACCGTCAACGGAGCCCGGGCGAATTTTCTGGAAAACGAGACGGGCTCGATCGAACCCGGCAAATCGGCCGATTTGATCGTCCTCGACCGCAACCTGTTTGATATTCCCGTGGAGGAGATCAGCCGGGCCAAGGTCCTGCTGACCCTTTTCAGGGGAAAAACGACGTTTGAAGACAAGGCCGCGCGCCTGATGAAATAATTCCCAGTCGAGACGGTCGAAGCCCGGGCCGGCCTCGGCCGAAGAGGGCGCGACAATGGGAATGACCGTTTTCCCGGCTCATCAAGATCGAAAGAGGAGGTTGAAAATGACAAAGGGGTTCCGTTGGATTATCCCGGCGCTCATCATCGCTCTCTCCGGACCGGTTCGCGGAATCGAAGCCGCGGCCGCAACGGCGGGCCCGACGGTTTTCGACACCGGGCAAATGAATCCCGCCGCCCCCTCGTTTGCCCCCAAACCGTATGAAGCGATCTCGCTCTTCGGCCGGCCGCTCGTTTCTCCGGCCGCCACCGCGGCGGCGCTGAAGAGTTACGAAGCGGCGCGGTCGAGATGGTCCGCCGATCCGAGCGAAGACAACTGGATCTGGCTCGGACGCCGCACCGCCTACCTCGGTCGTTTCCGCGAAGCCGTCGCCGTTTATTCCGAAGGACTTAAAAAATTTCCTGATTCCTACCGCCTGTACCGTCATCGAGGCCATCGGTATATCTCCCTCCGCCAATTCGGCCGGGCGATCGCCGATTTCGAAAAAGCGGCCGAACTGGCCGCCGGCAAACCCCTGGAAATCGAGCCCGACGGCGCCCCGAATTCGTCGGGGACTCCCGTTTCCAACACCCAGTTCAACATCTACTACCACCTCGGCCTGGCCTGCTATCTCACCCGGGATTTCGCCAAAGCCGAAGCCGCTTATCGCGAATGCCTCCGCTGGTCGAACAACGACGATTCCGTCGTCGCCACGAGCGACTGGCTCACCATGACCTTGCGGCGGACGGGGAAAACGGATGAAGCCCGAGCCCTTCTGAACAGATTCCATCCTAAAATGAAGATGATCGAAAACGGAGCTTACCTCGAGCGCCTGATGATGTTCAAAGGAGAGGTCTCGGTCGAGGATTTCGGCCGCGACCGTCCCGGCGAGAGCGCCCCTGAAAAAGCCATCCGGTCCTACGGCCTGGGCCTGATTCGTCTCTGGAACGGCGACAAAGCCGGGGCCCGGAAGATTTTCGAAGAAATGCTCCAGGACGAAAGCTGGGCTTCCTTTGCCGCGATCGCCGCGGAAGCGGAACTGGCCGACCTCGTCCGGACAGAGCCGGACCTGGCCTCGGCCGGAGCGACGCTTTTGGCCTGGTCCTTGAGCTGGAATCTGTACGACCTCGACCTGGCGGAGAAACTCTTCGAACGGTCCGGCCGGACGTCGTATTTTTCCTCCGAAAAACCCGGCCGGATCGAGGGATTCGACGGCCTGGTCGAACATTCCCGGAGCTTCGGTTTCGTCCCGGGCGGAAAGACCTCGGACAACCGCCTCTGGCTCGAAGACGTCCGAGTCCTGGGCGGAGAGGACATGGCCCTGGCCACGGCGATTTGGCATTTCGACCGGGATGCGGCCGGTCCGAGTCCCGCCCAAAGGGGACCGGTAACGTTTGTCTTCCTGAGAGACGGGGAGATTTGGAAGATCCTCCACGCCCATTTCGCCAACGACCCGAAATAGCGGGAGTTCCTCTTTCCGCTTTTTTTTCTCGGGCGGGAATGGCATAATGTCCGGCCATGGGGCATATCCGCAAGCAGATGATCTCGCTCCTGACCTCGGCCAGGTGCAATCTGTCCTGTGTTTATTGCTCCCAACACCAATTTCAGGGCATCCGGCCCGAGCATGAGAAAATCGATCCCGAATTCGCCGAAGCCGGCATCCGTGATTTTTTTCTGGAAAATCCCAGCCGGGCCATCCGCTTCTTCGGAGCCGGAGAGCCGACGCTGGCTTTCGATGCGATGGAGGAAATCCGCGGCCGGGCCTTCCGCCTGGCCGGGAACGATCTCCGGATCGAGCTTCAGACCAACGGTCTGTTTGCCGATTCGGTAGGCGATTGGGTCGAAAAGCACGTCAACATTCTTTGGATCTCCTGCGACGGCCCGCCCGAGATCCAGGACCGGAACCGGCCGGCGAAAAAAGGCGGCCCGTCCAGCGGCGTCGTCGGGCGCAATATCGAGCGGTTCGCCCGGTCGACCCGGATTCAGGCCGGTGTCCGGGCCACGGTCGATCCGGGCGACTTCGGCCGCCTCCTCGAAATCCTGGAATATTTTCGCGGTCTGGGGGTCTCCCGGGCCTGCCTGGCTCCGGTCTATTCTTCAACAGCCAATAATCCCGACGGCCGGCCTCATGAGCTCGTCGAATTCGCCGAACATTTCGCCGCCGCCTGGGAACCGGCCGCGGCGATGGGCCTGACCATCAGTTCCCACCTGATCGTCAACTTCGACGAGCCTGTCTCGGGATATTGCCGGGCCTGCACTCCCTGCCCGCATCTGACGACGGATGGATATGTGACCTGCTGCGATGAAACGCCGCTGGGCCCTGAATATCTTCCGGGAATTCTCCAGGACCTGACCTACGGCCGCTGGGACGCAAGGGCCAAACGCATCCGTTATGATGTCCGGGCCATCGAGCGGATCAAAGCCCGCAACACCGAAAATCTCCGCCGTCTGGGTTGCGCCGGATGCGACCTGGTCGAAAACTGTTCGGGCGGATGCATTCCCAAGAACATGTTCATGACCGGGGACTTGTACACGCCGTTCCCGGAATATTGCCGGGCGGTCCGCACGCTGGCCGCCCGCCTCCCCCGAAACCGCGGATTATTTCCTTTCCTTCATTCTTAATCCGCCCCGCACCCGGGCCGGTCCGACTCATCCGCCGTTCACCCGACTTTGCTGCTGACCACCCGGGTCTTTTTGTTCGGATCAACCGCGATCCGTTCGACTCGGACGACTTCAACCCCGATGTCGTTCCCGATCAGTTTCTGCATCGTCTCGATCAGGACGCGCTCGGCCTCCGGTCCAAAACCGGGGAGCGGTTCAATCCGAACAATCACCCGGTCGATCGTTTCTTGAACAACCTGCCACCGCCGGACGGCGGGGACGGGGATCATGACATGGTAAACGGCCTGGGGAGGAATCCGGCGTCCGTCGGGCCGGACGATCTGGTCGTCGCGCCGGCCTTCGAGACGCTCGAGGAGGGGAAAGTGCCGGCCGCATTTCGACGGCCGGTCCGAGGGAACAACCAGATCCTCCTGGCGGTACCGGATGAACGGCATGGCATAGCTGTGAAGATTGGTGACGACGACTTCGCCGGGTTCGCCGGCAGAGACGGGATGTCCGTCCGGGCCCAGAACCTCGACGATCAAGACGTCGGCGTTGAGATGATATCCCCCGCAGCGAGGGCATTCCCAGGCCGCGCAGCCGGCCTCAAAACAGCCGTAGTGATCGATGATTTTACTCCCGAACGTTTCGGCAAAAAACGCCCGGGAGGCCGGATCGAGCGTCTCCGCGCTGGAAATGATCATCCGGGGCCGCAGGCCTTCGATTCCCCGGTCCCTCAGGGCCTGGCCCAGAATCGAGAGGGTTGTGACCCGGCCGATCAGAACCGTCGGTTTCTCCCGGAGCA
>CAYPKX010000070.1:5254-11493 GCA_964411395.1 uncultured Eubacteriales bacterium | reverse complement strand
GACTGGAGCCGGATTTTATCGAGGACGGGCAGGCGCCGCAGATCGTCCAGTGTCCGGATATCGCCGGGTTTGATCCCGCGCGCATCCATCGTCTCGCGATAATGGGCGACATGCGCATACGCGTGGTTGATGAGCCGGCGGAGCTTCCGTTCCTGGATCCGGCGCAGGGCCCCGGCCGGGCGGCGGGGATTCAGGAGCATCGCCGGGCCGGGAGCAAGGTGCAAAGGCTTCATGGCAAGTCATCCTCCCCTTCGGGGCGGGTCGGGGCGATCCGGGATTTGATCAACATTAATATCCGGCGATCCTCCGCATCCAGCCCGAACAAGGCCAGGAATCCGGCGTAAAGGAGCGCAAAGGCCGCTCCGCCCGCCAGGCCGGCCGGCAACTCGGTGAACATCGGCCGCAGGGCGGGAATCAGATGCCCTGCGGAAACAACTCCCGCAGCCAACATTCCGGACGCAGCCGGTTTCCAAAGCGTGCGGGGGAAAGGACGGAGCCCGACGAGGTATCGGATTTGAATCACGGTCGCGGCGGCATAGACGATCATCGCAGCCGACGTGGCCGCGGCCGCGCCGAGCGGACCGTGTTTGGGGACGAGCCACAGGCTCAGGGCGAGATTGGTCACAAACGAACCGGCCATGTTCGCCAGATGAAGGCGTTGATGCCCGGTCATGACCAGCGTCTCCCCGACCGGCCCGACGGCGGAATAAACGATCCAGCCAAGCCCGAGGACGGCCAGGGGAATTCCGCCTTCAGCGAATTCTCCGCCGAAAAGACGGAGGACGGGACGCCCGAAAATCCCCAGGCCGAGAAAGAGCGGAAAATTCAGGCTGAACACCCATTTCAAAACCATCCGGTAGGTTCTCCCCATCGCTTCGAGACGGCCCAGCTGGTCCATCTCGGCCGCGACCGGGGAGAAAATCGAATGGAAAGCGTTCCGGGAAAGGCCGCCGAGAAGGGACGTCTTGACGGCGGCTCCATAGATCCCGACTTCGGCCGGGGTGCGGAAAAGCCCGAGCAGGATCGTTCCCGCCCATTGGATGACAAACGACATCACCTGAACGAGAAAGAGGGGCCAGCCGAAGGAGAGGAGAATTTTCGTGCCGGCCGCCAAGCGTCCGGCCCGGCCGGACGAGGGAGGCCGAAGCTTTCGGACGGCGATCCAGGCCATCAACATCGCTCCCGCCGAAGCCGCGACGTACGCCAGCGTCGCCCCGGCGATTCGCAGCCCGGCCCAAAAAGCGCCGGCGACCAGGAGCAGTCGGAACAGGGGTTCGAAAAACTCCCGGATGGCCGTCGTCGGAACCATCGTCTTGAAACCCTGGGCGACGGACAACAGAATCGTCGTCAGGGTTGTGAACGGGAGGGCCAGGGCGAAAAACCTGATGACCGCGGCCAGTTCCGGTCGATGGAATCCCAGGTTGGAGACCGGGGCCGACAAGGCCAGGGTCAGACCGACGGCGATAAATCCCGAGATAAGGCCGAGCTTGATCCCTGAACGGATGACGCCCGCGGCGTCGTCCAACCGGCCCTCTCCCCGAAAGGCGGCCACATAACGGATGATCCCTTGCGGCAGGCCGAATTCCGCCCCCATCGCCAGGATCTTGAAAACGATAAAGCCCAGGGTCCACAGCCCGAACGCTTCCGCGCCCAAGCCCCGAGCGACAACGACTTGGAAAACATAACGCAGGGCCGAACCTGCGGCCATGCCGATAAAGACGACTCCGGCGCCCTTGGCAATCAGCCGGGCCGAGCCGGAAACGGAGGAGGCCTTCGGCACGTTCATCCCTCGTTGCCGCCGCGGACCGTGCGGTTGACGACCGCCCGCTGCTTGGAGGCCGGGTCGTCCGGAATCCTGGCCGAAAAATCCCAGAGGAGAATCGGTCCGGGACCCAAAAGGTCCCGGACCGACGCTTGAAGCGAAGCTTGAGCCGCTTTGTCGAATCCCTGTCCCGGTTCGACGGCGATCCTGATCCGGCCGGCCTCGACCTGCTCGACCAGCCAGCGCCGGATTCCGAGCCGGGGATCAAAAATATGGTGAAAGGGCTGAGGAGGAATCAAACGGCCGTCGGCCAGGCGAAGAAAATCGTCCTTTCGTCCCTGCAGGGAGTGAAGAAGGGGAAAAGGCCAGCCGCACGAAGGTTGGCGCTCCGACTTGATGACGATGTCGCCCAAGGCGTAACGGATGACCGGCATGGCGGCGGAGAACAGGTTTGTCACCACGACCTCGCCCGCTTCGCCGGGAGCGGCTTCGCGCCCGTCCTTGAGAATCTCGACGATGGCCGTATCCGAGTTGAGATGATATCCGCCGCATGACGGACATTCCCAGGCCAGACAGCCTGCTTCGAAGCTTCCGTAGAGATCGAAAACCCGCCCCCCGAAAAGCGCTTCGATCCGGGCCCGGGTGCCCGGGTCAATCAGGATCGAAACATTGAACAGTCTGCGAAAGCGGGGAAACGGCCGGCCCGACGCCTCGACGGTTTCCGCCAGGATCCGGTAGGTTCCGGCGTCCGTGACGAGAGCGTCCGGTCGAAGCCGGGCCAGGCCCTCCCTCCAGGATTCGGGCGGAGCCCAGGCGGAAAAGATGGTTCGACGCCAGAATCCGAGCCGGGAATACCAGCGGGCGTCCATCGTCGGCTCCCGGCGTTCGTCCGCCTGAAAAGCCGCCAGATGATCTCGCGGCCCAAGCCCGCAAGCCCGGTAAGCCCGGATCCAGGTCAGGTTGAAAATTCCCTCGTCCTCGGAACGGTAATGAACCGCCAGGGGAACACCGGAGGTTCCGCTGGTCATGAACGTCCGGCGCCGGGAAGGATCGATCCGGGCTGAGACGTAGTCCTCCTCGGCGCGTTCTTTGAAATCCGCCCGGGACATGAGCGGGATTCTTTCCAAATCGGAAAACGAGCGGATGTCCCCGGGCTGGAGACCGGCCTTCCGCCAGCGTTCGCGGTGCAGCGGAACGTCGCGCACCGCTTCAGCAGCCAGACGCCGGAGACGGGCGAGTTGAAGCCGGCGCAGGGCGTCGGCCGTTCGAAAACGGGACAGGGCCAGATCGGCCAGTCCGACAGCCTGTCGGACGGCTCCGGAAAGCCCCCTGGTCCGAGGCGATTTATTCATCATAGACAGCCGCCGCTCCGCGGGCCCCGAGCCGCCGAAGAAGCCGGAGGGCCAGGCGCGGAAGATAATAGTCGACCGGGAAACGAAACGCCCGCCGGCGCCAGCGAATCCGGGCCAGGAGAATCAGGCCCCGAACGAAGACGGGGGCTCGAAGCGAAGCCGCCGCCTTTCTTCGAACCAACCGGCTGTAATGCTCGACGAGCCGCAGGCGGCGCGGGGCGAACGGAAGCCGGGGCCGCCGCTTCCCCCAGTTCCAATCCCGGGTGGCGGCCGGAGGCCGATATCCCCGCGCGACGGCATCCTGATAAAGCCGCGTCCCGGGCCAGGGGAAATAGACGAACGGCCCATTCACGGCGAGCGGACCGCCCAAACCCTCCAGGCGGTCCATGAGATCATAGGTCATCCGCCGATCGGATTCGGTTTCACCCGGAAGGCCGATCATGAAGCTGAATATGGTCCGGATGCCGTGACGGAGGCAACGCTCCGCCGCGGTCAGGATGTCTTCGCGGGCGACATCGGTCTTTAAAAGCTCGAGAATCCGGGGGGAGCCTGATTCGGCCCCGATCCGGAATTCGGAGCAGCCCGCCGCCGCAAGCTCGGCCAGGATGTCATCGTCCCAGCGGGCGACATCCCCGGCCCGGACGCTCGATTTCCACGGCAGGTCCAGTTTTCGGGCGATCTCCCTGGCCCGCCCGAGGTCGCCAAAAAAATTATCATCCAGGATGTTGAGGCCTTCAACGGGCTGGATCTTTCGAATCTCCCGCACCTGGTCCAGCACCGCGGCGACGGATAAAGCCCGGAAGGTCCGGCGGTTGGTCCCGGCGTTATAACAATATGCGCAGCGGCCGGGACAGCCGCGCGAGGTCAGGATCGAAGCCGCCCGCGTCTCCGAAGGATAATTTTTCAAGTCGAGAAGATGCCGGGCCGGCGGATAGTCATCGAGGTTTCCAAGGAACGGGCGCGAAGGATTGAGGACGACCCGGCCCGAGTCTTTGAAAGCCAGACCGGCGATTCCTGTTAATTCGGGCCGGCCGCCTTCGGCCCGGCGCAGGGCGTCGGCCAGTTGGACGACCGTTTCCTCCCCTTCGCCCATGACCGCGATATCGACGCAGGATTCGGCCAGAGTCTGCTCGGGAAGCATGGTCGGGTGAAGCCCTCCCCAGACGATGGGAACAGTCGACCCGGCCTTGAGATCCCGGGAAGCGTCCAACGACGCGATGAGGCCCGGTCCGCTGAGTGTCGAAAAACCGACAAAAAGCGGTTGCTCAGCCAGAATTTCGCCGGTCAGCCGGTTCAGATCGGCCTTCGTATCCATCCGCCGATGATAAAGGCGGACTTCGTAACCGGCCCGCTCCAAAGCCGCGGCCGGATAAAGCAGACCGAAAGGAGGGGCTTGAAAATGCCGCACGGAATCGTTTTCCAGCTTGACCAGGACGATGGGCGGCATGCTGCGGCCGATTATAACAAGGGCGCTTGGCCCGGGCAAACCTCGAGCCGGATCGCTCGTCAATCCAGGTGGAAGACTTCCTCCATCGGGCTCCACCATTCCGAGCCGGAACGAAGCGGAATCGGCTCCTGGCAGGGATCGGTCTCTTTCCACCAGCGTTGGGTCTCCGGGTCGGCGGCCATCTTGATCATGTCGGCCTCATAATCCGTCCCGGCATATTCCAGGTAGGAGAAAAGGAAAATCTGGCCCGGGGCCAGCTCCTTCAGGTAGATCGAATAATTCTCGATGTGACAATCTTTGATCCGGCGGAGGACGGAGGGCCAGACGGCGGCGTGCAGTTCCTTGTAGTCGGACAGCTTTTCCGGGCGCAGGCGGATCACCCGGGCGTAACGAATTCCCATCGATGTCTCCTTCCCCGAAGTCAGCGGATCGGACTCTCCGCCAGGATTCGGCCGAGAGTTTCGACCAGGAGCTCGGCGTCGGCCGTGGTGAAACACATCGGCGGTTTGATCTTCAGGACGTTTTTGTCCGGTCCGTCGACGCTCAGGAGGATGCCCTCCTCGCGCAGGCGTTCCGCGATATAAGAGGCCGGGCCGGGAGCCGGAAGGCGCGTTTGGCGATCGGCGACGAGCTCGATGCCAAGAAACAGGCCCGAGCCGCGCACATCGCCGATCAGCACGTGGTCGATCTGGAGCCATTTAAGGCCCGCCTTCAGCACGGCTCCGACGTGGAGGGCGTTTTCTTGCAGTTTCTCTTCGGCCAGGACGTCCAGAACGGCCATTCCGGCGGCCAGAGAGACGGGATTGCCCCCGTAGGTATTGAAATATTCGGGTCCGGAAGCAAAGGCGTCGGCGATCTCCCGGGTCGTGACGACCGCGGCCAGGGGGAAGCCATTTCCAATCGGTTTGCCCATGGTCACGATGTCCGGAACGACGCCCTGCGTCTCAAAGCCCCAGAAATGGGTTCCGACCCGGCCGAATCCGACCTGGACCTCGTCGGCGATACAAACGCCGCCGGCCGCTCGAACCCGGCGGTAAACATCCTTGAGATATCCCTCGGGCAGGACGATTTGTCCGCCGCAGCTCAACAGGGCTTCGGCGATAAAGCCGGCGGGTTTCCGCCCTTCAGCTTCGATGCGCTCGAGGCAGGCGCCGACCGACTCGGCGTATTTTCGGGCCGCGTCCGGCTCGCCCTTGCGGAAACGGCCCCGGAAGAGGTCCGGCATCTCGGCCACCTGGGTCTGCGGCGGCCGGCCCGGACCGCCTTTCGCTTCGAATTTATAAGGACTGATTTCGATCAGCGAAGAGAGATGCCCGTGGTACGCCCCGCCGAGGACGATCATGTCCTTGCGGCCGGTCAGGTGGCGGGCCAGACGGAGGGCCAGGTCGTTGGCCTCGCTTCCGGAATTGACAAGATAGCAGACGCGAAGAGGCGCGGGAAGCGTCGAGGCCAATCGTTCCGCATACCGGGCCAGCAGGTCATGAAGGTAACGGGTATTGGTATTGAGAACGGCGGCCTGACGCTGGACGGCCGAGACGACCCGCGGATGTCCGTGGCCGACATGGGGCACGTTGTTGACGGCGTCCAGATACAACCGTCCGGTGTGGTCGTATAAGTGCCGCATGAAACCCCGAACGATCTTCAGGGGCGTCCGATAGGACACGGAAAGCGACGGCCC
>CAYPKX010000070.1:0-5244 GCA_964411395.1 uncultured Eubacteriales bacterium | reverse complement strand
GGCCCGTTTGGCCAGAATCGCCTCGGGCGGGAGGCCGGGCTCGGCCAGCTCGGCGGGGTCCAGACCGAGGATCAGGTTGGGATCAGGGCACACGGCCCGCCAGACGTTCCGTTCGCTCCACCGGCACACGCCGGGAAAATTGCCGCACTCCTCCAACAGGTCGAGAATGATTTGAAAGTGGAGGTGGGGCGGCCAATCGCCGTTTTCGGGAAGCGGACCGATAGCGGCGATCCGCTCTCCCTTCGCGATTTTCCGGCCGGGGAGCATCCCGGCCAAAGATTCCCGGCTCAGATGTCCGTACAGGGTATAATAAACAAGAGGCCCCCCGTCCGGTCCGGCGATATCCATTTGATGTTCGAGAATGATGGTCGGACCATAGTCCAAGCGCTGGTCGTTGTCCCGGGCGTACTTGACGATCCCCTCGGCCGGAGAAAAAACCGGCGTTCCGGCGACGGCGAAGAGATCGACCCCCAGGTGAACCGTCCGGCCCTCGTCATACGGCCGGCCGGCGGGACGAAACTGCTCCGAAGTGTAAACGATCCGGGGCTCATCCGCCCGGCCGATTCCGATCCGAACGCCCTTCCGGGTCATCTCCTCGGAGAGAATCCGGGTCCAGGCGGCGGTGTCATCCACGACTTCCGGATTGGAAAAAAGCGGCGACCCGACGCTCAAATCAAAGACGACCTTCGGTTCATTGCGAAGACGAAAGCCCAGGACCGGGGCAAAACCGCCCGAAACTTCGGTCAACCGCAGCCAGTCCCGCGCCCGGACCGCCTGGGGATGAGCTGGCAAGCCGCACGCGTCGCGGAGAACATATTCGGCGAACCGGGGAGGAACCGAACGAAGCCGGGAGAGCAGGACCCAGGCCGCATCATTGGAGATGCGCAGGTACTCGTTGTCCGGCCGAAGGCTGGCTTGACGGGCGCAGATGGCGACGCTCATCAGGAGGCGAAGAATGATCAGGGGGAAGAGGGCCCGGATTTCGAATTCGTCCAGGGGATGGACGGCCTGATACCCGGCGACAACCGCCCGGGCCGCGGCCAGGGGATTGTCCTTGCCCAGCATGGCATAGGCGCAGGCCACCGCCGGTTCGGCCAGAGTCGTCGAACGGACCATGTCGCCGAAGTCGATCAGTCCGGCGATGCGCCGCGGAGCGAAGCCGTCTCCCCCGGGGACGAGCGGCTCGACGATGACGTTGTAATCGTTGGCGTCGTTGTAAACGACGCTTCGCGGCAAGTGGTCCCACATCGGCTCGAGGATCGCCGTCGCCCGTTCGAGAAGCTCATGGGCCAGGTCGCTCCGGTCGGGATCGGCGATCAGGGATCCGTATTCGCGGACCACGCGGCCGCCGTTGCGCAAGTCCCAGTAGAAATCGCGCCGGGCGGCCGGATGGTCGAAGGAGGCCAGCCGGTTGGACAGCCGTCCGATCAACCGCCCCAGGCCGCCGAGAAGCTCCGCGGTATGCGGGTAGACTTGGCCGAGCGGTTCGCCGTCGATATAGGACACGAGGCGAACGGCGTGAGACACGCCGGCCTTGTCCCTGGCTTCGGCGACATACCGTCCCTCGATATCAGGGAACGGGCATGAAGCCGGGATGGGGTCCGGCCCCGAGGCCAGGTGAAGCATGGCCGCGTTCTGCAGGTCGAGATCCTCGGGCCGTTCGTTCGGATTTGCGATCTTGAGGATTCGGCGTTCCCCCGCCTCGGATGTCAGGAGAAAATTCTGGTCGCGCTCGCTCGGAAGCGGCGCGGCCTGGCCCGAGAAGGCGAAGGATCGGCGGCCGATATCCTCGGCCTCGGCCGGCTCGAAGCGGGGCGCTTGAGAAACGGTGGTCATGGACCCTATCCCCGGATCAGGATGAGCTCGGTCTGAGGATCGGACAGTCCTTCCGCCCCCGTTTCGGTGACAACGACCATGTCCTCGATCGTGACGATGCCTCGACCCGGGACCATGAGGCGCGGCTCGATCGTAAAGACCATCCCCGGCTCGAGCCGGCGAAAGGGTTTTTGAGCGTATTTTTCCCAGGCCGGTCCGAGCAGAGCGGTGCCGTCGTGAGGAAAGCGCCCGACCTGGTGGCCGAGCGCATGGGGAAACTCTTCATAACCCGCATCCGTTACGGCCTTCCGGGCGGCGGCATCGACCTCGAGACCGGTCGCTCCGGGCTTCATCAGCCGGCGGGCCGCTTCGATCGAGCGAAGGATCGTTTCAAATCCCCGGCGGACGTCGTCCGGCGCCGAGGATTGGCCGTCCTCGAGGATATAAAACGTCCTCTGCAGGTCGGAGCAGTAATTTTCGACCTTCACTCCAAAATCCATATTGACGACATGTCCGCGCTCGATTGTCCGCCCCGTGGGATTGTAATGGGCCTGGGCCGTATCGGGCCCGGTATAGACGGCCGGACAGGTTTCCCGGCCCCAGGCCGTTTTCAAGCCCCGCCGGACGACCTCGGCCGTCATGAAGTCGGCGACCTCCCGTTCGGTTTTTCCCGGAGCGAGATAGCCCGCGGCCAGCGCGTATATCTCCAGAGTCTGGCGAATGGCTTCCTTGATTGAACCGATTTCGGCGGCCGTTTTCCGCTCGCGCAGGGCGGAGACGAGCTTCTCCGCCGAAACCAGACGATCGGCCAGGCCGATCTCGGCCAGCGTTTTCTGCAAAGTCAGAAACATCCCATGAGTCAGTCCGTCGCAGATTTCGCTCCCTTCGGAGAAGTTGATCGCAATCGTTTTCGGATTCGCCTGTTTCAGATAGGCCGTCAGCGGCTCCCGAAACCCGGTGACATAAGCTTCGACGTCGTCATAGGCCCCCGTCTCGACGACCATCTGCCGGTCGTACCGGCCGACGATCGCCTTCGTCCGGCCGTCGCGGCCGATGAGGAACGAGGAATGCCAGGTCAGGTCCCCCGGCGCGAGAAACGGCAGGACCGGATCGCCGTTGATCGCCGTCTCCCGGGTGAACGTCAGCCAGCAGTCCAGGTCGAATTCCCGGAGAAGGCCGGCGGCTTGTTTGATTTTTTCCTTGATCAGCATCGGGGTCTCCTCGAGCGTCAGGACGCAAATCGTTTCAGTCGTTTCAGAAAGACCAGGACCAGAACCGCCGAGAGCATCAGCAGCCCGGTCAGAAGGAGGAAGAATTGATGATGGGCGAAGCTGCTGTAATACCGGCCGAGCCAGCCGGATCCGTAGCTGCCCAGGGCGATGGCCGCCATCCAGCCGCCCATCATCAGGCCGGCGATCTTGGGCGGGGCGACCTTGGAGACATAGGACTGGCCCATGGGCGAGATCAGAATTTCGGCGATCGTGACGATGAAATACGTCCCGATCAACCAGGCCGGAGACATGGTATTGGCGTCCTTGTCCCCTCCGGCCAGCGAGGCGAAAACCATGACCAGCATCGCCAATCCCATGAACAGCATGCCCAGGAAGATCTTGACCGGGGTGGTCGGCTCCTTCTTCCGGCTCCGCATCCGGGCGAACAGGGCCAGAAGCAGCGGCGTGAGGACGACGATATAGAACGGCTCGAAAAACTGGTAGGTCTCGGGGCGGAGGAATTTATAGATTTTCGTCGAACGTTCGGCAAACAGGGTGAGGCCGAAGAAGTCCTGATAAAAGGCCACCCAGAAAAGAATGACAATGACAAACAGCGTGACCAGGGTGGCGATCCTCTGTCGAGTCTCGGAGGCGGAGATCGGGACGGCCGTCGCGGCCACGGCGGCTTGGCCCCCGCTCCGAAGGTCGGCCGAAGCCAGGCGTCCCCACCCCGTCCGGAAAATGACGGCGCCGATGAGCAAACCGGCCGCGCAGATCCAAAAATTGATGTTGTAGTTGTTCCAGGTCACGCCGACAAACGTCGCGATCAGGGGAGCCACGGCCGCGCCGATGTTGACGGCCATGTAGAAAATGTTGAAGCCGGCGTCTTTGAGCTCGGGCTTTCCCTCGTAGAGGTTGCCGACCATCACCGACATGTTGACTTTAAAAATGCCCGTTCCGAAACCGATGAGAAACAGTCCGAGGTAAAACGGGAAAACATTGGCGGCCGAGGACAAAGCCAAGCCGACGTATCCCCCGGACATCATCAGGGCCCCGGTCAGGACCGTCGACCGGCGGCCGAAGATCCGGTCGCCCAACCATCCGCCGAGCAGAGGGACGAAATAGCAGAGGGCCAGAAACAGGCCGTACGTCGTGCCCTTGCGGGAATCGCTCCAGCCGAGGGTTTTGTCCATGTAGAGAACGAGGACGGCCATGAGGGTATAGAATCCGACCCTCTCCCAGATTTCGGTCAGAAAAATGACTCCCAGGCTTTTGGGATGGTCTTTCAGCATGACAGCTCCCTTCGCCTTCCGGCCGGGCTATTTTTTTGCGGGCGCGGGCTTGAACTCCACCCAATTTTCGATGAACTTTCCGGCTCCGGACCGGGCGGCCTCTCCGGCCAGGAGGGAGTCGAAAATGGCCCTCATATGGTCATCGGGCAGGGTCCCGATGATCATCCGGCCGTTGATGATCAGCGTCGGCGTCGAGCGGATTCCGTGGCTGTATTTGTCCGAAGTTTTTTCGAACTCGGCTCCCGTGGCGATGATCCGCCGGATCATCTCGGCGGTCGAAGGCGAGCTCAGCGCGGCCTCCAGTCCGTACCGCCGGATCAGATCCTGCCGCCACTCCGGCGTCTTGGCCGCCATGAAATTGGCGAAGATTTCCTCGTGAAGGACGGGAAACAAGCCCGGATCGTGAGCCGCGATCAGGGCCAAATCGCAGGCGCCCGGATGAAGATCTTTCTCCACAACGGTGTTGCACCTGGCTTCGAGGGGGAAAAATTGGAAGGCGAGATTGATTTTCCCCGCGTACTCGGCTTTCAGCCGGGTCATTTGCTGGTGGAAAAACAGGCAATCCGGACAAATATGGTCCCCGTATTCGATGATCCGGATCGGAGCGTCCTCCCACCGGGGCGTCGATTGAATGACCCGGTACGGGGAGACGAACGACGGCTCGCCGACGACGGCCAGCTCGTTGTACTGCTTGACGATGGTTGCGGAAACGCCGCCCATTTGAGCCCCCTTTTTGGCCAGGGTGAATTCCCGGAAACCGTAAGCCCCGGCGGCCAGGCCGGCGACCGCGACGATCGCAATTTTCATCGACGGAGAGACGAACGTCCGGAGAAAGCCGCCGAAACCCGGCCGGTCGCTGCGGAGTCCGAATGTCCAGAACAGGAAGAAGCTGAGGAGCGAGAAGAGATAGAATCCGCTGCAGAGCA
>CAYPKX010000069.1:7854-15931 GCA_964411395.1 uncultured Eubacteriales bacterium | reverse complement strand
TAGCCCGTGGTAATCATGCTAATAAAAATGTCATTGAGAAGCCTTCCTCTGAGATTTACTACAGTGGTATTACTCACATTAGTAATTTTCTTTAATCTAGTTGGATCGATAATGCCTTCTTTTTGTGGAGCATAAATTATCAGTGCAGAATGATCCTTTTTCGACTGCAAGATTTCTTCTAATTGTGATCCAAAACTCTTCCAATGAACTAAGAATAGAGTCATGCTCTCTGCTTTCTTGATGGAATTCTTTTCAATCTTCACAACATTCGATTTCAAGAATAGCCCAGAATCCACAAGCATGCTCCTTAGTTCGGTGAAATCATCTCCTTCTGCAAATATAGCGATTTTTCTTTTTGATAGCCCTCTTCCGATTCTAATCCATACAGGTATAATCCCTTTAGCGTAGAGATAGGCTGTAGAAATTGTTTGAATCACAAAAAATATAATTAATATGCCACTAACAATTAAAAAAAAAGGGTGATTAAAAATTTCAATAACAGCTTGCATAGGCTATTCTCCTTGCTATTATATACTTTTGATACTTGTTGTAGATCTGGCCAATACTGTCCAATGAATTAATCATTTCAATCATTCCATTATCTTCTGTTATACTAATATTATTTAGGCATTTAATTGATCCATTCATTCACCTCGGAACGAAAATCTCAAACCTTCCATATCCGATCGCTGTCTTAGCTCCCCCACCAAGATCTCGCAAAGCATCATTTAGCCAACCTTTTGCTTTCGAGCAGTCCTCATTATCATCTGGATTACTAAGCCTTCTTGGCATTAGACCGAATACGAACTCCTGATTGGAATCCACTGATAGAAATGGGATCGGAATTGGGCTATGCCAGTCACCTGGTGTCTTGCCTTCCTGGTAATAGGGTCCGTAGTGCGGAGTAATGATATCCATCTTGAGTTGGACTGGTTTTATTGGGATAGCGTCTAAAAATATGACAGATCCTACTGCTTGGTCCCTTGAGTCCCTAGGTCCGAATATTCTGCTAATGTCGCTTTCAGGCTGAGAGATCCAGCTTGCTGCCAAAGACCTCACCACTCCTTTAATGGAGGATCCTGGCAAGTAAGGCACGCCAAGTGTATGGTGCCAGGCAAATCCATTCTCAACAGGATGATTCCTCCCTAGGCCTGTAACAAATGGACCGGTGGTTTTAAGGTAGATTGGCTCTTGTCCTGATTCATTAAGAAGCTGGGTTCTGCGAGTTCGAAATTCGCTCAACAAAGCTTTATTGCCTACTCTCTTTTCATCATTGTCCTTTTTGATGACTGAAGAAATCCATTTCCTCTTTGGATTAATTGATTCCATTTTGCCTTCTGGAGGTCTAATCTCAAATGCTTCCAAAGACCAGCAATTTAGACCTTTCTTCTCGGGATCCATGCACCATTTATTACAGAACTTATCGTACCATAGTCCTGCATTGCTCTCACCAAATTCAAAGGTAGGGGGACTAGTTTTATACAGTGGAAGAACTTCACTCAATTTCAATCCCTCTTTATGTAGGCCTGTGTGAACATTTTGAGCCAATCTAGATATAGCAGTACTTCATGCTGAATCCTAACATATTCCTCCTGGCTGCTATCAACTATTGTCTTCATCAAGTCTTTTCCCATTAAGCAGTTATCGCATTCCCGAAGCCAGCTTTCAACAATGCGATAAAGCAATTCATGTGCTTGCTCGTCTGGCTTCCGACCAGTCTTCGCAAGCTTAGATGCTGCTAATTCAAAGGCCATAGCTTGACCAAGACCATTTGTGACGATAGTAGCAGGAAGTCGTTCCACATAGCTGTCAAAATTTCCGATATCTGGGATATGTTGCCTGAAGAGCCATTCCAAGGATGTGAAACGCTGAGCATATTCTTCAATTTGCGCTGGATCTAGTCCCTGAAGTCCCTTAATGGCGGCTAATGAGTGTGCAGCCCTCTTTTGGCCAATAGTCAGGTTAGTCAAAATCATCCCTCACAGGATTCGCTACGATCTAAAGTTTTCACTGCAAACCATCCCTGGCCAACCGTTTCATTTCCTCCAACTTGCAGGTAATTTATATTTTCTAGAAGAGAACCAGCATAGCTACGTGATTCATCCTTGCGGAGGAAGAGAAGTGAATAGAAAACACTGTCGACAGGCAGGGTTTCCTCATACCAGAGGTTAGTGCTTTTCTTTGTCTTGATATCGAGCACATTCCTTGCACTAATTTGCAATCCGTAGCTTGCGAACCATTGGAAATCATCATCGTTGAGGATTATCAACTGATCGTTAAGTCGTTCTGAGGCCACTCTATGGACGATCAATTTTTTTAGAGTATCGATTAAAGTGTCTTCGATCTTGCCCGACACCCGAAACTCACGTTCTTCGAGAAAGACATTATCACCTTTGTTTGACCATGCTGTAGACTTTTCAGGCTTTCCAGAAAATTGTAATCCTTCCACCATCCATTCATATTGAGTTCTTTGAGCATCTCTTTTAATCCTCTCTAATAGGTAAGGACATGTTGCCCACTTGTAATTCCCTGTTAGGCTCCTCACGGGCAAAAGCAAAAGCTTTGCATCTGAAACCACCAGGTCCCCAGCATCCTCCTGGACTCCAAACAACTTTGCCACCTTTGGGTCCAGCTTGGAATCCGTTTTGCCGTTACTCTCAGTAATAATATCAGGCCAAATCTCTCTCGCGCGATCTCTTAATGCACCTTTCAAGCTCGAACCAACTATCACAGGATATTGGGTTATCGATTCCCTGGCGACTGGAAGATCAACAAATCCCGATGACCTACCTGATCCAGGATGAATTGAAGGGGAGTCACCGGAAACGTTTTTCCCGAGGCGTAGTTCGTGTAGAACTCCCACGTTGGGAACCGGTTCAAAACCTGCCAGAAAAAGAACGGGGAGGCGACGGCCAGGGCCAGTCCGGCGCCCGCCCAGGCGCGGGGCCGGAAAAGCCGTCTCCTGTCCCGGGTCAGAAGCAGGCCGAGGACGAGGGCGGCGGCCAGAAATCCGATCGTCACTTTCGTCAGGAGGCCCAGGCCGAAGCAGAGACCGAGCGGAAGCCAGAAGCGTTCGTCGTCCGTCCGAAGGAGAGCGACAACAAAATAGAGGACGGCCGCCCAGAGAAGCTTGTCGAACGTGTCATACGTGAAGATCGCATCCGTCCCGATGAATTGGGGAGCCAGAGTGACGCAGGTCAGGGTCAGGCCGAGGGAGAACATCCCTCCTCCCAGTTTTTTGACCAGAAGCCCGGCGAGAAGAACGAAGAGCGCCCCGCCGGCGGCCGGCAGGAGATGGAGGGAGAAAAGCGACGTGCCGAACAGCGACCGGACGAGGCCCAGAAGGAACGGAGCGGCCGGTGGGACATCGACATAGCCGAAGGACGGATTGTCGCTCAAGGCGATATAGTAGAGCTCGTCGCGGAAATACCCATAGTCGTAGGGAAAGAGAACGATCAGGATCTTCAGGATCATGAAGAAGACGATCAGTCCGGCCGGATTCCAGGGGAATTTGCGCTGGCCCTCATTCTCCGCGTTCATGGGCGCATCTTACCATGGGGCCGGGTCGGGGCGAAGCCCGCGAGGCGGGGTGAATTTGACTATTTTCCGCGGCGGAATATGATAAGGAAAAATGGAGGACCCCATGACCGATCCCAAAACCCACCCCGAAAAAGGCCTTTCCCGGCGGACTTTCCTCGGAACGGCGGCGACGGCCGCGGCCGGATTCATGATCGTGCCCCGAAGAGTCCTGGGCGGGCCCGGATTCCAATCGCCGAGCGATACCTTGAACATCGGCTGCGTCGCCGTCGGCGGCAAGGGCTTCTCGGACACCGTCGCGGTCAGCACCGAGAACATCGCCGCCCTCTGCGACGTGGATGACATGAAGATGGCCGATTTCCTGAATTCGGACCGGCACGCGCCCGAAAAGAAGCTGAAATACGAAAAAGCAGCTAAATTCCGCGACTGGCGGAAGATGCTCGAAACTGTCAAAGACCTGGACGCGATCACCGTTTCGACGCCCGATCACAACCACGCGGTCATCGCCATGGCGGCGATGAAGATGGGCAAGCATGTCTTCATCCAGAAGCCCCTGACTCACACGATCAAGGAAGCCCGGATGCTGGCCGAAGAAGCGACCAAGCGCAACCTGGTCACGCAGATGGGCAATCAGGGCCATTCCAAGGAAGGCATCCGCCTGATCTGCGAGTGGTTCAACGACGGGGCGATCGGCGATTGCTCCGAGGTCCACGTCTGGACCAACCGCCCGATCTGGCCCCAGGGAATCGACGCTCCCAAGGAAATTCCCTCGGTCCCGCCGAACCTGGATTGGGACATCTGGCTCGGACCCGCGCCGTGGCGTCCCTACCACCCGGCCCTGACCCATTTCGTCTGGCGGGGATGGTTCGACTATGGAACCGGCGCGCTCGGCGATATGGGCGCCCACCTGATCGATCAGCCGTTCTGGGCTCTCAAGCTCGGCAGCCCGGCCGCCGTCCAGGCGAGCTCCTCCAAACCGTCCCGGGATTCCTGGCCGGTTGCCGAAGTCGTGACCTACGATTTTCCGCAGCGCGGCTCGATGCCCCCGGTGAGGCTGACCTGGTACGACGGCGGCTTGATGCCGCCGCGGCCCGCCCTTTCCGTTATCGAAGACGGCCGGTTGATGGGGGATGCCGACGGCGGCGTCCTGATGGTCGGAAGCAAGGGCATGATCATGTGCGGCTGCTACGGAGATAATCCCCGGCTTCTCCCCGAGACCCTGATGAAGGATTACAAGCGCCCCGAGAAGACGATTCCGCGCTCTCCCGGCATCGCCGAGGAATGGATCGCGGCCATCAAGGCCGGCCGGAAGTCGACGACCGACATCCCGACCTACTCGGGCCCGTTGACGGAAATGATGCTGCTCGGCAACATCGCCATGCGTTTCCGGGATTCCAAGACCATCCTCAAATGGGATCCGGTCAAGATGGAATTTTCCAATCTGCCCGAGGCCAATGCCTTCCTCCACAAAGACTACCGCCTCGGCTGGTCGCTGTAAGAGATTTCTCCCGACGGCTGCGGGCGGGCCAAGGATCGTTGACCGGCGGAATCCGGTCGGAAACGGGTGAAGGAGTCCCTGATGAAAAAAATGATCATCGTCGCCGTTTTTACGGCGGCCGGCCTGGCTTTGGCGATGACGCCGAACCCGGATCGCAAGGCGGATCTCCAGAAGTGGGCGATTCACGACGAAACGCGGCCTCTTCCTCCGGTCGTCGACCCGGGCCCGGCCGGCCCTCCGGCTCCCGTCCCGGCCGATGCGATCGCGCTGTTCTCCGGAAAAGACCTTGCGGCCTGGACCAACGGCAAAGGCGAACCGGCCAAATGGAAGGTCGAGAACGGATATATGGAAGCCGTCAAGGGGACGGGCTCGATTCAGACGAGGCAGGGCTTCGGCGATTGCCAGCTCCACGTCGAGTTCGCCACACCCTCGGTCGTCGACGGGACAAGCCAGGGACGCGGCAACAGCGGCGTTTTTCTGATGAACATGTACGAGGTCCAGGTCCTCGACGGGTACGACAATAAAACCTACGCCGACGGAATGGCCGGCTCGATTTATGGGCAGTACCCGCCGTTGGTCAATGCCTGCCGCAAGCCGGGGGAATGGCAGACCTACGACATCGTCTTCCGGGCGCCGCGCTTCGACAAGGACGGAAAGCTTCTGTCTCCGGCCCGCCTGACCGTTTTCCATAATGGAATCCTGGTCCAGGAGAACGAGGAGTTGACCGGGCCGACGGCCCACAAAGCCCGGCCGCCCTATGCCGCCCACGCCGACAAGCTCCCGATCTCTCTCCAGGACCATGGCAATCCCACGCGGTTCCGGAATATCTGGATCCGGCCGCTCTGAGCGGACGGCGAATTCCGCAATGGGGAGAAACCCGGCCGGGCGGGAATCCGGGGGGCTCGCCCCTCGAGGGCGGAGATGATCCGCCGTGGGGGAGAGACGGGCCGGAAAGACACGTGGCGGGACGTCGTTGGGGAGGAGGAACGAAGATGAAGGGACTCCGGCGAAACAATTTTTACGGTTTCGGATTATGTCTTGTGCTGGCCGCGATTTCGAGCCGGGCCTGGGGGACGGTTCCTCCGGCGGCGGTTTCTGAAAAGCCCGGCGCGGGAAAAAAAGTCCTGATGGTCTGGGGCGGCTGGGACGGCCATGAGCCGAAACAGTGCGTCGATATCTTTGCTCCCTGGCTGAAAGAACAGGGTTTCGAGGTCGAAATTCAAACCTCCCTCGACGTGTATAAAGACGCGGCCAGGATGAAGTCGCTGTCTTTGATCGTTCAGATCTTCACCATGTCTCAGATCACTCCGGAGCAGGAGAAGGGACTGCTCGACGCCGTGAAAAACGGCGTCGGCCTGGCCGGCTGGCATGGCGGCCTGGCCGATTCGTTCCGGAGCAATACCGAATACGAATTCATGGTCGGCGGCGCCTGGACCGCCCACCCCGGCGGGGTGATCGATTACCGCGTCCAGGTCACGAATCGCTCCGACCCGATCACCCGGGGTCTGGCGGATTTCGACATGCAATCCGAGCAGTACTACATGCTGGTCGACCCGAACGTCGAAGTCCTGGCCGTCACGACGTTCTCCGGAAAATACGCGCCGTGGATTGAAGGCGCCGTGGTCCCCGTCGTCTGGAAGAAGATGTACGGCCAAGGCCGGATTTTCTATACCTCGCTCGGCCACGTCGCTTCGGACTTCAGCGTTCCGGAGGCGAGGACGATCGTCGAGCGAGGGCTCCTCTGGGCGGCCGGCGTCGCCGGGACAGGCGGGAATCCCATGCCGACCAATCCGTATGTCCCGCTGCTGAAAAAATAGGAACCGGCGCCCATCGCCTTTTGGCGGCGCTTCGGGTAAAATCTCCGGCATGCCATCAGACACACAGGTCATTTATTCGATGATGGGCGTGGGGCGGATCCATCCGCCCAACCGCCAGGTGCTCAAGGACATTTCCCTGGGATTCTATTACGGGGCCAAAATCGGCGTGCTGGGATTGAACGGCTCAGGCAAATCGACGCTTCTGAAAATCATGGCCGGACAGGACCCCGACTATATCGGTGAAATTGCCAAAAGCAAGGGATATTCCGTCGGCCTGCTCGAGCAGGATCCCCGGCTCGATCCGGACAAGACGGTGATCGAGATTGTCCGGGAAGCCGTCCAGCCCGTCGTCGACCTGTTGGCCAGGTGCGATGCCGTCAACGAAAAATTCGCCGACCCGAACGCCGATATGGACGCCCTGGTCGCCGAACAGGCAAAGCTGATGGAAGAGATCGAGAAACACGACGGCTGGAATCTGGACAGCCATCTCGAAATCGCGATGGAGGCGCTGCGTTGCCCTCCGCCGGAGACGCCTGTCTCCATTCTGTCGGGCGGGGAGCGCCGCCGGGTGGCGTTGACCCGGCTGCTGCTCATGGAACCGGACATTCTGCTCCTGGACGAGCCGACCAACCATCTGGACGCCGAGTCGGTGGCCTGGCTCGAGCGCCATCTTCAGGAGTACAAAGGAACGGTCATCGCCGTCACGCATGACCGCTATTTCCTGGATAACGTCGCCGGCTGGATTCTCGAGCTCGACCGCGGCTACGGTATTCCCTGGAAGGGCAACTACTCCTCGTGGCTCGAACAGAAAAAAGCCCGTTTGGCCGTCGAGGAAAAGACCGAGTCCAAGCGCCAGAGAACGCTGGCCCGGGAATTGGAATGGATCCGGATGTCGCCCAAGGCCCGCCAGGCCAAGGGGAAAGCCAGGGTCACGGCCTATGAAAAGCTGCTCAGCCGCGAGTTTGAACACTACCGCGACGAGCAGGAGATTCCGATCCCGCAGGGAAACCGTCTGGGCGATGTCGTCATCGAGGTGGAGGGCGTCGCGAAAGCGTTCGGCGAGCGGCCTCTCTTCGGCGACCTGTCGGTCAGTGTTCCTCCCGGATCGATCGTCGGCGTGATCGGACCCAACGGCGCCGGCAAAACCACCCTTCTCCGGCTGATCACCGGTCAGGACAAACCCGATGCGGGCCGCATCCGGATCGGCGAGACGGTTCAACTCGTT
>CAYPKX010000069.1:657-7821 GCA_964411395.1 uncultured Eubacteriales bacterium | reverse complement strand
CGACCTCGACCCGGCCCAAACGGTATTTGAAGCCATTTCGGGCGGCGCTGAAACGATGACGATCGGCGGCCGGACGATGAACGCCCGGGCTTATTGCGCCTCCTTCGGCTTTGCCGGGTCGGACCAGCAGAAAAAGACCGGGATTCTCTCAGGCGGCGAACGAAACCGGGTTCATTTGGCCCGGGCCATGGCGGAGGGGGGGAACGTCCTCCTCCTGGACGAACCGACCAATGATTTGGACGTCAATACCCTCCGAGCTTTGGAAGATGCGTTGGAGAGCTTTGCCGGAAGCGCCGTGGTTGTCAGCCACGACCGGTGGTTTCTGGACCGGGTCGCGACCCACATCCTGGCTTTCGAGGAAGACGGGTCCGTCCAATGGGTGTTCGGAAATTACTCGGAATACCGGGACGACCTCAGGCGCCGCAAGGGAGCGGCCGCCGACCAGCCCCACCGTCTCCGGTATCAGGCTTTAAAGCGCTGATTGCCGGCCGGACGCCGTTATTTCTTCCCGTCCTCCGTCTCGCCGTCCTCAACCGGGGCCGGAGCGCCGTCGCCGGCTTCGTCGTACTCTTCTTCGCCTTCGTTTTCAAAGCCCATCGGCTTCTCGATGATCTTCAATTCCTTCTTGAACCGGTTGACGACATACTCGATCTTTTTGAGGAGGTCGTAGGGTTTCAACGGCTTGGAGATGTAGTCGTCCATCCCGGCCTCGAGGCATTTTTCCCGGTCGCCCTTCATGGCGTGGGCGGTCATGGCCACGATCGGCAGGTGGGTGTCGGTCCCGACCTCTTTCTCCCGGATGGCGGCCGTGGCCTGGTATCCGTCCATTTTCGGCATCTGGACATCCATCAGGATCAGGTCGAATTTATCCTTCTCCAGCCATTCGAGCGCTTCCGCGCCGTTGTTGGCGACTTTGACTTTGTGTTCGCGCCGCTCCAGAATCCGGACGGCCAGCTTCTGATTAATGACGTTGTCCTCGGCCAGGAGGATATGGAACTGCTGGCGGGCTTTGCTCAGGGAGTGGCGGGTGATGAAGGGGGCCTGCCCTCCGGCGCCGGGTTTATGCACTCCCGTGCCAAGGGCGAGCATGATCGCGTCGAGGAGATAGGACTGCTTGATCGGTTTGGTCAGGTAAGCCGACAGCCCCAGCTTCCGGCAGCGGGCCGCTTCTCCGCGGAACCCGGCCGAGCTCAGCATCATAATGAAGGAGTTGCCCAGCTCCGGATGTTTCTTGATTTCCTCGGCCAGGGCGTATCCGTCCATCTCGGGCATGTTGGCATCGATCAGGATCAGCTGGAACGTCTGGCCCTTCTCCCGGGCTTCCCGGAGGACGTTCAAAGCCGTCGCCGCATCCTCGACGACGGTCGGACGCATGTGCCAGTTGGTCAGCATTTCCTGGAGGATGCGCCGGTTGGTCTCGTTGTCGTCGACGGCCAGAACCGACGTCCCCTTGATGTCGTCGAACTGGATGGGGATGACTTCTTCCTCCACGCCTTGTTGCAAGGCGAGGGGCAGAGTGAAGTGGAACTGGCTGCCCGATCCGATCTGGCTCTCCGCCCAGATCTTTCCGCCCATTAGCTCGACCAATTGGGAGACGATCGCCAGGCCGAGGCCCGTTCCGCCGTAGATGCGGGTGGTGGAGCTGTCGACCTGGGCGAAGGGATCGAAAATGAGCTTGAGCTTGTCCGGAGGGATGCCGATGCCGCTGTCCTTGACCATGAAATGCAGCCACATGCGGTCGGTGGCGATGGATTGAGGCTGGACGGTGACGACGACTTCGCCCTCCCGGGTGAACTTGATCGAATTGCTCAGAAGGTTGGTCAGGATCTGGCGGAGGCGTCCCGGATCGCCCATAACCCGGTCGGGGATGTCGCCCGGGATGTGATAGGCCAGCTCCAGGCCCTTCTTTTCGGCGAGCAGAGCGACGCTGGCGACCATGCTGTGGATCGTATCCCGGAGATTGAAATTGATGTTTTCGAATTCGATTTTCTTGGCCTCGATCTTGGAGAAATCGAGGATGTCGTTGATGATGTTCATCAGGGACTCGGCCGAAGTTTTGACCGCTTCCATGAACTCGCGTTGCTCCGAGGTCAGTTCGGTCTCCAGGGCCAGCTCGGTCATCCCGAAGATCCCGTTCATCGGGGTGCGGATTTCATGGCTCATATTGGCCAGGAACTCGCTCTTGGCCCGGTTGGCTTCCTGGGCCAGCTTGCGGGCCTGGATCAGCTCGGAGACGTCGACCAGGTTGATGATCACGCCCTCGTAATTATCGTTGAGATAGATGGGCTGGAGGCGGAAGATCACTTCCAGTCCCTTGAACGGCATCTCCTGGACCAGGGGCAGGGCGAACGGCTTGGACTTGAATTCCTCGATCGCCGCCTTGACTCCCTGGGTCGCCAGCTGCGGATCGCTCTCCCAGAGATTCCGGCCGAGAAGGGCGGAGCGGTCTTTTTTCAGGAGCTTGAGGAAGTACTCGTTGACCTCCAGGATCTGGTCGTCCTTGTCGGTCAGGAGGACGCCTTCCTCCATTCCGGAAATCATGGCCGAAAGCTTGACCGCTTCCCGCTGGATGGCCAGCTCGGCTTTTTTCCGATTGGTGATGTCGGTGTAGACAAACACCATGCCCAGGAGGTTTCCGCCCAGAATGATCGGCGATCCGGCGACGATGACGTGAATCGGCGTTCCGTCCTTCTTATAGCGGACGGCCTCGGTCGGAGGCAGCCCGTTGCCGGAGATTGCGGTGAGGGTCAGCTGCCGGGCCTGGGCCAACCCTTCAGGCCGGGTCACGGCTTCGTCGAGGTTATGGCCGATGACTTCTTCCCGGAGATGGCCGAAAATCATCTCGGCGCCGGGATTCCATTCGGTGATTTTTTCGTCGGCCGTCGTGGTGACGATGGCGTTGGGCGTGTTGAAGAGGACGGTTTCGAGGAATTTCTTCCGGCGGTCCAGCTCCTCTTCGGCTTTTTTCCTCTGGGCGATTTCTTTCTGGGCCCGGTCGTACTGGCGGGCGCTCTCGATCGCCGAAGCGATCTGGGTGCCGAGCGTTTCCAGGGCGGTGACGTCGGATTCGTCAAAGGCGTTGTTTTGGACGCTTTGCAGGTCGAGCACGCCGATGATTTTATCGCCCTTGATCAGGGGGACGGCCAGTTCCGACTTGGTCACCTCGTTGGCTTTCCGGAAGAAGTGAGGGTCCTTTTCCACATCGCCGGTCATCTGGCTTTTCCGCGTCGCGGCGGCGGTCCCGATCATCCCCTGGTCGAAATTGATCGTCATGTCCAGGGGGAACGTGCCGACGTACCCTCCGGCGATGGCCTTCAGGGTCAGAACCCGGCTGTTGTCTTCATGGAGCATGAGCATCGCCCCGTAGTAGTCGAAGGAGTCGCGAATGGACTTGACCGTGACGTCCAGCAGCTCCTTCAGCTCCAACTGGCCGGAAAGCTGCCGGCCGACGTCATAAAGAAGGGCGAACTGGGCCCCTTTTCGCTTGGCTTCGTCGGCCAGACGTTTCCGTTCGGCGACTTCCTGTTCGAGATCCCGGGTCCTGTCCCTGATTTTTTCTTCGAGGTGAATGTTTTTCCGGCGGATGCTGGCGGTTCGATACTGGAAGCCGCCCAGGGCCGCGCCCAGAAGAAAGAGAACGGCCAGAGCCTGGAACCACCGGGTTTTCCAGAACGGCGGGACCACGCTGATCGCCAGGGAAACGCCCTCTTCGTTCCAGACTCCGTCGTTGTTGGCCGCTTTGACCCGGAAGGTGTATTCTCCGGGCGGAAGACCGGCGTAGGATACGAAGCGCCGGTTGTTGGGAAGGCTCCAATCCGATTCCAGCCCCTCCATCCGGTAGGAGTACAGGTTTTTGCTTGGGGCCTGGTAGTCGAGAGCGGAGAACTCGAAGTCGATCTGGTTTTGCCGGTGAGTCAGGCGCAGGTCTTTGGTTTCCGTGATCGACCGCTCGAGGAGAAGCCGGTCGTTGACCGGGCTTTTGATGGGCACCTCGCGGCCGAAGAGGCGGAAGCTGGTCAGGACCACCTGGGGTTTGTTGGGATTGTCGGTGATCAGCTTGGGATAAAAGGAGTTGAAGCCCTTGATGCCGCCGAAGAAAATTTCGCCGTCTTCGGCCCGGCAGGAGCTGTAGGTGTTGAACTCGAAGCCCTGGAGGCCGTCGAAGACATCAAAATTCTTGAATTTTCTGTTGACCGGATCGAAGCGGGAGATTCCCCGATTGGTCGAGAGCCAGAGATTTCCCAGGTCATCCTCCTCCATGGCATAGATGACCTCGTCGGGGAGTCCGTCCTTAAGCTTGAAAACCTCGAACGTCTCCTTTTCCCGGTCGAACCGGGCCAATCCGGTGGCCGTTCCCATCCAGAACCAGCCCCGGCTGTCTTCCAGCATGCTCAGGATGTAATCGTCCTTGATGCCGTCGGGTTTGGCGGTCGCCGTCCGGAAGACCTTGATTTCTCCGGTTTCCGGATCGAGGCGGTTGAGTCCTCCGCCGTAGGTCCCGACCCAGAGAATCCGGGACCGGTCGTAGCAGAGCGCATACACCCGGGGATAGCTCAGGTGGTTCGGCTTGTCCTCGTCCACGGGAATGCGGCGGACCCGGCCCGTTTTCCTCTCGAAATGATTGACGCCGCCCCCATCCGTCCCCAGCCAGAAATTTCCGTCCTCGTCTTCGGCGATCGTCCGGACGAAATTCACGCTCAACGACTCCGGATCCCCCGGTTTGGCCAGGTAACGGGTGATTTTTCCGGTTTTGGTGTCGAGACGGTTGAAGCCCTCGTTGGTGGCGGCCCAGAGATACCCGTCCCGGTCGAAATGGATCGTGTAAACGCGGTTGCTGGATAAGCTCGAGGTGTTCAGCTCGTCGTAAATGTAATGGCGCATCTGCCCGGTCGCCCGGTCGAACCGGCTCAGGCCTGCGCCGTCCGTCGCCGTCCAGATGATATCGTCTCCCTGCTTGAGGATTTTGCGGAATCCGTTGATGTTGAGATTGGCCGCGCTGAACCGGCCCTTTTCGTAAAGACGGAACTTGGAGATGTTTTTGTTGTACTTGCTGAGGCCGGCTCCGTAGGTGCCGAACCAGAGGTTGCCCGAATTATCCTCCATGATCGCCAGAATCCGGTCGCCGGAGAGGCTGTTCGGGTTGCTTTCTTCGTGGCGGTAGGCCCAGAAGGAGTCCTCTTGAGGCAGATACCGGTTGACGCCGCCCTCGTTGGTTCCGATCCAGATCGTACCCGATTTGTCCTGGAAGATGACGTTGATCGTATTCCCGCTCAGGCTGGAGGGATCGAGGAAGTCGTTGCGGTAATGGACGAAGCCGTCCCGCTCCGGACCGGTCCGGTCGAGTCCGCCGCGCGTTCCGATCCAGAGGTTCCCTTCGGTGTCTTCGGCGAGCGAGAGAACGGCATCGTGGCCGAGACTCTTCGGATCGGAGTCCTTGTGCCGGAAGGATTCGAACATTCCGGTCTGTTCGTTCCACCGGTTCAAGCCGCCGCCGTCCGTTCCCACCCAGAGAGCGCCGCTCCGGTCTTGGGCGACGGCTTTGACGACGTTGTGGCTGAGTCCGGACGAGAAGCCGCCTCCGGCCATGAACCGGGTAAACGTTTCCCTTTTAGGATCGAACCGGTTGAGGCCTTCGTCGGTCCCGATCCAGAGGTTCCCGCTCCGGTCTTCGAAGAGGGTGAAGATCCGGTTGTTGCTCAGGCTGTTGGGATCGCCCGGGATCGAGCGATAATTGACGAAATCGTCCGTTTCGGAAACATAGCGGCTCAATCCGCTGTCGGTCCCGATCCAGAGGACGCCGGATTTGTCGAGGAGAAGGCACCAGACATAATTATTGGCGAGAGCTCTCGGCTGGGTTCGGTCCTCCAGGTAAATCTTAAAGTCATAACCGTCGAACCGGTTGAGGCCGGTTTCACTCCCGATCCAGAGGAAGCCCTTGCGATCCTGGACGACACAATACCCGGTGCTTTGGGACAGCCCTTCCTCCAGGGAGAAATTCTGGCATCTCAATCGGTCCTGGGAAAGAAGGGGGGAAGCCCAAGCGACGAGCAATCCGAGACCCAGCGATAAGAGTTTCTTCCGCATGCGGAACCTCCAGAAAGCGTTCTGAAACCCAAGCGGTTCACGGCGCCGGCGCCTATAAATTAAACCATCGCGAAAGATTTTACAATTCCCCAAGGAAAAAACTCATTCTTGTTCGTAATCGGACAGGATAAGGCCTCGTTTTCGGCGTAAACCGTTTTCACGGAGAGGCTTTTCCCGCAGCGAAGGCGGGCTTTCATCCGAGAGCGACGTCGTTCGAATCGACGGCGGCCTCAGTCGGCCAGGCCGTTGACGTCCTCGCCCTCGACTTTGGCCAGGCCGCCGGCCGGACGAAGCTTGTGGATCTCCGGGGCGGAGATGAACCGGTCGACGATCTCTCTTGTTCGGGCCATTCCCAGCTGTTCGAACAGATAGCGGAATTTCCGCTCCAGGTCGGCTCCGATTTCGGTCCGGGCTTCCCTGGGGAGGGACCAAAACCTCTTCTTAAAAGGACCGACGGCTTTTTTCCGGGTTTTATAGAAAAACTGGGCGTCGGAGTCCTTGGCTTTTCGCTCTTCGGCCGCGTTGACTTTCAGCCATTCATAGATCTCCAACCGGAGCGATTCGGGGACGGCCGTATGGTCCATGACCAGGGATTGGAAAGCCGTCGCCAGGTGGACTTCGCATGTTCCGGACTCGACAAACCGGTGGAAAGCGGTATCGGGAAGGGTGCTGGCTCCGTGCTGGACCGCGCCGCCCATTCCGTAGGCCTCGCGGGCCCGGGCGCCCAGGGCTTTCAGAGCGTCGAAATCGATCGCCACCTGGGCCAGCGATCCGTCCGGCAGGACGACGCCGCCGTGGGACGTTCCCGTCTGGATGCTGATTTTGCTGATTCCCGGACGGTCGCCTCGAGCGGCCTCATAACCGGCCATGAAAGCGTCGAGATCCTCGATCGTGCTGTTCTGGTGGCCGACTTCGCCGATCTCCCCTCCGACCGATATCGTCACTCCGGCCGGCTCGTTGTCCCGGATGAAGCGGGTCAGGCCGGCGCACAGCTCGAAATTTTTCCGCTGTTGTTCGGCCAGCGTCGGCAGGGAAAGGTCGACCAGGGTGGAGGTATCGATATCGATGTTGTAGAAACCC
>CAYPKX010000069.1:0-647 GCA_964411395.1 uncultured Eubacteriales bacterium | reverse complement strand
CGCCATGTCGCGCCACTTCTTCAGCGGCGTGCCCGCCGCGACGGCCTCGAGGATGAGGTCGTGGATCGTCTGGACTTCGGCCTTGGGATCGGCGGCGTATTTCTTGGGAGCGGCTTGGAAATGATCGCCCTGGATAAAAACGGGGCCGCGGTATCCCTCCCGGAGGGCGGCGGCCAGGACGGCCGAAACGTATTCCGACGGTCTCTGGTCGGTGTAAACCATTTCGCTCCGGGCGATTTCGAAAATGAAGGCGCCGCAGTCGATCGCCCGGGCGGCCCGGAAAACGGCCCGGGCGGAGTCGTAGGCCATCATCCGGAGATTCATGGCCGGGACGGTGAAGGACTTCTCGATCATTCCCCGCCCCCGGGCCGTGTACAGGCCATGGATCGAAGCGGGGCGGATGCCGGCCGCCTGGCTGGTCTCCCAGATCAACCAGCGGGCCGAGGCCTGCGTCTCCGGCTCTCCGAAGACGGCCTCTTCGATCAGGAGATCGGCCTTGTCGGGCAGGGTTTTGTCGTTGAGGATGCGGACGCGGTCCCCCTCGATTTGGAGGGTTCCCTGAAGACAGGTCAGAAGGCGGTTAAGGCCGTGGTCGGACATGATCGGCTCCTTCGGTTTTCTCGATTTTCGCGGGGAGCGAAGATCGC
>CAYPKX010000068.1:0-16147 GCA_964411395.1 uncultured Eubacteriales bacterium | reverse complement strand
CTCGATCCGGATTCGATCGAGGGGGCTCCGGGCGTTCTGTTCGCCTTGTCCCGGAATATCCAGCGCCGGGGTTTGGTTTTTCGAAATCTGGGCCGGGTGTTTTCGACGGGCGAAATCCTCGGCTCGCGCGAGAAGCAGACTCTCGAAATCGCCCTGGGTCCTTCGGCCGATCTGTACGGCTGCGGGGAAGCGCTTTGGATCGCGTCCCGGCCCGTCCACGAAGACCGCTTCTATGTCTGCGATCCCCACGTGATTGTCGAAACCGAGGAGGCCCGGATCGCCGGGATGAAGGATCTCCTCATCACCAACCTCGATAATCGAGCCCTGCCGTTGATTCGTTACCGGGTTGGTGACTTGATCGACGGATTGCAGGAGTCAGGCCCGGACGCCCGAATCCCCTTCACGTCTTTTCGCCGGATTCTCGGCCGAAATTCGGAAATCGTCCGCCTTCCCAACGGCCTGAGTCTCCATCCCCTCCAGGCTTTCGGCGGAAACCTCTTCCGGCTCTACCCGGCGATCATCCGCCACCGGGTCGTTTGGGACGGACAGGTTCTGCATTTTCTCTTCGAGACGGCCGGCCCGTTTTCCCGCGAGGAGTTGGAGCGCCGGCTGGCCCAATGGATCCGTCCCTACGGCGCCGCCTATGAGGTCGAGTACGCGGAAAAACTGGGGCCTTCGGCCTCCGGCCGGCCGGGAGTTTTTGAAATCATCAACCGGGACGCGCGCCGGTAATTCCCCTGGAGGGCGAAGGTCCTGTCAGCGCCGGGCTGCGGGGAAGTCTTTTCGGCGGGCGTAATAATCCTTGAGAATTTGAGCGTGGTCGAAGGCCAGGGGAAAATCGATCTCCCGGCGGGTGAAGACCCCGAGGTTTTTGGCGTCGTCGCGGGCGGCCGGCGTTCCGGAAGCCCGGGCGATGAAGACCGTGGAAATGGTGTGCTTCCGCGGATCGCGGGCCGGGTCGGAGTAGGTCCCGAGCTGGCCCAGGAGCCGAACCCGAAGCGATGTCTCTTCCAGCGCTTCTCTGACGGCGGCGGCTTCCAGGGATTCCCCGTAGTCGACAAATCCTCCGGGAAGAGCCCAGCCCGGAGGGGGATTCTTGCGCTCGATCAGGACGATGCCGTCGCGGCCGCGGGCATCGCGAATTTCAATGATGATGTCCACGGTCGGGAGCGGATTGCGGTAACGGGGGTGGGGGCGACGGGGAATCATACAGTCATTTTAGGCCGCGGCCGCCCCGCGGGCAAGGGAAACACCGATTCTTCCGGGGGTTTTGCGGAAATTCCCTGCCGGGGGATCCGTGCCGGAACCCGTGGAAATTATCGCCCGAAGGCGTTAAGAGGGGCGTTGAGGAAGGCCCGAAGGACGGCGGCCCGCTTCTGAAAAGCGGGGCGGTGAGCGGCGGCCAGCGGTTCGACCGGGTCGAATTTCGCCGAGAGGGGATTCAGATAGGCGCCGAAACGCTTGATCCGGTAGTCGAGATGAGGCCCGGTGGATTCGCCGGAAGAGCCGACCTTTCCGATCCGTTGATTCATTTCGACTTTCTGTCCCGCCCGGACAAGGATGGAACTCAGATGAAGATACATGGTCTCGTACCCGTTCGGATGCTTGATCGTGATCATTAATCCGGCCGCGCCGTTTCGGCCGGCCCGGGTCACGGTGCCGGCGGCCGTGGCATACACCGCGGTTCCAATCGGGGCGGCATAATCCACGCCGTAATGAGCCCGGTAGACTTTGCGGACGGGATGCAGCCGGCGGGAGGTGAAGCGCGACGTGATCCGGTAGCTTTCCAGCGGAACTTTCCGAAATTCTTTGCGGAGGGACCGGCCGTCGGGATGGAAATACCCTGTTTTTTTTGTTCCGCCTTCTTCATACTCGTGCCGGTAGGCTTCGATTCTCCGGCCGTCGTTCCAGAATTCTGCGGCCAGGATGCGGCCGTATTTGCGGAACCGGCCGTCGAGGAATTTCTTTTCGACGATGATCCGGAAAGCGTCGCCGGTCCTGATCCCGGCGTAGAAGTCGATGTCCCAGCCGAAAATCTGGTCGAGCTCGAAGGCCAGACCGCCTTCCTCGCCCCGGGCCAGGAGCGCGCCGTAGAGATGGTCGTCGATCACGCCGTCGACGTAGGCGATCCGCGTCTCGAACGGGAAGGCTTTTTTTAGGGCTTGATACCCGCTTTCCGTCCGGGTGACCGTCAGGTATTCGTTTTCGCTCAGGGGATAATCGAGAGAAAGAAGGCCGCCCTGGCCGTCGGTTCCGACCTTCATCGTCCGGCCGGCGACGATTTTGGCCAGATCGAAGACCGGTTTGACGTCTCGGACGAGTCGGTCGATCTCGGCCGGGGATAACCCGTGGTCCTCCATGATGTCGGAGAGCGTCTCTCCGGAAAGGATGACGTCTTCGACGACGGCCGGGGCGGGGCCTGCGGTCAGAACCGGATCCTCGAGCGGCACCTCGGAGACGTTCGGTTCGACGTCGGGCCCGGGTGTCCGAAAGATCCGGTCGATGAGCGTGATCAGGACGACGGCGGCGAGGACGCCGGCCGCGATCCGGACAATATTCTTTTGGCCCTTTCGGCCGGCCGGGCGGCGTCGGGGATCCGGACGGTGTGCCTGGGAGACCGGGTCCAGGTAGACCACAGGGTCGGTCTTCTTTTTCATCATCGACAAGTCAAACGGTCCTCGGAGGAAAAAGGTTTCACTTCAGGCCTTTGACGTTGCCGTACTTCTTCAGCCGCCGTTTGCGCTCGATCTCGGCCAGAACGGCCTTGTGGAGGACGAGAACATAATACAGGCCCATGATGCCGAGGATGGTCGTCCCCCGGTTGGAATGCCCCTGGGCCAGCAGGACGACGCCGTAAACCACGAGGCCGCAAAACAGGCCCAGATGGAACAGGGCGAAGAGCGTTCGGCCCATGGCGGACAAGGCGGGCGCGGTTATTGGGCGCCGGCCCGGCGGACCGAAAGAATGACGACGGGTTGAACGGGGACGTCGTCGTAGCCCTTCTGGGTCGAGGTATTAACGGCGGCGATGGCGTCCACGACATCCAGTCCGGCGATGACTTTTCCGAAGACGCAATACTTCTGGGCGTCCAAGCCGTAATTATTCACGGTGTTGATGAAGAACTGGGAGGTGGCGCTGTCCAGGGCCTCTTCCCGGGCCATGGCGATGGTCCCGCGGGCGTTTCGCAGGCCGTTTCCCGATTCGTTTTTAATCGGCGGTTTGTCGACTTTCTGAGCCAGGTCGGGACGATGCCCGCCGCCCTGGATCATGAACGTCCGGATGACTCGGTGAAAGATCAAGCCGTCGTAGTATTTGGCGTCGGCATAGGAGAGAAAATTGGCGACGGTCAGGGGAGCCTTGTCGGGATACAGCTCCAGGGTGATGTCGCCTTTGCTTGTTTTCATCACCACCTTGACCGGATCGGCCGGGACGGCTTCGGCCGCGGCCAGGGCGACGGTCAGGAGGATGGCGGTAAAGGCCGCGAGGGCCGGGAGCAACGTTCTCATGAGGACCTCCTTGGCAAATCAGACCTCTGCGGCGCCGGGGACGGACGCCGATCGGCGATGAAACCCGAGCCGGGATGATAGCCGAATCGGCCGCCCGGCGCAAACGTCCGATCCCTTTTCGATCACATTTTCGGCGCTTCAACAGCCTCGCGTCCGGCAACCTCGTCTTGGGATTCGACCCGACGCCAAGGGGCTTTGCCTCGGACCTTCCCTTAATGATATCCTGACCAGGATGTTTTGAAGGAGGAAGGCCATGTCACGCAACAAAACCGTTCCCGTTCTTCTGTCGTTTGTCCTGTCCCTGGCGGTCTTTGTCTCGGCCCAGATGCCGCAGAATCGGCCGCCCTTGACCGAGGAGCAAAAGCTCCTCGAGGCCATGCATCTCATCCGGAGCGAAACGCTCCACGGCTATGTGGCCGAGCTGGTTTCGGAGAAATTCGCGGGCCGGCTGACGGGTACGCCGGAGTATGACGCCTGCGCCGAATGGGTCGTCTCGCTGTTGAAAAAATGGGGCGTCCGGCCCGGCGGCGACAACGGCACGTATCTTCAGAAATATCCCAATCCGTATACGCTGGTTTTTCCCGGAGGCGAATGCGTTCTGCATGTCCCGGTCAAAGACGGGACCGTTAAAAAATTCTATGCCTACGAATCCGAATACCTTCCCGGCGGGACCTCGGGGTCGGGCGAAGTGACGGCCGAAGTGATCTTTGTCGGCTACGGGATCACCGCTCCCGAGCTGGGTTATGACGATTACGCCGGCCTGGACGTCAAGGGCAAGATCGTCCTGATGGATCCGGAGGCGCCGGTGACGCCCCGCGATGCGGCCGTCTTCCCGAAATGGCGCGATTACTGTTTTCATCAATACAAGCTGGAAAACGCCTTCGCCCACGGGGCCAAGGGAATGATCTACAACTACGGTCCGATCGGAAACCCCAACAACTCCTACCGCGAAGGATTCATCTACCATCACGTCGGCGCGGCCGTGGTGGCCGATGTTTTCGCCGGCACGGGTCGGACCTATAAAGCGACGATCGACGAGATCCGGAAAAACCTCAAGCCCCGGTCGTTCGCCACAGGCAAGACCATGACGGTCAAGAATGTGACCGAGCATCATCCCGAGGGCGTCGGGTACAATGTGATCGGGGTTATTCCGGGAACGGATCCCCAGCTGAAGGAGGAGGTCATCCTTTTCGGCGGGCATCTCGATCACCTGGGGAGGGCCTGGGAGTTGATGCCCGGAGCCGATGACAATGCCACGGCCGTGGCCGTGGGCCTGGGCGTGGCCGAGGCGATGGCCAAGTCTGCGGTCAAGCCGAAGCGGACGGTGGTCTTCAATTTCTTCGGGAGCGAGGAGCAGGGCGTGGCCGGCTCGAAGTATTACGTCGAACACCCGATCTATCCTCTGGACAAGACTCTGGTCCTCATCAACATGGAAGGCCCGGGCGGCGGACCCCGGTTTTCCGCTTCGGGAGCTACGACCTATCCCTCTTTCTGGTCGTTCATCACAAATGCCAACGAGAAATATATTCATCGGATCGTCGGCGGAGGGGCGGCCTCCTACCCGGCCCGGCCGCGCCAGGATTCGGCCTGGTTCTTCTGGGCCGGCGTGCCCTCGCTGACTTTCGGCGCCTCGGGCGGCAAATCCGCCGATCGGCCGTCCTATCACACCACCTGGGACCGGATCGATTACATCGACGCCGAAGGAATGGAAGACATGGCCCAGCTGTTCTTCATGGCCGTCATGGATATCGCCGACGAAGCAACGGTGAATTTCCGGATTAAGCAGTAGCGAACGGTTCTCAGTCGGCGATCAGGGCCAGGCCGTAGGACATCGGAATGCGGATCCCGGTCCGGCCCTTGTATCGCTCAATTCGGGCCAGGCTGATGTCGCCCTGGCCTTTGACTTTATCGACTAGTTCCGCAAAATCGGGAAAAAACTGCTCGGCCTCGTACCGTGCCGTTTTCTTCGCCGGCAGGCGCTCGATGGCCGCCCAGCCGGCCGCCACTTTGTCTTCCTCGGCGGCAAAATAGGCCCATTCCGACCCCGGGGCATGGTCGAACACCACGACCGCCGGAGCCATGCGTCCGGCCCGTTCGAGGGCTGCTTTCGGGTCTCTCATCTCGTGCAGGCTGAATTCGAAGAGGACGACATCGGCCTGGAGGTCGGCTTCGAAGAAATCGGCCAGGATCGGCTTGAACTTCTCCTCCAGCCCGGCATCCCTGAGGCGGGCCTTGAGCCCGGCGACGGCCTGCGGATCGTTGTCCACGGCCAGGATCTTGGCCGCTTCCCGGCCGTATTCGATCAGCTGGCCTCCTCCGGCCCCGACATCGATCACCGTCTTGCCTTTGAAGTCGTAAAAGGCCAGGAGATTGGTGACCAGCCTCCGATAATCCGTCGCCATGTCGTCCCTCCCGATGGAAAGCAGGATAGCACGAAATGGAAGAGATCTTATATCATAAACAGAATCCGCGGGATGAGCGTATGATTATAAAGGGTATTAGCCAAAAGGAGACAGAATGGGACATGCAAATTTCTTTCTGGCATTCTTGGCTACCCTCATGATCCCCGCGCAGGACATCATCGAAAATCCGGCCAAATCCGCCGCCGCGAATGCGGGCCGGATCCTGGCCCTTCAAGAAATATGGCGTGTTTCGGACGAGGGCGGGGCGTTTTTTTTCAAGTACCCGAATCGCCTGAGAATCGCTCCGGACGGCACGATTTTTCTGCAAGACGACGAGGAGCTATTGAAGTTCTCGGCTGAGGGGAAATTCCTCGGCAATCTTTTCAAGAAAGGCCAGGGGCCGGGGGAAATGTCGCCCCGGTTCAGTTATATGATCGACGGGCGGGAGCTCGTGATCTATGACAGCGGATTGAGGCGGCTGTGGAAAGCGGATGCGGAGGGAAGACTTCTCTCCGAAATGCCGATCGAGAAGACCTTTCGTGGATTTATGATCGGGATGTTCGGGGACAACCTGGTCTTTTGGCGGGACGAAGACGCTCCCGTGGGCGTCAAGATTCCGGGGTTCGCGGATGTTCCTGTTATGGTTGGGCTGCTTTCAAAAGATGGAAAATCCGAAGTCGATATTCAACCGTTTTACTTCAAGCGATACATCGTCGGCCCCCGGGGCGGCTTGAATTGGGGGAATGCCTTAAAAACCACGAGCGAAGACGGTCGTTTCGTTTTCGGTTTTCATGGGCGGGACTACCTGATCGAGGTCATGGACTTGAAAGAGAAAAAAATCGTCAGGCGTTTTCGCCGGGCCTATTCCCGCGTTCCCGAAACGGAGACCAAAGAACAGCGGGAATGGCGGGAGAGCGAGAAACTGCCGAAAGCGGATTACAAAGCCGACATCATAAACCTCATTCCGGATGGGTTGCGGATTTGGGCGGAGACTTCGACCGAAGATCCGGAAAAGGGGAGACTCTGGGACGTGTTTGACGACCGGGGGGCATTCGTCGATTGCTTCTATCTCGGGCCAGGCCGGACGCTTCTTCGAACGGCGGGCGACATGATCTTCGTTCTGGAATCCAACAAAGACGAAACGCTCTCGCTCGTGAAATATCGGATTATAGATTAAACCGGCGGTCAAATTATGTACAAACGTCTTCGAGCGGGATTTCTGCTTCTCATCGTCTTCGCATACGGCAGGGGAGATGCGCAAAAGGTCGCAACGAATGTCACCTTGGACAGCGATCTCTATTTGACTGCGACGGGAATGATTCCGCTGCCGGCAAACGCGATTCCCCTCGAGCTCTTGTCGACTATCCGTTCCGAGCATTTTCAAGCGCGTCTATGGTTGGCGGTCGACGAGGCCGGAAGACTTCTGGCGGCTTCCTCGAGCAATAACGTCATCGCCGAATTCAGCGGTCTTGGCGAACCAGGCCGGCTTTGGGACGGAGGCCCATCCCGAAAAGGCTGGCTGAGAAGACCGGCGTTTGTCGCCGCGGATGCGAATCGCCTGATCGTCCATGAATGGGACGGAAACGGACGGTCCGGAACGCGTTATTTTTTACATGAGTTCGATTCGGATGGGCGGACGATCACGAGGCGCGAGGTTCCCGAGCTTAATGACCTCGCCGCCGGGATTTCGGGAAGCGTGGTTTCGGCGCCGGTCGTGCGGATTCCGGAGGACCCCCTGATCCGGATTGACGTCCCGGATGGTCCCGCCCGGACGTTCGGCAAGCCTTTGCCTTACCGTCACAGCCTCGCCGAGCTGAATCGGCGGAATCTGGCGGTGAGCGAAAAAGGCGACATCTATGTCGCCTTCACGCATTTCCCGCTTGTCCGCAAATACGCCCCTGACGGGGCGCTCCTTGGCGAATACCGGGTGAGTAATCCGGTATTCGAGGCCAAGGAACGGATCAACCTAAAGCTGATCGGGCAGGGATACGCCGGCCCGGATCTTCAGGGCGGGTACAAAGAGATTATCACCGATATCGACGTGCGAGGCGACAGGATCTATCTTCTCAGCTGTCATCCCCGCCTCGAGGTTACAGAGCTGGACGAGGAAGGACGCAGCCTGGCGACTTATTGGATGGATTCCCGCGAGGTTTACACGGCCCATAGTCTTGCCGTGGCCGACTGCGGCGAGGAGCGTAGGTTTTTCATCTCCCATGTGTCCCCTCCGAAATTCGAGGTCGATGTCTTCCGGAAATCGAACAAGATATTCTCCGAAGGCTTGCCCGGGGAAATCGAACGATGGACCGCCGAGATCGAAAACGATCCCGGTTACGCGATGGCCTATCATAACCGGGGCGTCGCCCGGTACCAATTCGGCGATTTTCCAGGCGCCATTGAGGACTTGGCCAAAACGATCGAAATGACGCCCGGCTCTGCCTCAGCCTATTACAATCGAGGCTTGGCCGAGGTCAAAACCGGCCGGTACGATGAGGCGGTTCGTGATTTTTCAAAGGCGATCGAAATCCAACCGGGAGCGGCAGTGTATTTCAACCGGGGAATCGCCCGCGTCCATTTGCGATTCTACGAACAGGCGATCCCGGATTTTGAAAACGCGGCCGCGCTGGACCCGGCTTTCCTTGCGAAATCCCGCGACCAAATCGATTATTGCCGGAAAAGGCTGAAAAAATAAATCCAACTCTCTTCCATATTGTATGGGTAGCGATTTGAGGTTATGGCGGCTTTCGCGAACATCGTCCGGATTAGACTTTTCTTGATGCCTGCTTGGGTAGCCGGACTTATTGGAGAGAAACCCTTTTCTGGGTTTCTCTCCAACGTTCGCTGCGCTCTCTGCCTCTCATCCAAGGTGACAGCACTCCATGACCAATGCTAGCGTTGACACACCCCACGACTCCAGATGCTTATTTTCTTGAGAGAAGCCGTCACTTGTCGGCAAGGCCGACCGAGTACGAGCAAAAGCACTTGCCGAGCGAAGGTGTTTGAGCGTCCCGCGCCTTGAACCGTAAGAAGGTCTTCCGGGACGCGAGTTCTTCGCCCAAGTACTTGTCGGTAAAACCGACCCAGCACGAGAACCTGGCAAAGCCAGGCTAAGCCAATCAAGAAAAGCCGTAATCCTTGTCGACAAGGTCGACGTAGGGCCTGCGCAAGGCTTAGGAGATCCGGACGCGTGAGCGAAAACTGCCATATTCTCGGAAACTCCAACCCACACAAACTGGAAGAGAACCATAAATCAAGACAGGTGCAGCTCGACGATGTCCTCGTCTTCAAGGACGAAATCGCGGTTAACCATCAGCCCGGCGATTTCGGTCCCCCGCCACAACCGGGCATAGGCCAGCTTCTCAACAAAATCCTTGTGGACGGCCGAAGCGATCCGCATCACGTCGCTGCCGCGGGGGAGAACGAAGGGCGAATCATGCTCGGCTTTTTTGCCGGGGGCCTTGCTGTACACCCGGATGACCTGGAGCAGGCCGTAGATTTTCCGGCGGAGGTCCTCGAGACCGTCCCCGGTCTCCGTCGATACGGACAGGACCGGAAGCTGGGCTTCATAAAAGAACTTCAAGGCTTCGAGGCCCGCACCCGTCCCGTCCCGGTCGGCTTTGGTAGCGACCAGGATCGTTTTTTTTCGGAACGTTCGGACGGCCTCCTCGGCCGGCGGGACGAAACCCTCGCGGACGAATTCGACCCGCTTCTCCCGCAGCCGTTCGAAGACGGTCTCCAACAGGCCGGGTGAATCCGGGTCGGCCGCGTCGGCCACGACCAGGGCGGCGTCGGCGACTTTGATCATTTCAACCTGGCTGCTTTCCAGGAACTCGGCCGTGACGGGGGCGAGGTCGATCATCTGGACTTTGACGTTCTCGAACTTCATCATATAAGGGGCGGCGGCCCGGGTGGTGAAGGGATAATCGCCGATTTCGGGCTCGGTTCCGGTCAGGGCTTTGATCAGGCTCGATTTTCCGGAATTGGGCGGACCAACGAGGATGACCTGCCCGGCTCCTTGTTTTTCGATGAGCACGGAGAGGCCGTGTTTTCCCGAAACCGATTTCTGGGCGTCTTCCCGCAGCTGGGCCAGCTTCGTTTTATGCTGGGCCTGGAGCTTCTCCGTGGCCTTGTGCTTCGGCATGAGCCGGAGCATTTCCTCCAGGCATTCGATTTTTTCGGGAATGGTCCTGGCTTCGCGATAGCGCTTTTCGGCGTCGAGATACTGGGGAGTGAGGTTGGCGGCCATGGCATTTTTCCCACCGCGATTATATCCCAAGAAGCGGGGGAGACAACACCCGCGCCTCCCGATAAATTTCCGGCGAGGTCGGGTCGGCCGTGGAATGAACGGAAGACTCGGCGGGCCGCGTTTTCCCGAATTCGAACTCATTTTGCTCCCCGGCCCGGGGGGGGAAGCGGTCCGAAATCCGGATGAAATCCGCCTCGTCTCGTCTCCAACCCGTCGACCGCGCCGATTGGCCCAATTTATGGGGCCGCCGCTCCCATTCCTCCCCCAAATATGGTATTTTCCCGGGAAAATTTCCCTTTACTTTCACCCTGTTTTCGGGGTATAATTTCTGGAGCAAAAACCAGATTTTCAACCGGAAACACGGCACCTGTAAATAATATGGAATCAACGAGATAGAAACCATGGCAGAAGAAAAGTATTCGGCAGAAAGCATCAAAGTCCTCAAAGGCCTCGAAGCCGTCCGGAAACGGCCGGCCATGTATATTGGCAGCACCGGTTCCGACGGTCTCCATCACCTGGTCTACGAGGTTGTCGACAACTCCATCGACGAAGCCCTGGCCGGCTTCTGCAAGAACATCGACGTGTTCATACATGTCGACAATTCGATCACCGTCGTCGACGACGGCCGGGGTATCCCCGTCGCCATGCACAAGAAGGAAAAAAAGTCGGCGGCCGAGGTGGTCATGACCATCCTCCATGCCGGCGGCAAATTCGACGACAAGTCGTATAAGGTCTCCGGCGGTCTTCACGGCGTCGGCGTCTCGGTCGTCAATGCCCTGTCCAAGCGCCTCGACCTCGAGATCAAGCGCGACGGCGGCATCTTCGTCCAGAGCTATGAGCGAGGTTTTGCTCTCGCCCGGTTGAAACAGATCGGCAAGACGAAGAAGACCGGGACCAAGGTCACGTTCTGGCCCGACGACGAAATCTTCGAGATGACCGAATACAGCTTCGAGATCCTGACCCAGCGGCTTCGAGAGCTGTCCTTCCTCAACCGCGGCATCCGGATCTCGATCACCGACGAACGGGTTTCCCAGACTCACGAATTTCAGTATAAAGGCGGGATCGTCGAGTTCGTCCAGTTCCTCAACCAGAATAAAAATGTCTTGAATCCGCGCCCGATCTACTTCGAATCGAAGAAGGACGACATCATCGTCGAGCTGGCCTTCCAGTACAGCTCGTCGTACAGCGAAACGATCTTCTCTTTCGTCAACAATATCAACACCCATGAGGGCGGCACCCATCTGATCGGGTTCAAGTCGGCCTTGACCCGATGCCTCAATTCCTATGCCGAGTCGCACAACCTCCTCAAGGATCTCGGGGCCGGCTCGCTCGGCGGCGACGACACCCGGGAAGGGCTGTGCGCCGTCCTCAGCGTCAAGATGCGCGAGCCCCAGTTCGAAGGCCAGACCAAGACCAAGCTCGGTAACTCCGAAGTCAAAGGGATCGTCGAATCGCTGGTCAACGAGCAGCTTGCCGCTTACCTCGAGGAAAATCCGACCAACGCCAAGCGGATCATCCTGAAGGCTCTGGATGCGGCCCGGGCCCGCGAAGCGGCCCGCAAGGCCCGCGACCTGGCTCGCCGCAAGAGCGTCCTCGAGTCGTCGTCCCTGCCCGGAAAACTGGCCGACTGCCAGGAGCGCGATCCGGCCCTGGCCGAGATCTTCCTGGTCGAAGGCGATTCGGCCGGCGGTTCGGCCAAGCAGGGCCGCGACCGCCGTTTCCAGGCGATCCTGCCTCTTCGAGGCAAGATCCTCAATGTCTGGAAAGCCCGCCAGGACAAGACCTTCAACAACGAAGAGATCGGGGTGATGATCGCCGCCCTGGGCACAACCCTCGGGGAGGAGGAGTCCAGCCTCGACAAGCTCCGCTATCACAAAGTCATCATCATGACCGACGCGGACGTGGACGGGTCCCACATCCAAACCCTGTTGATGACGTTTTTCTACCGCCACATGAAAACGCTGATCGAACGGGGCCATCTGTTCCTGGCCCAGCCGCCGTTGTATAAAGTCGTCCGGGGCAAGGAGGTTCTGTACCTTAAGGACGAGCGGGCGTACGAAAAGTGGATCGTCAAGAAGATATCCGAAGACTTTAAAGTCCGCGTCCAGGGGAAAAAAGAAGTGTTCGAGGGGGAGAAGTTCCGCAAAAACTTCCTCCGGGTCATGCAGAAAAAGAGCTACATCCAGCTGTTGGAGCGAAAGTCCTATCCTTTCTTTCTGCTCGAGCTTTTGATCCAGGAAAATGTCAACGGGTTGGAATTCCTTCAGGACAAAAAGGCGGTCAAACGCCTCCAGAGCCTGCTCCAGAGCAAGGACCTGACCGTCGACCTGACGCTCAACGAGGAATACGACGCCTGGGAGCTGGCCGTGAAATTCGGGGTCAACGGCATGTCCGTGACCTGCAAAATCGACTGGGATCTGATCAACTCGGCCGAATACAAGGCCCTCTTCAAGATTTACCAGGACCTGGTGGACTTCAAGGGGCCGTATGAGGTGCTCTCCGACGGCGAAACCGTCGTGGTCGAAAACGAAACCAAGCTTCTCGATTATCTTCATGAAAAAGGCAAGAAGGGCGTCGGCATTCAGCGCTACAAGGGCTTGGGCGAGATGGCCCCCGAGCAGCTTTGGACGACGACCATGAATCCCGAAAACCGGGCCCTCCTCCGCGTCTCGATCACCGACGCCGTTTCCGCCGACGATGTCTTCGATATTCTGATGGGCGACGAAGTGGAACGCCGCCGCAACTTCATCGAAACCAACGCCGCCCACGCGACCAATTTGGACATTTAATTCCGGAACGTTAAGCCATGGCCAAAAAATCCACTCCCGCTTCCCAAATGAAAACAAAGACCAAAGCCGCCATCCCGGCCGACGCCGAACCGGATGTCCCGGTCGAAGACGCCGCGGCCGGGAAAGCCCCGGCCAAGGATAAGCCGGTCACCATCCAGCAACCGCTCTTTCCCGCCGCCGCCGAACTGTCCAGCGTCTCCCTCGAAGAGGAGATGAAGAGGTCCTACCTCGATTACGCCATGAGCGTCATCATCGGCCGGGCCATTCCCGACATCAAGGACGGGCTCAAGCCCGTCCACCGGCGCTGCCTGTACGCCATGTACGAGACCGGGACGACCCATAACAAACCCTACAAGAAGTCCGCCCGGATCGTCGGAGACGTCATCGGAAAATACCATCCCCACGGCGATCAGGCGGCTTACGATACGATCGTCCGGATGGCTCAGGATTTCAGCCTGCGGGCCCTGCTGGTGGACGGGCAGGGCAACTTCGGCTCGATCGACGGCGACCCGCCGGCGGCCATGCGCTATACCGAAGTCCGGATGACGAAGCTGGCCGGCGAAATGATGGCCGACATCGAAAAGGACGCGGTCAACTTCATCCCGAATTACGATGAAAGCCTGACGATGCCCGAAGTCCTGCCGGCGAAATTCCCGAACCTCCTGGTCAACGGGAGCTCGGGCATCGCCGTCGGCATGGCGACCAATATCCCTCCCCATAACCTGGGCGAGGTTTGCGACGGGATCATCCATCTTCTCGACCACCCCAACGCGGCCCTCGAAAAAATCATGGAGTTCATCCCCGGCCCGGACTTTCCCACGGGCGGCTATATCTTCAACCAGCAGGGCCTTCGCGATGCCTACCGGACCGGCCGGGGGACCATCCATGTCCGGGCCAAATCGATGTTCGAGCACGGCGATAAAAGCGAGCGGGAGCGGATCGTCGTCACCGAGATTCCCTACGCCGTCAACAAGTCCCGGCTCATCGAGAGCATCGCCGCTCTGGTCAACGAGAAGAAGATCGAGGGGATCGCCGACATCCGGGATGAATCCGACCGGGAAGGCATCCGGATCGTCATCGAGATCAAGCGGGGCGAGCTTCCGGAGGTCGTCCTCAACAACCTCTACAAGCATACCGCCCTCCAGACGTCGTTCGGCATCATCATGCTGGCGATCGTCGACAAGCAGCCGAAGACGCTCAGCTTGATCGAGATGATGAAATACTTCATCAGCCACCGCCAGGACGTCATCCGGCGGCGGACCAAGTTCGACCTCAAGAAGGCCGAACACCGGGCCCATATCCTGGAAGGGCTGACGATCGCCCTCGATCATCTCGACGCGATCATCAAGCTCATCCGTTCGGCCCCGACGGTCGAGGCCGCCCGGACCGGGCTGATGGAAAAATTCGAGCTGACCCAGATCCAGGCCCAGGCCATCCTCGAAATCCAGCTTCAGCGTCTGACCCATCTCGAACGGGAGAAGGTCGTCCAGGAATACGCGGAAGTCAAAGCCCTCATCGTCAAGCTGAGAAAGATTCTCGGGTCCGACAAGCTCGTGACCGAGATCATCGGCGAGGAGATGAAGGAGATCAAGCAGGCCTACGCCGACAAGCGCCGGACCGAGCTCCGGGACGAAGTCGTGACCGATATCCGGGCCGAAGACCTGATCAAGGAAGAGGACGTCGTGGTCATGACGACCCAGTCCGGCTATATCAAGAGAACCTCGCTCTCGTCCTACCACTTCCAGATGCGCGGCGGGAAGGGCCGCAAGGGGATCAGCATGAAGGCCGAGGACGTCGTGGACGCGGTCTTCGTCTGCTCGACCCATTCTTACCTCCTGGTCTTTACGAATATCGGCCGGATGTACTGGCTCAAAGCCCTGGAGATCCCCGACGTGGGCGTCTCCGGGCGGGGGAAGGCGATCGCCAACCTTCTCGAGTTCCAGCCGGACGAGCGGGCGACCTCGGTCGTCGCCGTCAAGGATTTCGCCGAGGATAAATTCGTGATCATGATGGCCACCGACGGCCTGATCAAGAAAACCCGACTGGACGAGTTCAAGAACATCCGGCGCGGCGGGATCATCGCCATGAACCTCCGGCCGAAGAGCGAGCTTCAGTGGACCCGGCTGACCGACGGCAAGCGGGACATCGTGCTCGCGACCCGGCTGGGCAAAGCCATCCGGTTCAAGGAAAAAGACGTCCGGCCGATGGGCCGGACGGCGGCCGGCGTTCGGGCCATGTCGCTGCAGAAGAAAGATGAAATCATCGGCCTCGTCGCCGTGGCCGACGAGGACAAGTACATCTTCACGGCCAGCGAAAAGGGGTATGGCAAGCGAACCGAGACCGCCTCCTATCGCATCCAGCGACGGGGGGGCAAAGGATTGATCAACCTCAAGGTCACGCCCAAGATCGGCAAGGCCGTCGCCGTCCTGGGCGTCGGCGAGGACGATCTCCTGGTCGTGACCGTCTCCGGGAAAGTCATCCGGATCAAGACCGAACAGGTCCGCTCGACGGGCCGGGCGACCCAGGGCGTCCGCCTGATCAACCTCGAGGAAAGCGACGCTGTCTGCGGCGTGGCCCTGGCCCGGGAAACGGAATAAGGGCCGTCGTCCGGCTGCCGGATGTTTTGACTTTTTTCTCCGGGCGCGATATAAGAGACCCATCGCCGGGAAGCGATTCCCGTGCGGGCCAGCGATGCCGAACGGAGGGAAAAGGGTCCGATGACTTCCGCGGACGACGGAAATCGCCCTTCGGCCGGACCGGCGGGAACCACACCCCATGATCATCCGGGCCGGATCTGTCCTGTCTGCGGCACGAAAAACACCGCGGAAAGCCGTTTTTGCGGCAGTTGCGCCGCCCCGCTGAAAGACACGGCGGCTCCCGTTTCGTCTCTCACCAGCACCCGGACGGTTCGGGCCTCAAGCGTCGATCTCACCCGCGGCAGCCGGCTGGCCGACCGTTACGAGATCATCGAGGAGCTTGGCCGGGGCGGGATGGGAAAAGTCTTCAAAGTCTTCGACCATAAAGTCAACGAGGTCATCGCCCTCAAGCTTATCCGGCCGGAAATCAGCGTTCAGGAAAAGGCCATCGAGCGGTTCAAGAACGAGCTGAAATACACCCGGAAGATCGCCCATCGGAACATTTGCCGGATGTTCGACCTGGGCGAATCCGAGTCCCTCCATTTCATCACCATGGAGTTCGTCGCCGGCG
>CAYPKX010000067.1:10018-16462 GCA_964411395.1 uncultured Eubacteriales bacterium | reverse complement strand
GCGGTATTGGGATCATGCGTCGTCAGGACGATCGTCTTCCCTTGCTCCCGGAGAATCCGCATGATCGAGAGAATCCGGCGGGTGTTGGCCAGGTCGAGGTGCGAGGTGGGTTCATCAAGGAGGAGAAGATCGGGATCCTGGGCCAGGACCCGGGCGATACTGGCCAACTGACGTTCTCCGGTGCTCAGCGTGCTGACGGGTTTGAAGGCCCGGGAAAGAAGATCGACGACCGTCAAAGCTTCCTCGACCGCCCGGTCATCGTTCCGCGTGGAGCGCCCGAGCCATCCAAGATGCGGCGTCCGGCCGAGCGAAACATATTCCCGGACTTCCAAGTCCAAAACGGCCGGCTCGTCGGGGGCGACATGTCCCACCAGGCGGCTCCGCTCACGGCCGGGGAGGCCGGCGAGCGGGCGGCCGGAGAGGCGAATCTCCCCCGCCTTCGGCTTCAACCAGCCCAGGAGGAGATGGAGAAGCGTGGTCTTTCCCGAGCCGTTGGGACCGACCAGGGCCGTAACCGTTCCGGCCGGCACCGAGAAATTCACATCGCGGAGGACGGATTCCGGCCGTCCGTCATAGGAAAACCAGATTCCCTTGAGATGGATCATCCCACCCCTCTGATTTTTCGTTTGAGGAGCAGAATCAGAAACAGGGTTGTGCCCAAAAACGACGTCAGGATGCCGAGGGGAATTTCCCCGCTGAGAAATGTCCGGGCGGCATCATCGCAGATTAAAACAAAGACGCCGCCGAGGAGGACGGAGGCCGGGAGGAGCACCCGCATCTCGGACCCGACGAGACGCCGGCAGATATGGGGAACGATCAGTCCGACCCAGGCGATTTGGCCGGCTTTCGCCACTCCCGCCGCGGTCACCGCCACGGCGGCAATCAGGACGGCCAGCCGTTCGCGGCCCGGCGAAGCCCCCATGGAAAAAGCCGTTTCATCGTTCATTCCCAGAAGGTTGAGCCGCCAGCGGACGGACATCATGTAAGCCAGGCCTGGCAGAATAACCGGCAGCATCTCCAGGACGTCCCGGCCGGTGATTCCCCAGAGGCCTCCGAGCATCCAATACGTGATGTCGGGAAGCTGTTTCTGCGGATCAGCGAGATACTTCATCACTCCCGTTCCGGCCGCATAGAACGCCCCGATGACGATCCCGGCCAGGACAAGCCGCAGGATCTCGTCTCCGATCCGGATCCGGGAAGCCAGGGCATAGCTGAGGGCGAGCCCGAGGAAGGCGAAAAAGGCGGCCCCGCCCTGGACGGCCCAGGGATTTCCGGCGGCCAGGACGATCGCAACCGATGCGCCAAAAGCCGCTCCTTGGGACACACCGAGAAATCCCGCATCGACCAGGGGATTTCGAAAGACGGACTGAAAGACGGCCCCGGCCGCAGACAGCGCCGCGCCGAGGAGAAACGCCGCGGCGATTCGGGGAATGCGGATATGCAGAATGAGATCGCGGGCCAGAGCGTCGTTTTCGATTACCGAGAGCGGGGTCAGAGAGGGTTCGGGATACCGGCCGAGAAGGATCGAAAAGACCAGGACAACGACCGAGAGAAACGCCAGAAATAGAATTCGGCGGACCCGGGCTTGCCGTGAATCCGGGGACGCCTTCATTCAGCGGTATTCCATCCGGATCGCCGGAAGAATTTTTGCGGCGACATCCGCGGCCGACATCTCATAAAAATCCCGGTAGAAGGATTCGACTTCGGCTTTCAGGTCGACTTCGGCGAAACGGCCGGCGTGGAACGTTTTTGCCAGCCAGGTGACTCCGAGAATCCATCGGGGATCGGGGGTGTCCCATCCGTAAATGTCCGAGGGAAAGGCCCTCAATTCATTTTGTTTGACCGCTCGCAGCTCGCGCCACCGAGGATCGGCCGCCAGATCGACGATCGTTTTCTTCGGGTCCATGCTGTGCCAGACGACCAGGACGATGCGTTCGGGATTCCAGCGGGCGATTTGCTCGACATTAACGACCGTCCACCCGGTCGAAACCGCCGCCGCTTCTTCCCAGACGGGCTTGCCGCCGGCCAGCTTGACCTGGATGGTCTGGATCCAGGGGATCGCCGGCACTTCGACCGCGATTTTTGCGCCCCGGGAAATCGTCATGGCCAGGAGGACTGTCGGCTTTTCCGAATCGAGAAGCCCGGCCAGGCCCCGCTCGATTCGTTCGAGGCGTTCCCGAAATAATCGGTTGACGGTCTCGGCCCGGCGGGCGTTGCCGAGAAGTGTTCCGAGGCAGACGACGTCTTTCCGATATTGGGCCGGATCCTCCAGGCCGAGGTAGACGACAGGAATTCCCAGATCAACCAGAGCGTCTCCCTTGGGATCCGTCCGCGTCCCCCGGATCAGGACCAGATCCGGGCGCAGGGCCGCGATTTCCTCCACTCCGGTATTCGGATCGGGAAACACCCGTTTTGTAAAATCCGGGTCGATCAAGGGAATGAACTCGCTGGCGGCCGAGCCGCGCCGTTCCCAGCCGATAAACCGCTCCCGGCTTTCCGGGAACATGAACATCAGGTGGGCGATGATCTGGGGGCCGTGGCCGATCGCCAAAATTCGCCGGGGAAGCGCTTCCAGGCGGACTGTCCGGCCCGCCGCGTCGACGACTTCGACCGGGGCGGGAGCAGCGGAGGCAAGGCCTCCGGCGATCGCGAGGACAAAAATTGCCGCCGGCCCGAAGCCGGAGCGAAATCGATTTCGAAACAAGGCATCCTCCTTTCCGATCCGGGGGGCGGGGACGTTTCCATCCTCACCGTCGGCCGCCTTGCGGCGGCGCTGCGACGGCCGGCCATCGAGTCAAAACTCCTTAGGCCGGTCCGTTCGGAGAATATCGGAGACGGGTATTTTACCACAATCGGCAGCTCCGAACGGGTAATTCGGCGGCGGAGAACCCGTCCCGGACGTTGACATCCTCCGCCCTCGCCTCCATACTTACGGTCGTTAAATGGAGGTTCACCATGGCCTTGAATGAAAAAAAGCTTCCGCCGGATTTAAAGGCGGACCCCGCTCTGGCGGCCGAGATCGAACGCCTCAAGGATCCCGACGGGACTGTTTCCTGCGCCGCGGCCATCCGGCTGGCCGAGATCAGGAACGTCCCGTCCGAAGATGTCGGCCGGACGCTCGATGTGTTGTCCGTTCATCTCAGCCGCTGCCAGATCGGCACATTCGGATATCCCGGACATGCCAAGGGCTGGACCTTGGCCGGAGTCGACCGGGAAGCGGAACCGGAAGGGCTGCGGAAGGCGCTTCTCGATGCGGGAGGCCCGGCGGCCGGAATTTCCTGCCGGGCGATTTGGGAAATCGCCTCGACATTCCACATCTCCCGGATGGCGGCCGGATACGCCGCGGATCGGGCCGGCTTGAAAATAACCGGCTGTCAACTGGGCGCGTTCTGAACCGGCGGATGGGGAATGATGTCGGTCGATAAATCCGGCAGAATCGAACGGGCCTTGGACGCTCTTGAACCCCAGGAGGCTGAGTGCGCCCTGTGTCCCCGCGCCTGCCGGGTCGACCGCCGCCGCGGGCCGGGCGGCGTCTGCCGAAGCGGAATCCGGGCTGTCGTTTCGGCTTCACTTCTCCACCTCGGAGAAGAACCCGTTCTCAGCGGAACCGGCGATTGCCGCCAAGACACGACGTCCTCCCCCCCGCCCGGTTCCGGAACGATCTTCTTTGGCGGCTGCAACCTTCACTGCCTCTTCTGCCAGAATCATCAGATCAGCTGGCAGGGACGGGGAAAAGAAGCGAATGACGCCGAGTTGGCCGGACTCATGATCGACCTCCAGCGCCGGGGGGCGGCCAACCTCAATCTGGTGTCCCCCAGCCACGTCCTCCTTCCCATCCTCCGGGCGCTGCGGCTCGCCGTCCGGGCGGGATTTTCTCTCCCCATTATCTATAACTCCAACGGTTATGAGAACGCCGATGTCCTCGAACGTCTGGCCGGGATCGTCGACATCTATCTCCCGGACTGCAAATATGCCCTGGCCGAGCCGGCGGGCCGCTATTCCGGGGCGGCGGATTATTTCGATCACACCCGGACGGCCCTCCAGGAAATGTTCGTTCAGCGCCCCGATCTCGTCTGCGATCATCGCGGCCTGGCGGTCTCGGGGATGATCGTCCGCCACCTTGTTCTTCCCGGTCAGATTCCCAATTCCCTGGCGGTCCTGGATTGGCTGGAGCAAACCTTCCGGCCGACAATCCCGTTGAGTCTGATGAGCCAGTATCGGCCCTGCTGGAAGGCGCCGGAAGAGATCAACCGGACGCTTCGGCCGGAAGAATACCGGATCGTCCTCGAGCGCGCCCGAGAAGCCGGATTCGACCCGCTTTTCGTCCAACCGGAGATGTTTGCCGCGGGCGAGAACCTGAATCCGGACTTCGACCGCGAAGCGCCTTTCCGTTGGACGCCGGAGGACGTCTAGGGATTTTTCCGGTAAGGGCGGGGGACAGGAAGCCGGGCTTCGCTGAAACCGAGCGCCAGGGCGATCTCCCGAAGCTTGACCTGAATGAGCTGGACGTTTTCCGGGCCCATCCGGAGAAGGTGCTTCTGCACTTCGTCAAGCTCTTCCAGCCGGGGATCCGCCAGCCGGAAGGTCGTGATGTCTTTTTCGACGATCAACGCGTCTTCGACCACCGGAGTTCTCAGGATTTCGATGACCGCCCGATAGAGCGTCTGATGAAAATCCCCCGCCGGATAACCCAATTCACGGTACGCTTGTTGGAGAAGGTCCCGGCATACGCCGTAAGCGCGGCCGCAGCCCTCCGGGCTCAAGGAATCGAACACGTCGGCCACGATATTGTAACGGCTGAACGATGACGGATCGAGGTAGGTCCGCCCGTCCCGCTGGACGGTCTTGAACGGTCCGGAGGGGATGAAGAAATCGAGCTGAGCCCTGGGGCTCTGCCCGAGGGCGATGTTGTCCACGGCCGCGACGAAGCGGCGAATCAACTCCTTGCTCCGCAACCATCGGGCCAGGACCGGATTTCGGGAAATTTCCCCAACCAGCGCGCGAACAGATTCATCGCTCGCATCCAGTGACGTTCCGAGAGGGGGCGCGGTCGCGGGGTCCCGGACCTCGAGCTCCGCGGCCCGGGTCTTCTCCGTCCGGGCGGGTTCGATTCCCCCGGCCGCGTCCTTGTTCCGGGAGGAAAAGAAATAGTAGTAGGCGCTGAAACCCAGGACAATCGCAATCAATCCGATGATCGCCGCCCGAATGATTTTTTGTTTCTCTTCCATACCGGTTTTCTCCTCATCCGGCGGATTTAAGGACGGTGATCGTCCCTTTCCGGGCGGAAATCGTCACCCGCGCTCCTTCTCCGGTCCCGATTTTTCCCGATCCCCGCGTTTGATCGGGGGCCGGATCAAGAGGAAAGTCGCAAAAAAACGATCCGGCCGGCGCTTCGGCTTCCAACCGGCCGTTGAAGGCGGGTTCAAGGAGCAGAAAAACCGGGCCTTCCCCGATGACGAGCCGGACGCGGTCCTCGGGTCGAAGGTCGATCATTTCCGCCTGGATCGATCCGCGCAGAAGCTCGCCGTCCAAGGTTCCGGAGTAGTTTTCCACCCGGATGTCGCCGTCCTCCAGCCGGAGAACGGCCTCGCCGTACATGTCGGAAATGCTGATGCGGCCGCGGCGGCCCACAATGCTTTTCAGGAGGACGTGGTGCGGAGCCCGGATCAATAGATGAACGATCCGATCGCCTGTGAATTCTTCATCGCGGGACCGGGCCTTGATCGAGAGGCCTTCGTTTGAAGCCGCGACGTCGATCCGGGGAACAACGCCGCTCCTCTCCCGCTCGGCCGCCGCCCCGGCCGATTCATCCCAGGTTTCCTCGGCCGCGATCTCGACCTGGTCGCGGTCCCAACCGATCAGGATGATATTGCCGAAGGCGTTGTCGATCCGGAGCGCCCCGCCGGGAGCAAAATCATAGGTTCGAACATACGCCGGCGAAGAACGGTCAAAACGCCGCCCTTCATCCATGTACACCGGAATAAGGCAGGCGATCTGCCCGATCGCGGCGCCAATCAAAGCTGCGCCCATGAACTTCTTCATCGTTTTTCTCCCCCGCCGAGGATCTCTCCGTTTCTCCGGACCGCGCTTTTTTCGATCGACAGACCGACCGCCCGAAACAGCTGGATGCGGTGATTTCCGCTGTCGGCCACAACGATCCTTTTCCGGACGTCAAGACATAAAGCGACCGGCTTGTCCATCTCCCCGGCCTCCGTTCCCGCCGCGCCCCAAGCACAGATGAATTCACCGGCCGGATCGTATTTTACGATCCGGTTGCGGCCCGAATCCGAGACATAGACGCAGCCGTCGTCGTCGACCGTCAAGCCGGCCATCCCGGAGAGCGTTTCTCCGTCGGGATCCCGGGGCTCCCAGGCGGATTGGAGGATCCCGTCCTTGTCCAGGACCTGAACCCGCCGAAGATCCAGGACATAGATCCGGCCGCCC
>CAYPKX010000067.1:0-10008 GCA_964411395.1 uncultured Eubacteriales bacterium | reverse complement strand
CGCCCCGGACGGCTATGGCCCGGGGGCTTTGAAAAGAAACTCCGCCTCCGGACTCCCCGCCCCATGTCCCGGCGGGTATCCCTTCCAAGGTCCGAATCTGGATCCGGTCGTTCCCCGAATCGGCGATATAAACTTTTTCTTCCTCGTCCACGGCCAAACCGGCCGGAGTGTTAAGCTCGCCCGAACCGGCCCCGTAGGATCCCCAGCGGGCGAGAAGACGCCCGTCGGCCCGGAGAAGAAAGACGGCATGATTTTCAGGATCGCTCAGCAGGATTCGTCCGGTCGCGTCGACGGCCAGGCCGTTGATCCCGCCCAGGCCGAGCTCGTCCAAATTCCCCGCCTCGGGTCCGCCGATCCGTCGACCTTCTGCATCGAAAACATGGATCCGCTGTTCGCTTGCGTCAACGATCACGAGCGTCCCCCCGGGTCCAGAGCCGATCGCCGAAGGCGACTTCAACAGGGTGCTCTCCCAGCCTCCCCAGGCAGCGTCCAAAAGATAGGCCGACGGGAACAGATGCGGCTCAATTTCGACTCGCGGTCTTTCCGGAGTGGGCTCGACGGTGCCTTCCCAAGCCCGATAAGCCGGAAGCTCGAGACGAAGCTTATGCGATCCCGGCAAGAGACCGGAGATCTCCGCCTCCGTCACCCGGCCCGTATCTTCCCCGTCAAGGAGAATTTTCGCTCCCGGCGGAAGGGAACGAGCGAGGATCGACAGGGCGACCGGAACGAGAGGATATTCCCTGCGGGTTCCGCCCGGTTTGATATCGGTTTCTTCCCAAACGGCCTGATATCCGGATTTCCGGAGCTCGACCAGGACCTTTCCCGGGCCGTCGGCCTGGAAAAGAACCGGTGTTTCGCCGACCTCCCGTCCGTTGATCCAAACCTTCGCTCCGGCCGGATCGGAGACCACCGCCAGAAAATATCCGGCTTCCTCTCCCTGGCTTTCGCGCTCAATCCGCTTCAGAAGGGGAAGGATTTTCGGGTCGAAGATATTTTTCACGGCCGGCTTGGAGGCTTCCGGCCCCAGGGCATACAAGCTCCGGAACTCGCGGAGAGCGGCCGCCTCGTCTCCTAACCCGGCCGAAGCGATTCCTCGAAGGAGGAACACTTCGGCCGAAAGCTCGATCCGCCTCCTGGCGTCGGGGACGGAGATCAATTGGGCAAGAAGCGGGGTCAGGAGATTGAGGGCGTCCGCGCATTTGCCTTCTTCCCGGAGCAGGTCGCGCACCTGGTCGATCCGGGCGGCGATTTCCGCCGCCGCATCCTCCTGCCCGACCGGCCGGGCGGCCAGGCCCCCGGCCGAAGCCAGCAGAAGCAGCGCAAACGCGGCCCTCGCGGAAAAAGACCGGAATCGGTTCATCTTATTCCTTGTAAAGAGCGTCGATCAGCTCTTTATATTTCCGTTCCACCTGATTCCGTTTGACCTTGAGGGTCGGAGTGAGTTCGCCCTGTTCGATCTCGAAATCCCGCTCGAGAAGAACGATTTTCTTGATCTTCTCGTAGGGGGCCAGGCCCGGCGTGAAACGGTCGATTTCCGAGCGGATCAGCTCGCGGATGTCGTCCCGGCCGCATAATTCGGCCGGGGCGAAATAGGCGATCCCCTTCTCTTTGGCGAAAGCCTCCAGCTTTTCAAAATGGGGGACGATCAGGGCGGAGATGAACTTCCGACTCGCCCCGACGACGACGGCCTGAGCGATATAGGGGCTTTGCCTGATCAGGTTTTCGATCGGCTGGGGGGCGACGTTCTTTCCTCCGGCCGTGACGATCAAGTCCTTTTTCCGGTCGGTGATCGTCAGGAATCCGGCCGCGTCGACAAAGCCGATATCCCCGGTATGGAACCAGCCGCCGGCCAGCGCCTCGGCCGTTTCGGCTTCTCTGCGGAAATATCCCCGCATCACATTATCGCCCCGGACCAGGATTTCTCCATCCTCGGCGATTTTGACCTCCACCCCGGGAACCGGGGGGCCGACCGTGCCGAACCGGAGCTTGGTGAAGGTGTTGCAGGCGATAACCGGGGCCGTTTCGGTCAAACCATAACCCTCGAGGATGACCAGGCCGATCGAATGAAAGAATTCGGCGATGTCGCGCGAAAGCGGCGCTCCCCCGCTGACGAAGAATTTCACCCGGCCTCCTGTTTTCTCCAGAATTTTGGAAAAGACGAGCTTCTGGGCGATCCGAAGGCCGGGGCTTTTTCGGGGAAAGAGGGCGGCCGTCCGCTGCTGGGCTTTGCGGCTGGCGGCCCGGCCGCGGCCCAACGCCCAGAAAAAGATCTTTTTCTTGATGGAAGAGCCGGTCAGGACATTGTCCAGGATCCGGGCATAGAGCTTCTCAAACAGCCGCGGGACGCTGACCATGATGGTGGGCCGGATCTCAAGAAGGTTCTGGGCGACGGTATCGATGCTCTCGGCGAATCCGATCGTCGCTCCCTTGAACAAAAAAGAGAACGTCGTCATTCTCTCCAGGACATGGGAGAGGGGCAGGAAGGACAGGATCGTATCTCCGGAATTGAAGTCGGTCACCGCATCGAGGGCTTTCGAATTGCTGAAAAAATTGCGGTGGGTCAACATCACGCCCTTCGGAAGACCCGTCGTTCCGCTGGTGTAGATGATCGAAGCGACGTCATCGGGCTTGACCGCGGCCACGGTCCGCTCGAAGGCCTCAGGATCGGCGGCGTCCGCTTTTCGTCCCTTGTCCATGACGGAAGCAAAGGAGATGAATTCGGGCGGCGCGTCCGGATTGAAGCTGATGAAATGCCGGACCTTGCCGAGGGACGGACGGATCGCCTCGATTTTCGCCCGGAGCTCGGGCGAGGAGCAGATGACGATCCCCGCCTCGGAGTCCTCGATGATGTATCGGATCTGCTCGGCCGTGAGCGTCGGGTAGATGGGAACGGTCACCCCCCCCGCCCCCAGGACCGCAAAATCGGTGATGACCCACTCCGGCCGGTTCTCCGACAGGAGGGCGAGCTTGTCCCCGATCTGGAAATCCAAGGCCCGAAGACCGAGGGAGACGAACCGGACGCGGTCATAAAACTCCGGCGTGGAGATCGGGACATAGGTCCCGTTTTCCTTGTAAAGAAGCTGATCGGGCTTTTCATATAAACGCAGCGTATTCCGGGGAATTTGACAAAGCGTCTCGATCATAAGGTCCCTCCTCTCAAAAATGAAGAGCCGGAGACGGCCCGATGGATCATATATAGCACAACCCCCCCTTGAGGGACAACGGAAGACCCTACCCCGGCCGCAACACTCTCCGGGGGAGCGGCGTAAGCCCTTATGTGAGGCCTCATGAGCTCCCTGTCTCATTAAGGAGGAAATCATGTTTGAGGATTCCTTTATCGTCCTTCCCTCTCAAGCTCGGACCAAAGCCTGGGCTCTGCCCGTTTCCCTGGCCGCCCATGCCGCGCTCGCCTTGATTCTGATCATCCTCCCCCTCCTCCGGGCCGGGGATCTCCCCCGGATCGAGATCACGAGTGCTTTTCTCGCCCCTCCTCCGCCGCCTCCGCCCCCTCCGCCTCCGCCGGCCAAAAAAGCCTCGACGACGGCCGTCCGGCGGATCAAACCGGTTCAGGCTCAGACTTCGTTTGAAACCGGAAAGCTCGTCGCCCCGGTCGACATCCCCACGGAAATCGCCGAAGAACAGATTTCCGACATGGGAATCGAGGGAGGCGTGGAGGGCGGCGTGGAAGGCGGCGTCGTCGGAGGAGTTCTCGGCGGCGTTGTCGGGGGCGTTCTCGGCGGCGTCGTCGGCGAGGTCGAGGCGCCCGTTCGGGCCCTCGGCGAAATCCGCCAGCCCAACCTGATCAAACGGGTGGAGCCCATTTACCCGACGATCGCCATGGAAGCCCGAATTGACGGAACCGTCATTCTCGAAGCCTCGACCGACATCTATGGGCACGTCCAGGAGATCAAGGTCCTCAAGTCGATCCCGATGCTCGACCAGGCCGCCATCGAGGCCGTTCGTCAATGGGTGTACGAACCGATGGTGATCAACGGCCGCCCCCGGGGGGTGATCTTCAGCGTCGCGGTCATCTTCCAATTGAAGAGATGATCGGGCGGCGATCTCATCCCGGCGGGTAGCCGGGCGTCCCGATCCGGGCTATAATGCCCCTCCGGGTTTTTTCCCATCCGGAAAACCCGGAGGACTCGCCTCAGGAGACACCGTCATGCCCTTGATTGAAATTCATCTGCTCGAAGGCCGAACCGATGAACAAAAGAAGGCCCTTCTGACTTCGGTCACAAAAGCCGTCCAGGACAGCATCGGAGCGCCGGTCGAAACCATCCGGGTCTGGATCCAGGAATTTTCCCGGCCGGAATACATGGCCGCCGGACGCTGGTACGGCGAAGAAAAAAAATAATTCGGCCGCTCAGCCCGGAACGCCTTTTTCGGTTGCCTCCAGATCTCCGAGCCGGCGGTCGAATTCGGCCCGCTTGAATTCATACTCCTGAAGGAGCGGCTCCAGGTCCTCGAACAACGAATCCAGTTCGCGGCGGGACTGGTGGAGCGATTTGCTCAACTCGACGATTTTTCCGCTCTCGCGGCTCTGCGACGCATCGACGATCTCCCGGGTCATGCGGGAGATCTCCGCTTCGGTTTTCTCGATCGATTTTTCCAGGACCCCCATCCGCTGCTCGAGCGGCCGGAGAGCCTTCGACTTTTCCGAGACGATTTCCGACCGGAGGCGGCGGACTTCCTTGCGCCCCAGGGGAACGGCCGCCGGCGCCTCGGGCGGCGTTTCATCGGGACGCAGGCGACCCTTGTCCCTCTCCGACGACCATCCGACCCGTTCCAGAAAACGCTCATACGATCCTTCGAAGACCGAAATCCCCTCGTCCTGGAAAACGATGAGCCGCTCGGCCAGGGCCTCGAGAAACATCTCGTTATGCGTCACCATGATCACCGCCCCTTCGAACTCGTCCAGGGCCGCGAGCAAGGCATCGGAGGAATCCATGTCCAGATGGTTGGTCGGCTCGTCCAGGAGGAGCAGGTTCACGGGCGTGGCAATGAGCTTGGCCAGGAGAACCCGGCTTTTTTCTCCGCCCGAGAGCACGGAGATCTTCTTCAAGGCATTGTCGTCTTCAAACATCATCATCCCGGCCAGAAAGCGCGCTTTGGCCGGTTCGATCGACGCATCGGCGTTTTGAATCTCCTCCAGGACGGTATTTTGGGGAACGAGGGACTGGACGTTCGTCTGTTCAAAATACCCGGCGGTGACGGCCATCGGACTGACGGCCGACCCGGCCTGGGGCTCGAGCCGGCCGGCCAGGAGCTTGAGAAAAGTCGTCTTGCCCCGGCCGTTGGGCCCGATGATGAAGATGCGATCACGGCTGCCGATGCTCAGGGTGAAGTCCTTGATCAGGGGGGCGGACGGATCGTACCCGAAGGTCAGCGCGTCGATATTGAGGACGTACTTTCCGTGGAAGGGTTTGGGAGCAAAGGCGAAATCGAGGCTGGGAAGCGATTCGAGCTTGTCTTTCCGGCCCATTTTGGCCAGCGTTTTTTTTCGCGACTCGACCAGACCCTGGAGCCGGGCGCTGGCCCGGAATTTGGCGATGAAATTCTCGATCTCCTTCCGCCGGCGCTCGTCGTTGATCCGGGTTTTCTCGTAGGTCTCCTCTTCCAGGGCGATCTGATCGTAGAGCTTGCCGGTGCCGCCTTCGATTTTCTTGAGCTTCCGGCGGTGGATGGCCAGGGTATGGGTGACCACCTTGTCCATGAAGCTCCGGTCGTGCGTGATCAGCATCAGCTCCCCGGGCCAGGCCGTCAGGAATTTCTCCAGCCAGCGGATCGAGGTGATGTCCAGGTAGTTATTCGGCTCATCGAGGAGGAGAAGGCTGTAATCGGCCAGCAGGACCTTGGCCAGATTCAGGCGGACTTGGAAACCCCCTGAAAGCTCCGCCGGATGTTTAATCCGATCGGCCGCGCCGAAGCCCAGCCCGGCCAGGATCTTCTCAACCCGCCAGAGGTCGCCTCTCTGGTCGCGGGGCAGGCTGAGGCCGGCTTCCTGGAATACGGTCGGGGCGGTGAATTCGAGATGCTGCTCGACATAGCCGATCCGGTAGTTGCGGGGAATCGAAATCGATCCATCGTCCGGATCCTCCAGGCCGACGATCAGGCGGAAGAGCGTGGTTTTGCCGTGGCCGTTGCGGCCGACGAGTCCCACCCGCTCCCGGCGGTTGATTTTGAAGGAGATGCCTTCAAAAAGCGTTTGACCGCCGAAGCGCTTGGTGAGGTTCTCGACTTGAATCATCGGACGGGAAAGATCAAACTTCGTCGTTTTTCCCGCGGCTTCGGCGGACGAGCTTGACCAGCTCCATCATCCACAGCGGAAAGGAGGACACGGCGACGACGACGGCCAGATCGAGAGCGCCAAGGGCCTCGACCTTGAAGATCTTCTGGGTGAAGGGCAGGTACAGGATGGCGACTTGAAGCGTGAAAGAAGCGCCGATCGCGGCGATGAGCTTCATATTGCTGAATAATCCGATCTTGAAGATCGAATCCCGTTGGCTCCGGCAATTGAGGCTGTGGAAAAGCTGGCCGGCGGCCAGGGCAAAAAGGGCCGCGGTTCGCGCCCGCGACAATTCCTCATGCTCGATGAAGAGGACGAAGGCAAAAGCGGAGAGCGAGCAGGCCGCGATGAACGCCCCCTGGGCGATCATCAACCGTCCCCGGCGGAAGCTGATGATCGGCTCGTTTTTCGGCCGGGGCGGCCGGGACATGATGTCCTTGGCCACCGGATCCATTCCCAGCGCCAAAGCGGGAAGACCGTCGGTCACCAGATTGACCCAGAGGATCTGGATGGGGAGGAGCGGGATCGGCCAGCCGATCAGCGTCGCGACGAACATGGTCAGGATCTCGCCCGTGTTGCAGGACAGAAGGAAATGGATGAACTTTTTGATGTTGTCGTAAATTCCGCGGCCTTCCTCGACGGCTGAAACGATCGAAGCGAAATTATCATCGGTCACGATCATATCCGAGACTTCCTTGGTCACGTCCGTCCCGGTAATCCCCATGGCCACGCCGATATCCGCTTCCTTGACGGCCGGCGCGTCATTGACCCCGTCGCCGGTCATCGCCACCACCCGGCCGAGTTTCCGCCAGGCCTTGACGACCCGGAGCTTGTGCTCGGGCGAAACCCGGGCATAAACCGCCGTCCGGTCGACTTCGGCCGCAAACTGCTCCTCGCTCAGGCGGTCGAGCTCTTCGCCGGTCAGGGCCCGGCTGTCCTCATTGAAGAAACCGAGCTCCCGGGCGATGGCGACGGCCGTTTTCTTATGGTCGCCGGTAATCATCACCGTCGCGATCCCGGAGGCCCGACACTTGGCGATGGCCGCTTTAACCTCCTCCCTGGGCGGATCGATCATCGCCGTCAAACCGAGAAAGATCAAGTCCCGTTCGACAACGGCTTCGGTCCAGACATCGGGCGGAGAGGAAAATCCCCGCCGGGCCATGGAGAGGACGCGGAGAGCCTGATCGGACAGCGCGTCGATCGTGTGGCCGATGCGGGCCCGGTCGTCCTTATGGATCGGCCGGACCGCGCCGTTTTCCTGGATATGGGTGCAGCGGTTGAGCAGGATGTCGGGAGCGCCCTTGACGTAGGCCGTGAACGGCCCCGAGGCCCCGGATTTCCGGATGACCGACATCAGCTTGCGTTCGGAGTCAAAGGGAATTTCCTCGACAAAAGCGTGTTTCGCTTCGAGGTCGGATTTTCGGAGCCCGAGCTTCGCCGCAACCGTCAACAGGGCCCCTTCGGTCGGATCGCCCAGAATCCCCCAACGGCCGTCCTTCGAGACGAGCTCCGCCGCATTGCAAAGAACGCCGGCTTCGAGACACGCCTGAAGATCCGGATCGTCGTCCGCACCGATCGTCCGCCCTTCCCGGACAAACGTCCCGGTCGGGTCGTAACCGATTCCCTCGACCTGGGTCACTCCGGCCGTCGTCCAGACCTTCCGAACGGTCATTTCGTTCTTGGTCAATGTCCCGGTTTTATCCGAACAGATGACCGATGCCGATCCGAGGGTTTCAACCGCCGGAAGCTTGCGGATCAGGGCGTTCCGCTTGACCATGCGCTGAACACCCAGGGCCAGGGCGATGGTAACCACGGCCGGAAGCCCTTCCGGAATCGCGGCTACGGCCAGACTGACGGAGCTGAGAAACATATCCATGAGACGGCCGCCGCGGAGAAGCTCCAGTCCGAAGACGATGGCGACGAGGATAAAACACGCATAAACGATAAACTTGCCGAATTGCTCGAGACGCTTTTGGAGGGGAGTCGACTCCCGGGAGATCGATTGAATCATTCCGGCGATCCGGCCGAGCTCGGTTTTCATCGCCGTTTCGGCGATAATTGCCCGGCCCTTTCCCGCGACAACGCTCGTCCCCATATAGACCATGTTGGCCCGGTCGGCCAGGGGAACGTCTCCCTCTTCCAGGGCCAGGAGCGTTTTAGCGACCGGCGTCGATTCGCCGGTCAGACTGGCCTCCAGAACGGCAAAATTCGGCGTGTGCTGAATGATTCGTCCGTCAGCCGGAATATTATCCCCCGCCTCCAGTTCCACCAGGTCCCCCGGGACCAGTTCGGAGGACGGAATGGAGAGGCGCTGACCGCCGCGGATAACCCGGGAAAAGGGCGCGGCCAGCTTGCGCAGGGCCTGGAGCGATTTTTCGGCCCGGTGTTCCTGGATAAAACCGAGGGTGGCGTTGAGAATGACGATGGCCAGAATGGCGACGGCGTCCACCCACTCCTCGCTCTTCTCCATCAGCGCGATGAACCCCGAAATGAGAGCCGCTCCGATCAGCACCCAGATCATGAAATCGGCGAACTGCTCGAGAAAGATCCGGAACGGGGTCCGGCCTTTTTGCTCCTGAAGCTGATTCAAACCGAACTTCGCCCGACGGGCGTCAATCGAGGATTCCGGGAGACCGGCTTGAAGGTCGGTTCCCAACTCGCGGACGGTTGTTTCGGGATCGAGATGCCACCATTTCGTCATAATCGGTCTCTCTTCGCTCATAAGATCCCCGGACGGGCCGCCGGGAGAGGTGTTATTATACAAATCAGCGGTCGTTTTGACCACCGTCCGGGAGGATGGGTATAATGGCCGCGGAAAAATAATATGGATATCCCCGTTTCCTCCTGGCATGAGGCTCTGTTTCTCCGGAAGTCGCGGCGCAGCTTCATTCCCGGCCGTCCGGTCGCCGATGACCAGCTCGAGCGCCTGGAACGCCTCAGCCGCGCCTTTCGGCCTTTCCCCGAGGCCCGGTTCGAAGTCGTCCGCCGGCCGCCCGATGAGGTCTTCCGGGGATTGATCGGGGGCTACGGAAAAATCAGCGGCGCTCCGGCCTTCGCCGCGATCATCGGATCGGCCGGTCCCGGAGTCCCCGCCCGAGTCGGATACACGGGCGAAGGATTGATCCTCGAAGCGACAGCCCTCGGCCTGGCGACCTGCTGGGTCAGCGGGATGTTCAAGGACGACGAAGTCCGGAAGCACGTCCTCCTTGAAACCCCGGAGCGCGTTTTCGCCGTCACTCCCCTGGGCGTCGGAGAGCGTGATTTTTCGTTGAAGGAGAAGCTCTATATCCGGGGAGCCGGATCCCGAAATCGGAAATCCCCGGACGAGTTGATCGAGGGGTCCGCCCCCCGACCCTGGCAGACGAAAGCGGTCGAAGCCGCCCGGCTCGCCCCTTCGGCCCGAAACCGCCAACCCTGGCGCTTTCTCCTTGCGCCTGATTCCATCACCGTCCTCCGGGATCCCGAACCCGAAGGCGACCGTTATCCCAGGAGCCTGGATTGCGGGATCGCCATGCTTCACCTCGAGCTGGGCGCCCGGTCCGCCGGCGCGTCGGGCTCCTGGACCTTCCTCTGTCCGCCCGCCGTCGCCCGCTTCAGCCTCTCGTGAAGCCCGGCGATAAATCAGTTGCCTTTTTTTTTATTCCGGCTATAATAAGCGTTCCTTGTCGGGGAGTAGCGCAGCCTGGCTAGCGCACAGCGTTCGGGACGCTGGGGTCGTG
>CAYPKX010000066.1:0-16557 GCA_964411395.1 uncultured Eubacteriales bacterium | reverse complement strand
CGTCGTTTCCAACAACTTCCGCCTCCTCCACGCCGCTCAAGCCCGCTGAAAATGAAAATCCTGCCGACATTCACCGACGAATTCGAGCCGACCCTGGCCGAGATCAAATCGGAGTATGTTGCTTATCTCCTCGAATCCGCCTTTCCCGAAGAAGGGAATGAGCTCGCGGCCGAGGACCTGATGGAAAAAGCCCTCTTTTTCAGGTTATCGGTGGTGTGGATGGGCGGCCACGACGACTGCGTGTTTGCCTTAGGAAAAAGAAATCGCTCCAGTCATTAGGCGCCAAGGAAGCGGAGAAGGGGGAGTCGAAAGGCTCCCCCTTCGGGGCGACTCCACCGAGATCGAGTTCCTCTAATTCCGTTTATCGTGATCCGTAAAAAATCGTCGATGAAACAGGATTACCCCGAAGGGAGAGCCTTTTGGAGGAGGATTCGCTTCGCTCTTCCCCCTCCAACGGTCGGACGGCCAAGGGCCAGCCTCCCTGCCTCCCTTTCTCGGACTCAGCGAAGCTGAGTCCTGCGACCGAGAGGGCATACCCCCTCGGCTCCCCCAACCGAACGGGACAATGTCCATTCGGTTGGCTCCCCCTTCGGGGCGACCCGAGAAACGCCTGCAGGATTTAGAGGTACTCGGTCTTTCCGCTTTTGGCTAAAAGCTCCAAGACCTTTTTTACATCCTGATCGCGGTCCTTCCGGCAGACGAGGAGGGCGTCTTTCGTCTGGACGACGACCAGTCCCTCCACTCCGATCAAGGCGGTCAGCCGGCCGGGATTGTGGATGACATTTCCGCTCGAATCGACGGCCAGAACATCCCCCCTTCGGGCATTGCCCTGTTGATCCTTCGGCCAGAGGTCGGCCAGAGCCGACCAGGCCCCCACGTCCGACCAGCCGAAATCCCCGGCGCAAACGATCGTCTCCCGGGCTTTCTCCATCAAGGCGTAGTCGATCGACAGGGCGGGGATCTCATCGAAAATCCGGGCCAGCAAAACGCGGGATCGTTTTCGGAGGGCGTCGAGCATTCGAGGCCAGAAAACGAAAAATTCGGGGGAGTCCCGTTCCAAGGCCCGGGCGAAGACCGAAGCCCGCCACAGGAACATTCCCGAGTTCCAGACATAGTCGCCCGATTTCAAAAATTCGGCCGCAGTCTCCAGTGACGGTTTTTCCCGAAACGCCCGAACCGGGAAAAACGGTTCGCCCGAGATCTCCCGGCTTCCCGCCCGATCGTACCGGATGTATCCATATCCCGTCGATGGATAAGTGGGCAGAACGCCGAACGTCAGCAGGCTCTCCGTCGAAGCGGCCGCCGCGGCGGCGGCGGCCAGCTTCTTTCGGAATTGCGGCTCATCGGTGATGATGTGGTCGGAAGCCAGGACGGCGACGACCGCTTCCGGGTCGCGGAGATGGATATGGGCCGTCGCCAGGATCAAGGACGCGGCCGTGTTCCGGGCGCGCGGTTCGACCAGGGCGTTTCCTTCCGGCAGAGACGGAAGGAGACGGCGAATGATTTTCGACTGGGCGGCGCCGGCTATCGTAAACACTCTCCGGGCCGGAATGAGCGGCCGGATCCTTTGGAACGTCTCTTCGATCATCGTCCGCCGGGTTGCGATCGGGAGGAATTGCTTGGGCGAACGCTTCCGGCTGAGCGGCCAGAAACGGGTCCCGCTCCCTCCGGCCATGATGACGGCGTTCAAGCCGGGGACGGTGCTCATGACTTTTCGAGCTTATGGATCGCCCGTTCGACGGCGCCCTTGACTTCCTGCTGGATGGCCGCAAGCTGCGCTTCGGTTTCGGCCTCGAAACGAAGGACGAGGACAGCCTGGGTGTTGGAGGCCCGGACCAAACCCCAGCCGCCGGGCATGATCGCCCGGACGCCGTCGATGTCGATGACCGGATATTTCGCGGCCAGCTCCCGCTTGACCTCGTCGACGATCTTGAACTTGACCTCTTCCGAAGCATAAACCCGGATTTCCGGCGTGCTGAAAGTCTGAGGAAGGGCGGCCAGCATCTCCGACAACCGCTTGGGAGAACGGGCGACGAGCTCCGCCACCCGGAGCGAAGCGTAGATGGCGTCGTCGAAACCGAACCACCGGTCGGCAAAAAACATATGCCCGCTCATTTCGCCGGCGACCTTGGCCTTCTCTTCCTTGATTTTCTTCTTGATCAGGGAATGTCCGGTTTTCCACATCACCGGTCTCCCGCCCAGCCGGGCGATCTCGTCATAAAGCACCTTGGTCGCCTTGACTTCGGAGATGATCGCCGCTCCCGGAAAATCCTTCAGAATGTCCCGGGCGAAGAAAATCAGGAGCTGGTCGCCCCAGATCAGGTGGCCCTCGTCGTCGACGACCCCGATCCGGTCCCCGTCGCCGTCGTAGGCCAACCCGATTTCGGCTTTGGTTTCCTTCACCCGGGCGATCAGGGAAGCCATTGCTTCCGGAAGCGTCGGATCGGGATGATGATGGGGGAAATGCCCGTCCATCTCGCAATACAACTCGTCGACCTTGCAGCCGAGCTTCCGGAAAAGCGGGGCGGCCACAACGCCGGCCGTGCCGTTGCCGGCGTCCAGGACGACTTTAAGCGGCCGGACGAGCTTGAACAGCTTGAGGACATAGTCATGATATTCGGGAATGAGGTTGAACCGCGTATAGCCGCCCCGGCCGGGCGGGGCGAAGGCTTCGTCCCGGATGATGCGGTGGATTTCCTGGATGCTGTCGCCGTAAAGGGTCTCGTGGCCGACCGTCATCTTGAATCCGTTGTACTCGGGCGGATTATGGGATCCGGTGATCATCACCCCCGCTTCCATATTTTTATAATACGCGGCAAAATAGAGGAGCGGAGTGGGGATCGTCCCGAGGTCGGTTACATCGCAACCGACCGCCCGTAGACCGTCGGCCATCGCCTCGGCGAACGACGGAGAGCTCAACCGGCAGTCGGCGCCCAGGGCGACCGCTTTTTTCCCGTTCCTTAAAAAATACGTTCCCATCGCCCGGCCGAGCGTTCGGACGATGTCGGGCGTCAAATCGACATCGACGATTCCGCGGATGTCGTACTCGCGGAAGATGCTGGGATTGATCGGCATGGTGTCCTCCCGGACCGCATCCCGGCGGTCAGATTTTTCGTTCAAAGAGATCCCCGAAACGGTCCCGGACCAGGTCCCATTTCTTCTGGGCTCCGATGATGTAATCGACAAATTCGCGAAACGCCCCATCGCCGCCCCGGCGCCGGCAGACGTAATGAACCCGCCGGCGGACCATGTCGACGGCATCGGCCGGAGCGGCCGAAAATCCGGAAGCATCCAGAAGCGGGAGGTCATTCAAGTCGTCCCCGATGCTGGCGACTTCGTCGGGTTGAAGACCGTGCCGGGCCAGGATCTCGTCGAAAGCCGGACGCTTGTCGATCACCCCCTGGTAAAGCTCATCGATCTTGAGGCGCCCGGCCCGGCCCTCCAGGGCTTTTGAAGTCTTCCCGGTGATGAAACCGACTTTCAAACCGGCCAATTGGGCGATCATGACCCCCAATCCATCCTTGGTGTTGTAGGACTTGACCTCTTCGCCGTCGGGAAGGGGGGTGACGGAGCCGGCGGTCAGCGTCCCGTCGACGTCGGCCAGGATCATCCGAATCCGCCTGGCTCTCCGGCGGCTCCCCATCAGAGCATCTCCGTCCGCCACAGGTCGTGGAGATGAATGATCCCCTCCACTTTTCCCGAAGCGTCGAGGACGACGAGCGAGGTGATTTTGTTCTGTTCCATGACCTTGAGGGCTTCCACCGCCAGATCGTTTCGGGTTGCGGTTTGCGGATGCGTCGTCATGCATTCGGACGCCGTCCGGGACAGGAGGGTTTCCCGGTGCCGGGCGACCATCCGGCGGAGATCGCCGTCGGTGATGACACCGGCCAGGCGGCCGGCGGCGTCGATGACGCAGGTCATGCCCAGCCGTTTGGCCGTCATCTCCTCGATCACCCGGCCCATCGGCGTTTCCGGACGGACCCGGGGCATCGACTTTCCCTTGTGCATCAGCGTTTCGATCCGGAGGAGGCGCTTGCCCAGCGCTCCCTTGGGATGAACGGAAGCGAAGTCGCGCTCGCTGAATCCCTTTCTCTTCATGACGGCGATGGCCAGGGCATCGCCCAGAGCCAGAGCGGCCGTCGAGCTGGCCGTGGGAACCAAGCCGCTCGGACCGGCTTCTTTTTCGATCCGGGCGTCCAGGACGATGTCCGAGTAGCGGCCGATCCGGGAATGCGGCGCGCCGGTGATCAGGATCAGCTTGACCCCGAGGCGCTTGATGTAGCCGAGCAGGTCGACGATCTCCCGCGTCTCGCCGCTGTAGGAAACGGCGATCACCACATCTCCTTCCAGGATCATCCCCAGGTCGCCGTGACCGGCTTCGGCCGGATGGACGAACATCGCCGGCGTCCCGCAGCTGGCCATGGTGGCCGCGATTTTCCGGCCGACCAGGCCCGACTTCCCCATCCCCAGGACGATGACCCGGGATTTTGTTTTACAGAGCAGATTGACCGCCCGAACGAACGGCTCGCCGAGCTTGTCCCGGAGAGCATCGACGGCCGCCGCTTCAATCTCGAGGACTTCCCGGCCTGTCCGGAGAATTTCGTCTTTGGTCATCAAAGCTCTCCCAGGGCCCGGGTGAGGCGGAGAAGTCCGGCGACGAGCGGTTCGACCTCGTCGACCGGCCAGGCGTTGTCTTTATCCGACCGGGCCCGCGTGGGATCATCATGGACTTCCAGGAACAGGCCGTCGGCCCCGGCGGCCACGGCCGCCCGGGCCAGAATGGGAATGAAGCGGCGGTCCCCTCCGGACACGCCGCCCGATCCGCCCGGCTTTTGAACTCCGTGCGAGGCATCGATGACGACCGGAAAACCGAGCTGTTTCATCACCGCGATCGACCGCATGTCCACGACCAGATCGTGGTAGCCGAACGAGGTGCCGCGCTCGGTGACGAGGATCCGGGCGTTTCCCGCGCTCAAGACCTTCTCGACGATGTGCATCATGTCATCGGGAGCGACGAACTGGCCCTTTTTAATATTGACCGGTTTACCCGTGCGGGCGGCGGCCAGGACGAGATCGGTCTGGCGGCAGAGAAAGGCCGGGATTTGCAGGACGTCCAGGACGCGGGCGGCCGGTTCGACCTGGGCCGTCTCGTGGACATCGGACAGGACGGGCACGCCAACCTCGTCCCGGACCGCGGCCAGAATCTCCAGCCCGGCCGAAAGGCCCGGGCCCCGAAACGACCGGACCGAAGTCCGGTTGGCTTTATCGTAGGACGCCTTGAAGATGAAAGGGACGCCCAACCGCTTCACGACCGCGGCCAGCCGTTTGGCCAGGGCGACGGTCTTCGTCCGGCTTTCGATCACGCAGGGACCGGCGATGAGAAAAAGGCCCGGCTGACCGAGCCGGGTTGAAAAATCCGGGTCAACGCGAATATCGTTCCTGGCGGTGGGCATAAGAGGCTCCGATGAAGGATTTGAAGAGCGGATGGGGCCGGAGCGGCCGGGATTTGAACTCGGGGTGGAACTGGCAGCCAAGATACCAGGGATGGTCGGGGAGCTCGACGATTTCGGCCAGGCCGTAATCGGGATTCTTGCCCGAAATCCGGAGCCCGGCCTCGGCCAGCGGCTTTTCAAAGGCCGGATTGAATTCGAAGCGGTGGCGGTGGCGCTCCCATATTTCTTCGTTCCGATAGATTTTATAGGCCAGGGAGGATTTCTGGAGGCGGCAGAGATATTGGCCCAGGCGGAGCGTCCCGCCGAGGTCGGTCACGCCCTTCAGCTCCCGCCATTTGAAAAAGATCTTGGCCGGCGTCTCTTCCTCGAATTCCGTGGAGTTGGCGCCCTTCAGGCCGGCGACGTTTCGGGCGAACTCGATCGTCGCGCACTGCATCCCGAGACAGATGCCGAAGAGCGGGACTTTTTTTTCGCGGGCGAAGGAGGCCGCCCGGATTTTCCCCTCGATGCCCCGATGGCCGAAGCCGCCGGGAATGAGAATGCCGTCCTTGGCCCCGAGGATCTTTTCCAGCTTCCCCTTCTCCAGGTTTTCCGCTTCGATCCATTCGATTTTTACCCGAAGGTCGTTGGCCACGGCCCCGTGAATCAAGGCCTGCTTGAGGCTCAGATAGGAATCTTCGAGGCCGGCGTACTTGCCGACGATCGCAATCTCGACATCGTCCTTGGGATTGTTCATCCGGGCGACGAACGATTTCCATTGGCCGAGCGCCCGGATTTTCGGCTTCAGGCCGAACTGTCTGGTGATGAGGTTGTCCAGGCCTTCATCGCCGAAGACGAGGGGAATCTCGTAGATGTTGTCCACGTCCCGGGCGGTGATGACCGCGCCGATCGGGACATTGGTGAACATCGAGATCTTCGCCTTCATCTCCGGACTGAGATTCCGGTCGGTCCGGCAGAGAAGGATGTCGGGCTGGATCCCGATCGCCCGCAGCTCCTTGACCGAATGCTGCGTCGGCTTCGTCTTGAGCTCGCCCGACGTCTTCATGTAAGGCACATACGTCAGGTGGACGAAGAGCGTGTTGTCCTGGCCGTGAGTCAACCGCATCTGGCGGATGGCCTCCAGAAACGGCTGGCTTTCGATATCGCCGACCGTGCCGCCGATCTCGACGATCACAATGTCGTTGTTTTCGGCGACCGACTTCAGAGCGCATTGGATCTCATCGGTCACGTGGGGAATGACCTGGACGGTTTTGCCCAGGTATTCGCCCCGCCGCTCCTTGCGAAGAATGAGGTCGTAGATTTTTCCCGCTGTCCAGTTGTGGTATTTAGTCGTTCGAGTCGACGTAAACCGTTCATAATGACCAAGATCCAGATCTGTTTCCGCGCCATCATCGGTCACATATACTTCGCCGTGCTGGAAGGGGCTCATCGTTCCGGGATCGACATTGAGATACGGATCGAGCTTGAGAAGGGTGATTTTGAAGCCCCGGCTTTCGAGCAACCTTCCGATCGAGGCTGCCGCGATCCCCTTGCCCAAGGCGGAAAGAACCCCGCCCGTCACGAAAATATACTTAGTCATGAGAACCTTGCTCTTTCAGAAATTGTTCGACCTTGATTATATCGCCCGGCACGTCCACGCTCAAGGTCGGGCGTGAGATCTCGATCATCCGGATGCGGTATCCGCTCTCCAAAACGCGAAGCTGCTCCAATCGCTCCATCCGTTCGAGACGCGACGACGGAAGGCTTCGGAAGCGGAGGAGGAAATCCCGCTGATATCCGTAAATGCCGACGTGCTGAAAAAAATAATCGCCGGCCCCATGCGGAATGGGCGAGCGGGAAAAATAGAGAGCATTTCCACAAGCGTCGACGGCGACCTTGACCCGGTGCGGTTCGTTGAAGGCCGTCATGTCGGTCACCCGGGCCATAAGGCTGGCCATCGGCAGATCCGAATCCTGAAGGGCGTCCACCAATCCCTCGAGCATCACGCCTTCGACCAGCGGCTCATCGCCTTGAACATTGATCACGACGGGATGGTCGAGCGACGCCGCAACTTCCGCGACGCGATCCGTCCCTGACTCGTGCGTCGTCGAGGTCAGGACCGCTTCCGCTCCGAAAGACCGGACGGCTTCGAGGATCCGTTCATCGTCGGTGGCCACGATCACCCGGTCAATCCGGCGGCAGGAGCGAACGCCGTCAACCACCCTCCGGATCATCGGCCGGCCCGCAATCGGGGCGAGCGGTTTCCCGGGAAACCGGGTCGACCCGTATCGGACCGGAATGACGGCCAGGGCTTGGCGCAAGGTCAAAGAGCTTTCGTTTCGGGCTCTTGCGGAGCGCCGGATTCGGTCGTTTGACACTTGGCTTCCAGGTAGGCGCCCTCAGCAATGACCAGCCGGGGCGTTATGATCGTCCCAAAAACCCGGCCGTGATCATGGACTTCGATTTTCTCCTCGCCGAAGATCTGACCGCGGAATTCGCCATTGATGACGGCATAGCCGACCCGGACATCGGCATCGACATGACCCCGTTCGCCGATGATCAGCATGTCGGAAGAGACGATCTTCCCCTTGAAGAATCCGTCGATTCGGAATGAGCCTTTGAACTTCAGCTCTCCCTGGATCTCCGTCCCGTCATCGAAAAAGCCTGAGAGCTTGGACTCGTTCCATTCGCGCTTCTTTTCCTTCACCTCTTTCATGGCCGAGCTCCTTTGATCAATTCATAGATGCGGTTCAATTCACCAAGTGAAAAATATGAGATTTTGATCGTGCCCTTTTTGGAGGTTCCCGAGATCGCCACCCTGGCTCCCAGGTGCTGGAGGAGGTCTTCCTGGAGAGCCTCCAGGTCAGGGTCGATCTTCGTCCGCCGCGGCGATTTCACCTTGCGGCGCCGGCCGACATAGTCCTCGATATCGCGGACGGTCCGGCCTTTTTCCGCCGCCCACCGGGCCGCCTCGATTTGAGCCCTCGGATCTTCGATTCCAAGGATGGCCCGGGCGTGGCCCATCGTGATTTTTTCCTCGAGGAGCATCCCCTGGACGATCTCCGGGAGGTTGAGAAGTCGGAGATAATTAGCCACGGAGGCTCGATCCTTGCCCACTTTTTCGGCCACGTCCTCCTGGGAAAAACCCATCACCTCGATCCATTTCTTAAAGGATCGGGCGACCTCCATGGGATTCAGGTTCTCCCTCTGGATATTCTCGATGATGGAGGCCTCCATCTGGCGTTCTTTGGTCAGGTTACGGACGATGACCGGGACTTTTTTCAAACCGGCTTTCTGAGCAGCCCGCCAGCGCCGTTCTCCAACGACAATGCTGTACCGGCCTCCGGCCGGAGCGGCAAGAATCGGCTGGAGTATTCCGGTTTCCCGGATCGATTGGGCCAATTCATCGATCGCTTTTTCATCGAATTTCGTCCGAGGCTGAAAAGGGCTCGGAGACAGCTGGTCGATGTCGATTTCGGTAAAGGACTCTTCTTTGAGGATACCGTATTCCTCGGGGATGAAGGCCTTTATGCCTTTTCCTAGCGCTTTTTTCATTTGGCTAAAATCTCCTGAGCCAGGGATATATAGGCCTCTGCTCCCCGCGACCGCGGGTCGTAAAGAATGACGGGTTTGCCGAACGAAGGCGCTTCCGCCAGACGGATGCTTCTCGGGATAATGGTCCGGTAGACGAGCTCTTTGAGGGATTTCCGGACCTCTTCGGCGACCTGCCTGGAGAGGTTGGTTCTCTCGTCGTACATCGTAAGGACGACGCCTTCGATTTTCAGATTCGGGTTGAAGTAGCGCCGAACCTCGTTCAGGGTATTCAAAAGGTCGGGAATGCCTTCCATACAGAAAAATTCCGTCTGGACGGGGATCAGGATGGAATCGGCGGCCGAAAGAGCGTTGATGGTCAGGAACCCGAGCGAGGGCGGACAGTCGATAATAATGAAATGGAACCTGACGGCGGCCTTTTCCAAGGCGATTTTCAACTTTTTTTCGCGGACCTCGGAATTAAAAAGTTCCGCCTCCACGCCGGAAAGTTCGGGCGAGCAGGGACAAAGATAAAGATTATCCATCTCGGTGCCCGAGATGCAGTCCATGATATCCTGCCCGCCCATCATGGCCGCATAAATCCCCTTATTGGGCTCCTTGGATCGTCCCAGGCCGGCCGAAGCCATGCCTTGGGGGTCGAAATCGATCAAGAGGACGCGCTCTTTCTTAAAAGCCAGGGCGGCGGCCAGGTTGATCGAGGTGGTCGTCTTTCCGACTCCACCCTTCTGATTGGCAACGGCAATGATTCTACTCATCGTCCGCGGTGTTCCTTTTGGGAAGTGTTCCACGTGGAACATTTCCAGCCGAGATGTGAACAAAGACGTTTAAAATATCCGACGGGGTCAAGCCGGGTATCTTTTTCATTTCCCCCATCGTTTTCGGCCGGTATTTTAAGATCTTTTCGATCGCTTCGCGACCGAGGCCGCAAACCCGGTCAATCTCGAATCCGGCCGGGATCCGCATCCCGTCCATTTTCCCGATCCGGGCGACCTCAGTTTCCTGTTTTTTCAGATAGCCCTCGTACTTGACTTCGGCCGTCAAGCGGCGGATTTCTTCCCCGGAAAGTGTCTCTGGCATCGGCCCGTATTCTAGCACATTCTCAAAATCGATATCGGGCCGCCGCAGAAATTCCTTGAGCGTGATTCGATCCGTCCCGGCCGGAGCGATTTTTGTTTTTCCAAGGTGGGCCAGGGCCGCAGCCAGCCGTTTTTCCTTCTGTCGGTAATTCAGGTCGTCTTTTTCCGAAAGCAACCCGAATTCCCGGCCGTACCCTGAAAGCCGGGAATCCGCATTATCGATTCGGAGGTGCAGCCGGTATTCCGCTCTCGAGGTGAACAACCGGTAGGGTTCTTCGACTCCCTTGGTAATCAAGTCGTCGATTAAAACCCCGATATAGGCCTCGTTTCGCCCCAGGACAAACGGCTTTTTCCTCCGGATCTTGAGAACGGCATTGATCCCGGCCACGAGGCCTTGGGCGGCCGCTTCCTCGTAACCCGAAGTTCCGTTGATCTGACCGGCCAAATAGAGGTTTTCCACCGACATTGTTTCCAGCGTCGGTCGCAGCTGAGTCGGCCGGACGGCATCATATTCGATTCCATAGGCCGGCCGAAGGATGGCCGCCTCGATCAAGCCTGGAATGGTCCGGAGAATATCGCGCTGAGTTTCGTACGGAAGGCTGGAGGATAAACCATTGACATAGACCTCCGCCGTATCGAGGCCTTCCGGTTCAAGGAAGAATTGATGCCGGGAATGGTGGGCGAACTTGACGACTTTGTCTTCAATCGAGGGGCAATACCTCGGCCCAAGCCCTTGAATCCGTCCGCAATAGAGCGGCGATTTATCGAGGTCGCGCCGGATGACCTTGTGGGTCTTTTCGTTGGTGTATCCGAGGTAACAGATCACTTTGTTTTCGAGTTTGGCTTTGGATCGAAAGGAAAAGGGAACAGGGTCATCATCACCCGGTTGCGGCTCGAAAACCGACCAGTCGATTGTTTTCCGGTCCAGGCGCATCGGAGTCCCCGTTTTCAACCGGAATGTCTCCAATCCGATTCGGCTCAATTCCCGCCCGAGCTCGAGCGAGGGCGGCTCATTGGCCCGTCCCGCGGGATAACTGGACAATCCGATATGGATCAGGCCGTTAAGAAAAGTGCCGGGCGCCAGGATGACGGTCTTGGCCCGGATGACATGGCCGTCATTGAGCCTGAGTCCGTTGATTTTTCCTTTTTCGAGAAGGAGGCCGGTTGCGATTCCCTGAAAAAGAGTCAAGCCGGGGATTTTTTCGAGAAGCGATTTCATCGCCAGGCGGTAGCGGGCTTTATCGCACTGAGCCCGGGGCGCCTGAACGGCCGCCCCCCGGCTCCGGTTGAGGAGTCGAAAATGAATGCCGGTTTCGTCGGCCAGCAAACCCATGATTCCGCCGAGGGCGTCGATCTCGCGGACGAGGTGGCCTTTGGCCAGGCCGCCGATCGCCGGGTTGCAGGACATCTGGGCGATCGTCTCGAAATGCATCGTGACCAGACAAACCGATGCGCCCATGGCGGCGGCCGCCGTGGCGGCCTCGCAGCCGGCATGGCCGGCTCCGACGACCACGACATCGAAATATTCGACGGACATCATGCCCCTTCGGACGGTTCGCAAAAAAGAGGGTAAGGATAATCTCTCAAACGCAGGAAAGACGCGTGTCCTTCCTTCCGCGAATCATCCAGGATCGTTATTATAACGGAATTATTTGCCGATGCAGAACCGGGAGAAAATATCATCGAGAATGTCGTCGGTCCGAATCTCGCCGGTCATCCGGGCGATGACCGAGACAACCTCCCGGGCCTCTTCGGCGACCGTCTCGATCAATCCGCCGCTCAAGACGATTTTTTTCGCCCGGAGAAGACGGACCGACATTTCTTCGAGCAGGAGCTTGTCCCGTTTCCGGAAGACCAGGAGATCGTCGGCCGAATCAAGAGGCCGGAACATCCGATAGATGAGATTGCGAAGAGCGTCGATACCCGCGCCCTTCAAGGCCGAGACGGCCGCGACAGGAATTCCGGGATAGCACCGGCGCAAGTCGGAAACGCGGACCTTGGCCGCAAGGTCGGTCTTATTGAGGACGAGGATGACCTTGCGTCCCCGGAAGGATTCGATCAGGCGCCGGTCGGAATCCGCAAACGCCCGGCTCCCGTCGAGAAGAAGAAGCAGTCCGTCGGCTTCGGCTGCGATTTTTTTTCCCCTGAGAATTCCCTCGCGCTCGATCGGCGATCCGGGGCGGCCCAATCCGGCCATATCAACAAGAAGGAAAGATGCGTCCCTCAGCCGGAACCGTTCCCGGAGAAAATCGCGAGTCGTGCCGGGAAAAGGCGTTACGATCGCCCTGGATTCTTCGAGTAAGTTATTGAATAGAGTAGATTTACCTGAATTCGTCCGGCCGACCAGGGCCAAAGTGACGCCCCGGGCGAGGGCCCGGGCTTTCTCATAGCTTTGAAGAAGGGCGGCGATGCCGGAAATTATCCGATCGATTTTGTCGGCATGAAAAGATCGCGGAACCGGGCGACGATCCTCCGGGAATTCGATTTCGGCCTCGATCCCCGCAGAAAGCGAAATGACCGCGCCCCGCAGGGCGGAAATTTTTCGGGAGAGGGCGCCTTCGACTCCGCGGAAGGCCGATTTGGCCTGGACAAGCGAGGTCGAGCGGATCAAGTCGTCGACGGCTTCGGCCTGAAGAAAATCGAGGCGTCCGGAGAGAAACGCCCGGAGAGTGAATTCCCCGGGACCGGCCGTCCGGGCGCCTTCCCCAACGGCCAGGCGGACGACTTCATCCAGCAGAACGGGACTGCCGTGAAGGTTGAGCTCGACAATATCCTCGCCGGTGTAGGAACGGGGTCCCTTGAAATAGAGGAGAAAGCCCTCGTCAAACGGCCGGCCATCGGCCGGATCGGCAACCGATCCGAAAATCGCCCGGCCCGGCGAATACCGGGTCGATATTTTTTTCGGCCGGAAAAAGCGGAGAGCGATGGCCAGAGCCTCCGGCCCGCTCAAACGGACGATCCCGATCCCGCCGTGTCCCGGAGGGGTGGAAACGGCGACGATCGTTCCGCTCGGAATTCGGTCGGACACGGCGACGGCTCGCGGGGAGGCCCGTCGGTCGGCCTCAGCGGGGACGCCGGCTCGCCGGAAAGATTTTGACCCGCTTCAGGAAACCGTCTCCCAGGCTTTCGCTGGTGATTCCGGGAACCTGGTTGGCGGCGATGTGGACGATCCGCCGCTCGTAGGGATTCATGAGGTCGAGGATCTCGTTGCGGCCGGAGTCGGAAACCCGTCGGGCGACGTCGAGCGTGTAATCGTGGAGAGACTTCTCTTTGCGTTTCCTGAAGGACTCGCAATCGACCTGGACTTTCCGGTCGGAAATTTTATTGAGGAGGTGCTGGATGGCCAGGAGCAAGGCCCCGTCCTTCCAGAGGAGGAGCTGCTTGTCCGCTCCGCCGAAAAGGACGAAGCTGATTTCGTCCTTGGTCTTGATTTCGTACGTCAGCTCCAGGGGGAAGACGTCCATCAGGCGGTCGAGAAAAACGGTCAGGTCGCCGGATTTGCCGGCCCGCTTGATCTTCGCCCGGATGACGACTTCCTTGCCGAGACCGAAGAGGCGCGTCTTTTCGGTGACGACCTCGTACTCGAATTCGGTCCGGGGAACCTTGAGCTTGTGCTCGGCGTGGAGGATGGCGTCTTCGAGGTTCTTCCCTTTGAATTCGGGGATTTCCTCGACCACGGGTTCGACGTCACTTTTTTCTTGGTTTTCCATGGGACTCAACCTTTTGTTTATGCATCAGCTTGTTCATCAAGGCTTGCTGGCCGATCTGAAGGACATTGGACGTCAGCCAGTAGAGAACGAGGCCGCTCTGGAAGTTGAGGAAGAAGACCGTCATCACCACGGGCATGAGGAGCATCATCTTGGCCTGGGCCGGATCGGCCGACGAGGGGGTCATCTTCTGGCTGATGAACTGGGTCGCTCCCATCAGCAGGGGGGTGATGTAGGTGGGATCATGAACGGAAAGGTCCTTGATCCAGAGCATCCAGGGGCTGTGGCGCAGCTCGATTCCCACCGAAAGCATCCGGAAGAATCCCCAGAAGACCGGGAGCTGAATCAGAAGGGGCAGACATCCGCCGGCGGGATTGATGCCGTGCTCCTTGTAGAGCTTCATCATCTCCTCGTTCATCTCGCGCCGCTGCTGGATGTCGGTCTTGGCCTTCTTGTACTTGGCCCGGAGGGCTTTGATCTTGGGCTGCAGGTCGGCCATCTTGGCCATCGATTTGCTGGAACTATACGTCAGGGGGAAGAACAGGAGCTTAATCAAAATCGTCAGGACGATGATGGCAAAACCCCAGTTGGGAATGACTTTGTGGATCGCCTTGAGCGAGACGAACAGAATCTCGGTGATGAATCCGAACATCCCGTAGCGGACGATCTTCCGGGTATCCGAGCCCAGAGCCTTGAGAATATCGATTTCCTTGGGCCCGATAAAAACGGTCCGCGGGGCGGAGGCGGCCAGGAAAAAGAAGGGCGCCTTGCCGTTTTCGAAGCGGAGGAACGAAGCCGAGCCCGTGGCCGCCTCGGGGAGGAAGATCGTCCCGAAATAATTGTCGTCATAGGCCGACCAGCTGATGTAATTGTAGACGCTGGACTCGGGTTTGTACTTGCGCTCATCGACCCGGTACAGCTTGCCGCCGGCCATGAGGGACGCGCCGGGGCCTCCGCCGTATCGTTGTTTGAGCTCGGCCTCCGAAGGATTCCCGATGCCGGGACCCCAGAGAAGGCGATAGTCCGAGGGCCGTCCGCTGCGGCGGATGGAGACGGCCGTTTCGAAGTCATACCGGCCGCCGATGAACGTGAAGGCTTTCTCGACTTCCACCCCCTGGCCGTCGGAGTAGCGGAAGCGGAGCGTTCCTTTTTCTCCCTCTCTGAGGGACAGGTTCCCGCCCGTCGTCTCATAGAGAGAAACGTTCAGCGGGCTGGTCCGAATCGCTTCGAGAGTCACCCGGGAGGGATCGATTTCCTCCGACAGAGCGAAGGGAGAAACGCCGGCTTCCGCCGCGGCGGCCGGGATGAGCTCCAGGGCTTCGTTCTTTTCATTCTTGTGCTCAAGAAGCTTCCAGCTGACCAGGACGCCGCCTTTATTGCTCCATTGGGCCGTGTAAAGCGGCGTCGAAACGGTAAACCGCTCTTCGGCCGCCGCAGTGACGGCCGCTTGGGAAGCCGCCGCCTCATCGGTCCCGCTCTCCGTTCCCGACCCGGGCTGAGTCGCCGGTATCTCGCTCGCCGCCGGGGAAACCGGCGTCGTCGTCGCGGGAGTCGAGAGAGTCTTGGGCGCCGGCTCCGGCGGTTTCGGAACAAAGACATACTGCCAGAGCAAGAGGACGCCGAGGGAAAGAACGATCGCAAGAATGATTCGTTTTGTATCCATTATGGATTGTCCTCTCAGGGAAGGGGATCGAGTCCGCCGGCATGAAACGGGTGGCATCGGAGGAGGCGCCTGAAGCCGAGTCCGGCCCCGCGGAGGAAGCCGTAAGTTTCGATGGCCTGGCAGGTATAATCAGCGCAGGTCGGGTAAAAGCGGCAGTGGGTTCCCAACAGGGGAGAAATCATCTTTTTATAAAGGCGGATGAGGATCAGGGCCAGGCGCTTCATCGGCCGGGAACCTCCCGCTGAAGCGAGGAAAGGAAGGCGGCATACTGATCCCGGAGCACGGCCCAGGAGGCCCGGACCATATCGGCGCGGGTGATGATCAGCATATCCATTGGCGTTTTCAATGAATCCTTGTTCCGGCGAAAAAGCTCACGGGCCCGCCGTCGCGCCCGGTTTCTTCTGACCGCGTCTCCGACCTTGCGGCTGGAGACCGCGGACATTCGCGGATACCCCAAGTCGTTCGGAAGAAAAACAACGGTGAAGTACCGGCTCCGAAAGCTCCGGCCCTTCCGATAAAGAGCCTGGAAATCCGATTTTTTTCGGATCCTCTCTCGAGGTCCGTAGGAATCGCTCATTCAACCGCGAGACGTTTGCGCCCTTTCGCCCGGCGTCTTTTAAGGACTTTCCGGCCGCCGGCCGAGCTCATCCGAACAAGAAAGCCATGCGCTTTTTTGCGCTTCCGGTTATTAGGGTTAAACGAGGGCTTCATAATCTCACCTTGCGCAGGAATTAAGGCGCCTATCTTAAACAACCCCGGCCCCTATGTCAAGCGCGAGTCCGCCGGAGCGGGGAAAAGCGATCACGGCTTTGTCTAATTTAAAGACATATCTTATTTGACCATACCGAATAGAAAATAGACCATTAGTTAAACACTATATACTATTTTCATCAAATATTCGCATTTCCTTTATTTATAATCATATACATTGTTTTTTAATATTATGTTTATTATTTGTTCACTTTTAGATTGTTAACTTTTTACATTAAATCACTATATTTCTATTTTTATTAGCATCTTATAACCTTTTCATTTCTTGGCCCGTTTTTTGCAGTATTAAATGGCATGAACGCACAAGGAGACGCCAGGATGAAAAAATTGGTCCTTGCCTTTTTTATCTCAATCCC
>CAYPKX010000065.1:0-16657 GCA_964411395.1 uncultured Eubacteriales bacterium | reverse complement strand
AGCGATCCGCCTGATTCTGCCCGAAGGAGAACGGCGGTTCGTTTCGGCCGAGATCGTTTCGTTCGGCCTTGCCCCGACGGTCCGCGTGTCGCCGCCGGATTTCGGGTATAATGGGCCGAGAGAGGGACCATGCTGATCGCTTTTGACATCGGAAACACCACCGTGGCCGTCGGCGTCTTCAACGGCAAGTCGCTCACTCGCAACTGGCGCCTCCGCTCCGACCGGGACAAGACCAGCGACGAGTACGGCGTCATCCTCCTCAACCTCCTCCGGATGGCCGGGCTCGAGCCGGTCGAGGTCAAGGCGGCGATCATCAGCTCGGTTGTCCCGCCGCTGACCCCCGTTTTTCAAACCCTCTGCCGTCAGCTTTTCGGCGGACGGCCCTATGTCGTCGGCCCGGGCCTGAAAACGGGCATGCCCATCCTCTACGACGCCCCGGCCGAAGTCGGGGCCGACCGGATCACGGCCGCCGTCGCGGGCCACGATAAATACGGCGGGCCGTGCATCATCGTCGATTTCGGCACGGCCACGACCTTCGACGCCGTTTCGGCCAAGGGCGAGTATCTGGGCGGAGCGATCGCCCCCGGGGTGTTGATTTCCGCCGAAGCGCTTTATCTCAAGACGGCCAAGCTTCCCCGGATCGAAATCCGGAAGCCTTCCGGCGTCATCGGCAAAACGACGGTGGCCAGCATGCAGTCGGGCCTTTACTTCGGGTATGTCGGCCTGACCCAGGCCATCATTTCCGAAATCAAGAAGGAGCTGGGGGCCGGGGCCAAAGTCGTGGCCACCGGGGGCTTCGGCGACCAGATCGCGGCGGAAGTGCCGTCCATCGACGCTTACGAACCCAACCTCGTCCTCGACGGGCTTCGGATCATTTACGAGCGGCAGAAAGACCGGGCCTCCGAGCGGTGAAAGACGCACGGTACTACCGGACGATCGCCGATCGTTTCGTCGCGCTGCGCGGAGCGCCGTTTGCCCTTTCTCCGGCCGACATCGGCCTGATCTCGTCCTGGGAAGAGGCCGGAATTCCCCTGGAGACCGTCCTGGCCGGAATCGAGGAATCTTTTTCCCTCCGTCCCGGCCGGGCCCACGTTCCGGGAAAAATCCGAACCCTGGCGTTTTGCCGGTCTGCGGTCGAACGGGCTTTTCAGCAGGACAAGGACCGGGCGGTCGGGGGCGTACGCCCGACGGCCGACGCGGTCTCCGAACGAAAAAAACGGGCCGCCCGGGAGGCGGTCGATGAATTCCTGAGCCGCCGGCCGGCCGGGATCGAGGCTGTTCTTCCTTTTTTTTCCGCGGCCCGGACGGTTCTCTCCGCCGACCGGCCGGAGGCCGAAGCCCTCGACCATTTGGATGAAAAAATCGAAACCGCGCTTCTCGGGGCGGCCGAACCGGGCGGATCGCCGTCCGCCCGCCTGAAAAAAATCCGCAAGCTCCATCGCGTTCCTTACGTTTCTCTTTGTTATTATTGATCAAATAAGCGAGGCGTCCCCATGCCCAAAGCCAAAACCGACGAGGCCCGGATTCTCGACCTCCTCCGCCGCAATCCCCAGGGGCTGAAACTCCCCGAGCTGTTCAAGGAACTCCGGGTGGACCGTAAATCCCGGGCGAAGATCGAGGAGCGCTTGAGCGGTCTCGTTCACCGCAAGCTGGCCCGCCGGGTCAAGGACCGCTGGCTCCTTCCGTTGGCGGCCGATTTGATGAAAGGCCGGTTCCAGACGGGCGGCCGCGGTTTCGGTTTCGTCATTCCCGAAAGCGGCGAGGGCGAGGACGTCTATGTGCCTTCGCGGTTTTCCGGCGGAGCGATGAACGGCGACCAGGTCGAAATCATGGTCAATCCGCCCGGCCGCGGGGGCCGGCTCGACGGCAAAGTCGTCTGGATTACGAAAAAGGCGGCCAAAAAGCTCCTGGGAACATTCGGCGAGCGGTTCGGCCGGCCCTACTTCATCCCCTTCGAGTCGGCTTCGCCCGAGGAAATTCCGTTGGTCTCCCGGGGGAAGCATTTTCCGAAAGCCGGAGACATCGTTTGCGTCGACCGGGCGGATCTGAAAATCACCGAAGTCCTCGGCCGGCCCGACGACCCGGGCGTGGACGCCCTGATCATCATCCGGAAATACGGCCTGGCCGCCGAATTTCCCGCCACGGTCGCGGCCGAAGCGGAAAAAGTCGCAAACGCTCCGCTGCCGGAACACGATCCGGGCCGGGTGGATTACCGGAGCTGGCGGACGGTGACGATCGACGGGGAAACGGCCCAGGATTTCGACGACGCCGTTTCCATCACCCGGCGTCCGGACGGCGGGTGGCGGCTGGGTGTTCACATCGCCGACGTTTCCGAATACGTCCGCCCCGGTTCGGCCCTGGACGAAGAAGCTTTCGCCCGGGGAACGAGCGTCTACTTCCCCGGCCAGACCCTGCCGATGCTCCCCGAACAGCTGTCCAACAACATCTGCTCGCTTCGGCCGCGCGTCGACCGGCTGACTGTTTCGGTGGTCTGCGATTTCGACAAGGACGGCGTCCGGATCAAATCTGCCTTTCATCCTTCGATCATCCGCACGGTCGAGCGCATGACCTACGACTCGGTTTATAAAATTCTGGAAAACGACCCGGCCGAGCGGGCCGCCCATCCCGACGTCGTCTCGGACCTCCTGGAGATGAACACGCTGGCGAAAAAGATCCGCCGCCGGAGAATGGCCGGCGGGAGTCTGGATTTCGATCTGGTCGAACCGGAGCTGGTCTACCAGGAAGGAAAGGTCGCCTCGATCGAAGTCTTTACCCCCCATGCGGCCCACAAGCTCATCGAGGAATTCATGGTCACGGCCAACGTCGCCGTGGCCGAATATCTTCGCCTTCGGGGCGTTCCGTCTCTCCACCGCTTTCACGACGCGCCGGATCCCGACCGGCTGAGCGAGCTGCGGGATACCTTGTCGTTTTTTCACATTCTCCTGCCGGCGGGACGGATCACATCCCGCGATCTCCAAAACGCCATCCGGGCGGCCGAGGGGACGCCGATCGAGAAGTTCGTCAACATCCGAATCCTCCGGTCTCTGCGGCTGGCCGAGTATTCGGCCGAGCACTCCGGACACTACGGCCTCGGGTTGAAGGATTACGCCCACTTCACCTCGCCGATCCGGCGGTACCCGGACCTCGTTGTCCACCGACAGCTCAAGGCCGACCTGGCCGGACGGGATCCGAAATCTCCCGGCCTGGAGGCCGCCGCCCTCCATTCCTCCGAACAGGAGCGCAAGGCCGCCGCAGCCGAGAAGGACCTCGTGGAATGGCGGATCTACCGGTTTCTCAAGGAGCGGCTGGGCGACGTCGTGTCCGGGACGATCATCGACATGTCCCGAAGCGGTTTGATCATCGAGCTGAACGATTTCTTCGTCTCGGGGATGCTCGCCTTTGACGATCTGGGCGGGGATTATTTCGCCAAGCGGTCGCGCGGAGCCCTGACCGGCAAGCGGACGGGCCGGCAGTATGAGCTGGGCCAGGCGCTCGAGGTCCAGATCGCATCCGTCGATCCGCTTCTCCGCCGCATGAGCCTGGTGTTGCCGGTGAAGGAGATCCCGGCAAAAGCGTCCCGCAAGCGCCGCTCGTCCTGAGGACCCGCCCCCTTTGCTTTCCCCGGCGTTTCCCGTAAAATAGGGACTTCCCGCAAGAAAATCCTCATGCGTGCCTCTCATCCGCCCGTTCCCAAGCGCCTCCCGGCCGGCGACGGCCCCAAGCTGGCCGCCATGGCCAAGGCTTTCGGTTTGCAAGGGCTCAAAGAAAAAGACCTGGCCGATGTTTTCCCGCCGGATTTTTCCGGCCTGACCGATCTGGCCCGATCTCTGGAAGAGGAAGGGCGGCTTCGGATCCTTTCGTTTTCACCCCTCCATGTCCTGGCTCGGGAAGCGATCGATTATTTCGAGGGCAAGTTCACCGCTTACCTGGAGAAATTCCATTCTTCCCATGTCAAGGAACGGGGCGTTCCTCTGGCCAGGATTCTGGAGCGTTTCGACATTCCCCGGCCGGTCCTCCGGCTCTGCCTGAAAACGCTGGTTCATGAGGGCAAGCTCAAGGAGGACCAGGGCCTCTACGCCCTGGCCGGATTCGTCCGGGAGCTTCCCGAGCGCGACGAGATTCTGCTCCGCAAAATCGAGGAAGAATGTTTCGCCGGCCGCGCCCGCTCGGTATCCCCGGCCGAGGTTTGCGAACAGATGCACCTGTCGCCGGAGACTCCGGCGCTTCTCCTGGATATTCTCATCGAGCGGAAGCGGATCGTGGTCGGGGCGGACGGTTTTTACGTTCACCGCCCCTGGCTCGACGACATCATCGCCAGGCTCCGGGCGACCGGACGGAAAGAGTTCTCGATCGCCGAGTTTAAAAGCCTGACCGGGCTGACCCGGAAATACGCCATTCCGCTGTTGGAGCTTCTCGACCAGATGGGCGTCACGCAGAGGAAAGGATCCTCCCGCGAAATCCTGCCCGGCCGGGAATAAGCCGCCGCGGGGCGGGGCTGATTCCGGATTTCTTCATCCCGAGGAATGTTCTCTAATCCCGGTTCCCGAGGATGGCGCGGGCCAATCGAGAAAAGCCGTAATCCTTTTCGATAAAGTCGACGCCGGGCCTGCCCCAGGCTTGGGAAATCCGGACGATGTTCGCTCCGGCCGTCATAATCTCTTATCTCCACCCGCGCCAAAGGGAAGAAAGCCAAAGAGGAAAGCCGAAACGGCGCCGTTTAGTCGAACCACTTGAAGAAGGACAATCCGGCCGTGAAGATCCGGCGGAATTTTCCGTCGGAGGCGGATTCGCCGGCCAGGGGGGTGATCCGGCGGAGGCCGAGGAACGGCCTCAGCGAGACGGTCCGGCCGAAATCGAGAAAGACCCGGCTTTCGACCGCCCGCCGTTCGCCGTTGGCTTCCACCCGAACCTCGAGCCCGGCCCGCAAATTTCCCGTTCCGACCGTATTGATCCCGGCTTTCAGGGCGAAGTCGTAATCGAACTTGAGATCATACCCGGCCCGGACTTCGAAGCGGAGCGGCACCCGGAGACGGTTGAAATCCGGCTGGTTTCTCAGAACCAGCCCGGTGGCGGCGCTCGATTTGAACGGCTCGGCTTTATCGACCGGCATATCGACGAAATACCGGCCGTACCAGGCCGCAAACCATCGCCCCGCCGGCCATTCGTACTCGGCCGCGAGAAGATACATCATCCGGTCGGGATAGAACTGCCCCCAGAATCCCGAACCGGCCAGGACGGGGGAACGGAAGGCGAGGTCGAACAGCAGTCTCCGGGACGAATTTTGAAAAGGAACGAGACGGAAGGATCCGTCGATTTGGAGCTTGTAGATATCGTAGAACGGATAGATGCAGCCGGAAAGATCGAAGGCCTCCAAAAGCTTGCTTCGGACGTCGGTTGAGCGCAGCCGGACGGACAGCTGGGTTGAACGGGGGAGCTGATAGGGCTTGATCTCGGAGAGGACCAGGTCGGTCCCGGGGAGAAGCGAGACGGCCATCTCCGCTTCGTAGACGAGTTCGGACAGGTTGACCCATTTCAATTCGCCCGACAGCGTAATCTCCGGAAGGAGGACCCGGTTCGCTTCCAGATTCAGGATGGCCAGGGCGTGATATCCCTTGACCGAGTTGACGAAGGCTCCGAAACCGAAACCGGCCCGAAACGGGCCGCTGCGGGTCCAGATTCGCCCGAGGAGCTCGTTGAGATTCAGGACCTGCGGGGTGAAGAGGGACGTTTGGTGGCGGCAGAGATGGTTGAAGCTGGTTTCAAGAGAGAGGGTGTCGGAGACTCGGACGACCGCGCCGGTCCGAACCCAGAAATCGATCGGCCCCTGAAGGTCGCCGTTGATTTTTTGAAAGTAGCTCAGGTCGAAAAAGACCAGGGTGTCTTTTTTCCCGGAGAGAAGTCCGGCCAGGCTGAACTGGGGCCGGTAGAATTTCCGCTCGAGGGAGTCGATCCCGAAATCGGCCCGGAACCGGCCCGAGGGCTGCAACGGGTCGGCCTGGCCCCGGGCCGCCGACGGTCCGGCCAGCAGGAAAACCAGAAGAAGGAACAAACTCCCGCCGGCACATTTCAATCGTCCGGTTCTCGCGCTCATCGGGGCAGGTCGGATCGAGCCGGATCGGATCAGGACTTTTCGGGTGTCTCGTCCTCGGTCGGCTCTTCGCGTTTCTTTTTCAGGGCGACTTTAAGCTTCTCGGCGAACATCCCTCCGCCGAAGGCCCCCAGCGGGCCGGGACCGGCGGGCTTGGCCGCTTCGCCGGCGGCTTCCACCGCACCGGTTTCGCCGCTGATTCCGGCTTCCTGGCCTTCGTCGGCCGCGCCTTTTTCGGCGAACAAAGCTTCCCGCTCCGATTCCAGGAGCTCGATCTCTTCTTCCTTGACCCGGCGCTCGCTCTTGCGAGTTTTCGGCCGTCGGTCGCTCTCGATGTTGAGCTTTTTCTTCTCCCGCTCTTTCTTCGGGGCCGGGGTCGGCGCTTTCTCGGCCGGAGCTTTCTTTTTCTCTTCGAACGCTTCGAGCTCGGCTTCGGCCTCGGCGAGGGCCGCCTGCTCCTCGGCCGGGACGACCGGGGCGGGCGGCTTCGGCGGGGGCGCCTGTTCGAGAATCGTGAACTCGTGTTCGAGGAAATCGTCCGAGGTCATCTCCCCGTCGGCTTCGATCCCGGCTTCTTCGGCCGGGGCGGCGGCTTCCTCTTCGGCTTCCTCGACCGGCGCTTCCAACGGCGTCTCGTGGTAGTAGAAGATTCCTTTTTTCTTGTCCGATTTTTCGAACTCGGAGCTGTTGAGCAGGGTGTACTCGACATCCTCCTGGGTCGTCCGCCGGAGGATATCGATCAGGTGGTAGGCGCGCAGATAGTGGAGGGAAAAGTTGGCCGACTGGAAGCTGAAGTGCTTGAAGATCAGGACCAGAAGGCCCTTGAGGTCGAGATCGTCCCTCTGGGGGGTCAAGGCGGCGAGCTTCCGGAGCTGTTCGACCTCGAGGTAGATGATCTTGTTCGGCATCGCCAGAGTCGCGGTCTCGCCGGCGTCGGTGAACGTATCCTCCCCGGCCGTATAGGTCATCCTGGCGACTTGAATCTTCTTTTTGGATTTCTTGATCCAGAAGTTGAACCGGACCGGGCCGCATTTTTCCAGGGTCATGCTCGTTCCCTGAGGGATCGAGGCGGCCTCGAAAAATTCCTTCAGGCCGAGAAAATAGCTCTGGTTGGGGAAGTAATGGACTGTATAATCGCGTTTCTCGTCGGCGTCGGTGAAGATGTATTCCCGGGCGTGGGCCAGCTCGCGATTGAAGCCCTTGGGGATCTTGACTCCGCCGCTGCAGATCTCCCGCCAGCCGAGATAAACCTTGAGCGGAAATTCGTGGAAGGGAGTGATTTGAACGGTCTCCCCGCTTTCGAACGCCGGGAGGACGGCCGCGGGAGCGGCCAGGGGGAGGCCGTCGGGCATGCCCGCCAGCAAGCTTTTGAGCATCCACCGGCCCCAGCCGACCGGCTGGACGAGGATGAATTCTTTTTTATACTTGGACTCGAGAAGGTGGTTGAGGGCCAGGCAATGGAGGTCGAACAGGTCGCTGGAGGGCTCCAGCCCGAAATGCTTCTGAACGAGGTCGGTCGTACCGGCCGAGAACCTGGCCGCGGCCAGATCGGCTTCGATCGCCTTGATCTTGTCCTCAGTGATGGCGGGCTGGGCGGCGGCGAGCTGCCACCATTCCCCCCAGACGAAGAAGGCCGGTGATTTGGCCAGGGCGGACCGGAGCTGGCGCTCCAGGGTCTTGAGGTCGCGTTCGGTCATCGGCAGCTCGGTCAGCCGCGGGTCTTCCGCATGAGGCATGATCCTGGCGACGCCGGCGGCGCCGCCTTCGCCGGCCGGGAGCAGAACCTGGGTTTTGACCTTCTTCATGTAATCGATGTACTTGCGGAAGGTCCCGCCGCCGGTGTAGTCGACTTCCAGCATCTCGCAGTTGAAGTCTTTGTAGAAGATCTTATTGATGACGGTCAGGACAACGGCCCCCTGGAATCGCTCGTGGACTTTCGATCCGACGATCAAGTCCTCGTCGTATTCCTTGTAGATCGTGTCGCCCAGCTCGTAGACGCACGACGGGTCGTAAATCTTGACGTCGCGGGTCCGTTCGCCGGCCGTCTTCTGGTAAGCCAGCTTCTCGGCCAGTTCCCTGGTCGTCGCCGGCTTGCGTGAAACGGCCAGCTCCTTCTCGATGAAGGAGATGTCGTCCGGTGTCACCTGGACGAGGGCGTTGTCCTTTTCCATGGGTCCTCTTTAATCGGCCATCAACCGGAGCATGATCGCCTTCTGGGCGTGGAGCCGGTTCTCGGCTTCGTCGTAGACGATCGACCGGGGTCCGTCGAAGACTTCGGCCGAGACTTCCTCGCCGCGGTGAGCGGGGAGGCAATGCATGAAGACGCAGTCGTCCTTGGCCTTGGACATCAGGGCTTCGTTGACCTGGTAGGGGGCGAAGAGCTTCAGGCGGGCTTCCTTCTCCGCTTCCTGGCCCATCGAGGTCCAAACGTCGGCGTAGATCGCATCGGCGCCGCGGACGGCTTCGGCCGCGTCGTTGGTCACGGTCAGCTCGAACTCGGAGCCCTGGCCGTCTTCCCGGGCCAGCTTGACGATTTCCGAATTGGGCTCGTACCCTTTCGGGACGGCCGCGCTCATCTTGCAGCCGGCCTTGGCGGCGGCGAACATGAGGGAATGGCAGACGTTGTTTCCGTCGCCGACCCAGGCCAGCTTGATCTTGGAGATGTTGCCCTTGTGCTCGAGCAGGGTGAAGAAGTCGGCCATGGCCTGGCAGGGATGGAGCAGGTCGGTCAGGGCGTTGATGACCGGGACCGAGGAGGCCTTGGCCAGACGGATGACGTTGTCGTGGGCGAACGTCCGGATCATGATTCCGTCGACCCAGCGTTCGAGGTTATGGGCCACGTCCTCGACGGTCTCGCGCTTGCCGATCTGGATCTCGTTGGGGCTGAGATAGATGGCCTTGCCGCCCAGCTCGAGCATCCCGACTTCGAACGTCATCCGGGTCCGGAGCGAGGGTTTTTCAAAGACCATCGCCAGGACCTGGTTTTTAAGCTTTTTGCGGTAATCGTCGGGATCGTCCTTGATCTTCTTGGTCTCGTCCATCAGCTCGAAGAACTCGTACCGGGTCAGGTCGTGAATGGAGAGGAAGTCTTTTTTCATAAGCGGGCTCCTTCGGATTTCGTTTGAGAGGAATCGGCGACGATGCGCGTTCCCGACCGGCCGAGAAGGGCGGTCTTGAGGTGGGCCGCATCGGTGATCAACACTTCCTGGCCGCCGGCTTCGATGTATTCGACGGCCGCCCGGATTTTCGGGCCCATCGACCCCGGCGGGAATTGGCCTTCGGCCAGGTATTTTCTGGCTTCGGAGACGGGGAGGACCGGCAGATCGCGCTGGGTCGGCTTGCCGAAGTCGATGCAGACCCGGTCGATGGCCGTCAGGATGATGAACAGATCGACTCCGATTTCGCGGGCGATGAGGCTGGAGGCATAATCCTTGTCGATAACCGCCTCGACGCCCTCATACAAGCCGTTGCCGTTGAGGATGACGGGGATGCCGCCGCCGCCGGCGGCGATGACGATCCGGCCCGCCCGGACCAGGTCGTTGATGATCCACTTGGGGACGACATCGATCGGCTTGGGGGAAGCCACGACTTTGCGCCAGCCGCGGCCGGCATCTTCGACCACGGCCCAGCCCTTTTCCTGAGCCAGGGCCTGGGCCCGTTCGGCGGTGTAGAAGGGGCCGACCGGCTTGGTCGGCTTGGCAAAAGCCGGATCGTTTTTATCCACCAGGACCATCGTCACGACGGTGGTCGCTTCCTTGTCGACCGAATGGCGCCGGAACTCGTTGACCAGGGCCCGCTCGAGCATGTAGCCCATGCTGCCCTCGGTCATGGCGTCGCAGATGTCAAGGGAATAGGGAGAGATGTGGCCGGCCGCCGCTTCCTGCTGGATGAGGAGATTGCCGACCTGGGGACCGTTGCCGTGGACGATGATCAGCTCGTAGCCTTTGCGGACGACGGAGGCCATCAGGCGGGCGGCCTGTTCGGCGTTTTCGATCTGTTCCTCCTGGGTGCCCTTCTGTTTTTCGGACAGAAGGGCATTCCCCCCGAAGGCGATCAAAGCGAGACGGCGCTTGGCGGCAGACATCGCGGCTTGAGGACCTCTCAGAATTTCGCCAGGACCTGTTCGAGCGTCGGCGAGCCGATTTCCTCGAGGTCGTAGCCGACCGAGAGCATCGGTTTCCTGGTTTTGATCAGCCGGTTGAGGTCGATCGGGGTGGCGCTGACGATCAGGTCGCAGTCGGCCTTCTCGATGGTGGCGGCCAGGTCGGCGACCTGTTTGTCGCCGTAGCCCATGGCCGGGAGGATTTTTTCCATGTGGGGATATTTGACGTAGGTTTCGGCGATCGATTCGACGGCGAACGGCCGCGGGTCGATAATCTCGGCCGCGCCGTACTTCTCGGCGGTGACGACGCCGGCTCCGTAGGGCATGCCGCCGTGGGTGACGGTCGGGCCGTCTTCGATAACCAGAACCCGCTTGCCCCGGATCTGCTCGCCGTCTTCCACCCGGGTGGGGGAGTTGGCTTTGATCACGACGGCGGTCGGGTTGATCTTCTTGATGTTGTCCAGGATCTTGTCCACGCCTTCCTTGGGTGCCGTGTCCATCTTGTTGATGACCAGGACCTGGGCTCGGCGGAAGTTGGTCTCCCCGGGGTAATAGAGCATTTCATGGCCGGCCCGGTGGGGGTCGACGACGGTGATCTCGAGGTCGGACTTATAGAAGGGGAAATCGTTGTTGCCGCCGTCCCAGAGGATGACATCGGCTTCTTTTTCGGCTTCCCGGAGGATGGCTTCGTAATCGACGCCGGCGTAGACGATGATTCCGGCCTTGATGTGGGGCTCGTACTCCTCCCGTTCCTCGATCGTGCATTCATGCTTGTCGAGGTCTTCGTACTTGGCGAAGCGCTGGACTTTCTGCCTGGCCAGGTCGCCGTAAGGCATGGGATGGCGGATCGCCGCGACCTTGCGGCCCTTGGCGATCAGGATGCCGCCGACTTTGCGGGTCGTCTGGCTCTTGCCGCAGCCCGTCCGGACGGCGCAGATGGAGACGACCGGCTTGGTGCTCTTGACCATGGTATCGTCCGGGCCGAGAAGGATGAAGGACGCGCCGTCGGCCTGGACCTGGGAGGCCTTATGCATGACGTCGACATGGGCCTGGTCGCTGTAGGAGAAATAAACCTTGGAAACGCCGTGCTTTTTGATCAGGTCGTCGAGCTCTTCCTCGGGGAAAATCGGGATTCCGTCGGGGTAGAGCTTGCCGGCCAGGACGGCCGGGTACTTGCGTCCGGCGATGTCCGGGATCTGGGTGGCGGTGAAGGCGACAACCTGGAAATTCGGGTTATCGCGGAAGTAGGTGTTGAAATTGTGGAAATCGCGGCCGGCCGCGCCCATGATAATGACTTTTTTCATCGAGACAACTCCTTACATAAGATTGCGAACCGTAAGTTTTTCAAAAACAGGCAGATAGTATACAACAGCCGTCCCGGCTTCGCAACCCGTCCTTTCGCCGGCGCTTTTATGCGAAAGGCGTTCGCACTTTTCAATAACTAGCGCTCTTTTCCCATCCGAAAGGCCTCCCTTCAGCCGCGGGAACCAGTCCCGTCGGTTCCCCCCGAAGCGGGGCCCCCCTCCGCTATGCGGCTTCCGGGAGGCCTTTCGTCCGGGAGAGCGCTTTCTTTGGTGCGCGAACGTCCTTGTGGATGAAAAGCGGGGCGAAGGACGGGCCGAGCTCCGCCGGATACGGTTGTTGCGGGGTGGGGTGTCCATCCTCGCGGCACCCATCCCCCCGTGGGGAACCCCTGCCGCTGCGGGTGGACGAGGCGAAGCCCGGTCCTACGCGACGCTTGGGAGCCAGGACACCCCGCGTCACCCGTGCGCGGGGGGCGTTCTCTGTTTTAATCGTTCCTTCGGCCGGAGGAATTGCTCCTCCGGATACGGCTGTTGCGGGGCGAAAGGAAGAAGGGGAAATCGGGGCCCGGTTACTCGACTCCTGATTTCTTAAGAGCCACTCGGCGCGGCCTTAAGGCTTAATCGGAAAAGGCTTAATCGGAAAATGAGTAACCGGGCCCCGATTGCTATTTTGTCAGGAGGATCAGCGAGTTTGTGTCGGCGACGAGGACCGTCTTTCCCAGGATGAACAGATTCTGCGCTTCGCCCGGCGTGTCGTACGAAGCGATGACCCTGGGGGCCTTCGGGTCGGAAATATCGACTTTCTTCACTCCGGCCAGGCCGTCGGCGACGTAAGCGAAACGGCCGTCCAGAGCGACCGCGCTCGAAAAATCATCCGAGGCCGCCGCGCCCATGATTTTCGGCTCGGCCGGTTTCGAGATGTCGACGATGATCAGGCCCTCGTCGCCCGAGGCGACGTAAGCCAGCGTGTCCCGAACGGCCACGCCGCTGGGCTCCCCGGCCAACTTGAGGACGGCGATTTCCGCCGGGGCCTCCGGCTTCCCGATGTTCAGGACATGGAGGCCGGTGTCGCTGTTGGCCAGGTAAGCGAACTCGCCCGAAACGGCCAGCCCGTAGGTGAAGCCGGACAATTTAAACGACCCGATGACTTTTAAATCGGCGGGATTGGAAAAATCGACCGTATAAAACCCGAAATTATCGGCCGTGAGATATCCGGTGTTTCCCCGGATGACCAGCGTCCGGGGGATGCCCTCGGTGAAGGTCAGGGGCTTGCCCGGTTTGGGTTTGGCCGGATCGGCCGCATCGAACACTTTGATCGACCAGCGGTCGGTGACGTAAACATATCTTCCGCTTGCCGTGATATTCTGAACGCCCCGGAAAATGCTCGAGCCGCCCAGCGGGACCGGGCGGACGGGATCGGATACGTCGACGGTCTGGGCCCCGGACAGCTCGCCCACGGCGAAGGCCAGATTGTCGCGGCCGCTCGCCGAGACGATCGAGCTCGGGGTGAAAAACCGCCCCAGGATCGACGGCTTCCTGATATCCGAGAAATTCAGGACGAAGACGCCGGAGAAGTAATCGACGACCACGCCCCGGTTTCCGAAGATCCCGACATTCCAACCCTCGTTGTACATCGTGTACTTGTTGGTCGAGGCGACGACCGGAGCGGCGGGATTCGAGATGTCGAGCAGCTGGTAACCGCCGTCGTACAGGCTCCCGACGCAAAGGACGTTCCCTTCGGCGGCGATGCTCCGGGCGTATCCCGAGGCGGTGAGGGAATTCGCGAGCCTGGGTTTGGAGGGGTCGGAGACCTGGATCACCTTGATTCCGCCGGGACCGTCGGCGATAAAGGCGAAATCACCGGCCAGGGCGACGCTTTCGGCCGTCCCGTCGGTTTCAACCGAACCGAGAGGGGAGAGGCGGGCGGGTGCGGTCCCATCGATCGTTTGAAGCCCCGAGCCGCCGTCGGCCAGAAAAACCGTCTTTCCCCGAAGCTTGAGACCGAGCGCCTCGCCGGGCGAGTCCCAGGAGCCGACGGCCTTGGGAGCCGATGGATTTTTAAAATCGACGGCCAGCAGGCCGCCGGGGCCGTCGGCCACGAAGGCCGTGGACCCGTCAACGGCCACATCTCGCGCTTCCCCGGCCGTATCGAAAACGCTTTTCAGGACGGGGTTTTTCGGATCGGAGGCGTCGATGATCGCCAAGCCTTTCTCGGCCGCGGCGATCAAGACGAGGTTTTCCGAAAGCGCGACGGCGTATCCGCCGCCCAGATGGATCTCGGAAACGAGAACGGGATTCGTCACCTGGGAGATATCGAGGATCCGCAGGCCGTTCTGGAAGGCGCAATAAACGAGCGAACCGCGGATTTCGACGTCATGGGCTTTGGTCCAGAGCGTCGAGCCGGCCAACGACAACCCGCCGTCCTCCCCGGCGGCGGGAGCCGGTCCGGCGAACGCCAAAAAGACGATCATGGCCGCCAGGAGCCGTCCGATGTGTTTTTTAGTCATGGCCTTTCTCCGTTCCGGCGCGGTTCGGCCGGGTCGACCAGCCTGAGGGACGAATATTTTTTCATCGTACTGAAAATAAAATCAACATAAAAATCTTTGCGATTTTTATGAATGATGCGGGTCAGATCATGACGTCGTCCATCCAGCCCAGCTTGACCAGCTCGATTTTGGACGAGTCGGCCGTGCCGATCCCGTACTTGGTCTCGGCCAGGGGGATGTGCTTGGGGACCGGCGGAATTTCCTGGGCCGGTCCGAGCTCTTTCCGGCGCTTGGCCTGAATCAGCCGCAATCCGACCGAATCGACCGCCACCGGGTCCAGGCCGACGATGAGGCCCTTGTAATTCCAGACGTACCGGCGGCTGAAATTATGCGGCCCGCGGCCGTGGAATTGCGGCGTCAGGGCGCAGAGAATGTTGAGCCGGGTTTTGCCTTTGACCTGGGGCAGGAGAAAGAGCGAGCCGAGCGAGGCGCAGCTGTCGGGGTGATAGTCCGGCTGCGATTCGGCGAACATGATGTAATTTTTAATGCAGCCCGACATCCCGGCCAGGTAATGCGTCCGGACCGGCCGGGCGTTGATCAGGGCCGTGGCTTTCTGGAAAAGCGGATTGGTCCGGACGGTGTGGTCGTCCATTCCGATATTCTCTTCCTTGACCCCGGCTTCGAGGACCCGGAGCTTGATCGCTTTTTCCACCGGAGCCGGCGTCGGAAGAAACGACCAGACGTTGGTCTTGATCCCGACGATGTCATCCGGCTTGACCAGCTGCTTCCAGGCCGCGGCCGGATCGGACGCCTCCAGGAGCCTGGTCACGGCCTCGTCCAGCATCTGCCCGATTACCGGTTCATTGAAGGCGGAGTCGGCGCCCAGGGCTTCGGCGTGGCGGATGAGAACCACGCGGGCCTTTTTCTCCTGGGCCGCCAGGGGGAGGGAACCGAGGGCGGTCGCTCCCAGAACGGCCGCGGCCGAGCCCCGGATGAAATCGCGCCGGGTCATGTTGCTTATCATGGGACCTCTTTTCTTCAGCGGATCGCGGCCGTCAGGCGGCCGGCGTATTCCCTGGACGAAGCGTCGAAAACGACCGCGACGAGGCGGTCCCGGACGGCGATCTTCGTCCAATTCTTGTTTTCGGTCAGGGCGGCGCCTTCGGCGTCCGCTTCCGGAAGATACGTTTTCCGGAACGAAGCCGCGGCTGCCGCGGCTTTTCCGGCGTCGGGATACCGGACGATCAACAGAACGCCGAACGCCGAGTCTCCCTCGGCGTATTCGCCGAGGACGCAATCGGTTTTCCCGTCCAGGAGAAGGACATTCTCCGAGGCGACGAAAAACCGGTTGTTGAGGTGGACGGCGTCGTGGAAAAAGCCGGGGCTTTCCGGCTTCAGTCCGGCCGCGGGAAGAAGCTTGAGCATCTCGGCCGGGGCGCCGTCCGGTCCGAGAAGGGGCGCGACTTTTTTTCCGAGCTCGAGAACCGCTTTTTCGGCCTTGGCCTCGTTGCCCGAGACCGTGATCGAGACAAAATAGCGGCCCCGCCAGAAACGCAGCAGCCCCAGGCCGTATTCGGAGCCCTGGCCGATGCCCGCCTCGGGATCCTGCCGGTCGATGGAGAACATGCCGAAGGCCTCGGCCGGCGAGCCCATGTCATATATGTCCAGGTTGATTTCGTTGTCTTCGGCGTCGGCGAATTTCCGGACGAAGACTTCCCGGAAATCATAGGCCAGGTAGACTTCGGCGCCGCCGTCCATGTAGTCGAAGAGCGTTTTGCGGTCGTAGACCGCATCCGCTCCGGATTTTTTCCAATCCAGGATCTGGTCGGGGATTTTTGGTCCAAAATCCTTCACGGTACCTCCGGCAAGCGACAGAAGGGCGGGGAATGCGAGAACGGTCAGAAGGCGAACGATTCTCATGATACCGGCTACATTAGTCCCGGTCTCGCCGGATTGTCAACTTTTAGCCTCGGATTTCCAGGAATTGTCCTTGCGGTTGTATGCCTTTTTTCCTTTGCGGGTCGTTTGGGGCCGGCCGGGCGGAGGAACGGGCTTTCGGATCTGCTTCCAGACGGGCTTTTGCCGGTTTTTCACGGTGTGCGACATCTCGGTATCCCGAACCTAAATCGGTAAGATCGAAGCTTCGCCCGTTTTTATATCGTACAGGGCGATCGTGCTTTTTTTCGTGACCCAGCCCCCGGTCTCTCCGGGATTGACGACCAGGGTGCGGCCGACCCTCCGGATTTCCGGCTTGTGGGTGTGGCCGTAGACAACCAGGTCGAATTCCCTGCGGGCCGCCAGCTCCCCGACCGGACCGTTGAGGTGCGTGACGGCGATCTTTTTTCCCTCATGATCGAAAATAAACGGAGCTTTATGGATGGTCCCGAACGGCCGGATCATCATCTTCAGCCCTTCTTTTTCTCCGTCGCAATTGCCGAAAACCGCTTTAACTCCGCACCCGCTCTCCCCCAGGACCTGGGCCGAGAAGGGCGCGACGAAATCCCCGGCGTGGATGATGAGGTCGCAGCCGGTCTCCTTGAAAAACCGGACCGCCCGGCCGACGGCGTCCAGATTATCGTGGGAGTCGGACAGGATTCCGATCATGACCAGGATTATAACGGAGCAAAGTCGGGACACGCAACGGGAATCGCAGGAACCGCCTCGAGGCCTCCCTTGG
>CAYPKX010000064.1:0-17176 GCA_964411395.1 uncultured Eubacteriales bacterium | reverse complement strand
GATTCGCCCGTTCCCGGCAGGGTCGCCGGGAACGGGACGTGAACCGGATTTTTTCGCGTTTTTATTGCCCGGCGGGCCGAGCCGTGAGAGAATATCATCCCGAAATATGGAGGATGGGCATGCGTCCGACAATCGAATGGGCCGGCGACGAAATCGTCATGATCGATCAGCGCAAGCTGCCGTTGGAAGAAGTCTATGTGAAATGCCGGACCTACGAGCAGGCGGCCGAGGCCATCGAGACCATGGTCATCCGCGGCGCCCCGGCCATCGGGATTGCGGCGGCGATGGGCCTCGCCCTCGGGATGAAAAGCGTCCGGGAAGGGGAGGATCGGGACGCGGCCTTCGCCCGGATCCAGGCCCGGATTCATCGAACCCGCCCGACCGCCCGGAACTTGTTTTGGGCGCTGGAGCGAATGAAAGCCGTTTATGAGGCTCACCGCGCCGCCGCCCTGCCCGAGGTGCAGGTGCGTCTCGTCGCGGAAGCCGTCGAAATCGACCGCGAGGACGAGGAGCTCTGCCGCCGCATCGGCCGAAACGGCGCCGGCCTGATCAAGGGTGGAGACGTCGTCCTGACCCATTGCAACGCCGGGGGACTGGCCACGGCCGGCTACGGCACGGCCGTCGGCGTCATTCGGGCGGCCTGGGAGGCGGGAACGAAATTTTCGGTCCTGGCCGACGAAACCCGGCCGTTTCTCCAGGGGGCCCGGTTGACCGCCTGGGAATTGGAGAGAATCGGCGTTCCCTATAAAGTCATCACCGACAATATGGCCGGCTGGCTGATGCACCAGGGTGAAATTTCCCTGGCCGTCGTCGGCGCCGACCGGATCGCCAGAAACGGCGACGCGGCCAATAAAATCGGGACCTATTCGGCGGCCGTCCTCTGCCGGGAAAACCGGCTTCCTTTTTATGTCGCCGCGCCGCTCAGCACTTTCGATTTTTCCCTGGCCGACGGGAGCCTGATTCCGATCGAGGAACGGCCGGCGGCCGAAGTCCGGGAGATCAACGGCCGTCTGATCGTTCCGCCTTCGGCCCAGGTCCGCAATCCCGCCTTTGACGTGACCCCGGCCCGCTATATCACCGGGATCGTTACCGAGCATGGCGTCGCCGGCCCGCCCTATGAAAGGAGCCTGGACGCCCTTCGGCGGTGTTGAGCGGAACGTCCGGAAGTGAAAGAAGAATCGAGGCAACGATGAGCGCGCGGCATGTCCTGGCCATCGAATCCTCCTGCGACGAAACCTCGGCCGCCGTCGTTACCGAGGACGGCGAGGTCCTCAGCAACATCGTCCTGTCGCAGGACGAAGTCCATGCTCCCTACGGCGGTGTGGTTCCCGAGCTTGCTTCCCGCCGGCATCTCAAAGCGATTACGCCGGTCGTCCGCGAGGCCGTTTCGGCCGCCGGCCGGCCGATTGAGACTATGGACTATTTTGCCGTCACCCAGGGGCCGGGACTGATCGGCTCCCTGCTGGTCGGACTGTCGTTTGCCAAGGGCCTGGCTTACTATTATCGAAAGCCCATTCTGGGAATCGATCACGTCCAGGCCCATATCGAAAGCGCTTTTCTCGGCCGGCCGGATCTGGCCTTTCCCGTGCTGGCTCTCATCGTCTCCGGCGGTCACACCTCCTTGTTCCTTCTGAAAAGGAAGCTCCACTACCGGGTCATCGGCCGGACTCGGGATGATGCGGCCGGAGAAGCGTTGGACAAGATCGCCAAGCTGCTGGATCTCGGGTACCCCGGCGGCCCGGTCATTCAAAGCCGGGCCGAAGGCGGCGATGCGGGGCGTTTCCCCTTCGCCCTTCCCCGGATGAGCGACCGCAGCCTGGACTTCAGCTTCAGCGGATTGAAGACGGCCGCAATCCGGCATGTCCGGGAAAACCGAATCCAAAGTCCTTCGGCCGCGCTTCCGGATTTTCTGGCGAGCTTCGAGTCGGCCGTCGTCCGGGCCCTGCTCGGAAATGTCGTCCGGGCGGCCGACGCCCTGCGTCCCGCTTCTCTCGTTCTTTGCGGCGGGGTGGCCAGAAACAAGCGTCTTCGGGCGGCGTTTGAGAAAACCGCTTCCGAAAAGGGAATTCCTTTCGCCCTTCCTGCGCCCAAGCTATGCACCGACAACGCCGCCATGATCGGGGCGTTGGCCTGGGAAAAAATTAAAGTAAAAAAAGGGAAAATCCCCCTTTCCGAGGATCTGGACGCTTATCCCCGCTCGCCCCGCTGATTTGAATCCGGGCTCGGGATATGTTTTAATAGCCCCACCAAACGTCGCACCCCGGCGGTTTTCCCCCGGAATTCAGTAAAAGGTCACGCACGTGGATTTAAGGATCAAGGATCTTGTCGAGCTTCTCCAAGTGCCGGAGAAGACCGTCCGGAAATGGATCAAGGACGGGGACATCCCCTTCCATGAGATTCATCACCAGTACCGGTTCAACCGGGCGGAGATCAACGAATGGATCCTGACCCGGAAACCGGAACTCGCCTCGCGGCTTTTAGACCTGAGCATTGCCGGCCGTCCGACCCGTTTCACCGATCTCCTTCGCCAGGGCGGCATCCATCCCGGCGTGGGCGGGCGGACGATCAAGGACATCCTCCGTCGGGCGACCGAAGCGATCCCCGTGCCGAACGGTCTGACGCCGAACGATATTCTTACCGCCCTCATGGCCCGGGAAGAAATGATGACCACGGCCATCGGTCACGGGATCGCCATCCCTCATCCCCGCAATCCGATCATCACCAAGGTCGAAGACGCCCTCGTCGCGATTTGTTTTCTCCGGGAACCGGCCGATCTCGGCGCTCTTGACGGCCGGCCGGTTCACACGCTGTTTCTCCTTCTGACCGATAATCCCCGCCGCCACCTCGAAGTCCTGTCCAAGATCTCTTATCTCTGCCAGCTCCCGGAGTTTCTTGATCTTCTGGAAGCCCGCCGTCCGGCCGAGGACATCTTCGCCTTTATCGAAGCGACCGAGAGGACGTGGCGCTTGGCTGAGGCGCCGGCAAAATGATCCTTGTTCTGGCCGGGGCCGGACTGTTCCTTCTTGGGGGATTATCCGCCCTCTTTGTCCGGCCGTCCCTCAAAGGGATTGCGGCCGCGGTTTTCGCGGCCGCGGCCCAACCGTTTCTTCTCCTCCCCGCCATCCGAACCCTGACCGGCGCGGGCGCGTCGACTCTGATCCTTCCGTTTCCGTACCCTCTCGGTCCGGCTCCTCTGCGGCTGGATCCCCTGTCCGCCTTCTTTGTTTTGCTGGTCAGTTTGGGGGGGCTGGGCGCGGCCGTGTACGGGACCGGTTACATGAAAATGTACCGGGGGAAGACGGCCGCCCTGTCCGGGTATTTCTTTTTTTCCGGGCTCCTTTCGGCGGCCATGCTTCTCGTCGTGACGATCCAACAGGCCCTGCTTTTTCTGGTGGCCTGGGAGGTCATGTCCCTCGCTTCCTTCTTTCTCGTCGGATTCGAGCACGCCAAGGAGGACGTTCGCAAGGCCGCCCTCGATTATCTCGTCGCCATGCAGATCGGGGCGGCTTGCCTTCTGGCCGCCTTCGCCTGGATCTCGACGCGTTCCGGCAGTCCGGACTTCGCCTCGTTTGGAGCCGTCTTTTCGAGCGACGGCTTCGCCCCGACGGCGATGTTCCTTTTGTTTTTTGCCGGCTTCGGCCTGAAAGCCGGCTTCCTTCCCTTCCACACCTGGCTGCCTCAGGCCCACCCGGCCGCCCCGACCGGCGTCTCCGCCCTGATGTCCGGGGTGATGATTAAAACCGGGATCTACGGGATTCTCCGGATCCTGCTTCTCGGTGGAGGCCGGGATCCGGTTCTCGGTTATGCCGTCCTTTTCGTCGGCCTGGCGACGGGCGTTTTTGGAATCATGAATGCCGCCGCCCAACGCGACTTGAAAAAACTGCTGGCCTACAGCAGCGTCGAGAACATCGGGATCATCGGGGCCGGGATCGGCCTCGGTATGATCGGCCTGGCCCAGCGCCACGAGGCGATGGCGTTGTTCGGTTTTCTGGGCGCTTTGCTCCACGTTTTCAATCATTTCACCTTTAAAAGCCTCCTCTTTTATGCGGCCGGGATCGTCTATGTCAAAACCCATACCCGGAACATCGAACATCTCGGCGGACTGGCTCGCGACCTTCCGGTCACGACGGCCCTCTTCTTTATCGGATCGGCGGCCATCTGCGGGCTTCCGCTCTTCAGCGGATTCATCGGGGAATTCGCCCTCTTTTCCGGCTTTATTCGAGGATTGTCGGCCGGCGGCGCGGCGGCCCGGGTGGCCGCCGTGGGAGGTCTGGCCGGATTGAGCTTTATCGGAGCCGTCGCCGTTCTCGCCTTCACCAAAGCGTTCGGCCTCGCCTTTCTGGGTTCGCCCCGAATCCCGCGTTCGAACCGACCGGCCGAGGGTCCGGCGGCCTTGACCGGACCGCCCGCCGCTCTGGCGGCCGTCGTCGTCTTCGTCGGCCTTTTCGCTCCGGCCGTTCTGCCGCTTTTCCGGAGAGTGATTCGCCCGTTCATTCCCGGAGGGGCGGATTCGGAATGGATGGCGCTCCTTTTGCTTTACCGTTCGGTCGGCCTGGCCCTGGCCGTTCTTGCCGGCTTGATTCTTCTCCTGATCGGAATCCGGCGGCTCCTTCTCCGCCGAAAAAAAATCGCTTCGTTCAAGACCTGGGATTGCGGGTATCAGGAGGATAATCCCCGGTTCCAGTACTCGGGAGGCTCGTTTGCCGCGCCCTTCCTTCAGATGGCCGCTCCCGTCGTTTGCGCCGCCGAAATCCGGCGCGAGCCGGAAGATCTTTTTCCCGAAGCGATGGCTGTCGAAAGCTGCGTTTCCGACGCCGTCGAGTCCGGCTTGATCCGCCCCATGGAATCCGTTGTTCGCAAAGTCTTCAGTCTTTTTACCTGGATTCAGACGGGACGGACGCAGAGCTATATTCTTTACGGCCTGGTTTTCCTGATCGCCCTGATTGTCTGGATCATCGGAGTCGGCTGAGATGGACCGGATTTACGGAATCATCGTGTTGTTGGCGGCTTCGCTGTTCTTCACCGGCCTGGCCGCCCGGGTTAAAGCCCGCTGGGCCGGACGGATCGGTCCGCCGCTCCTTCAGGAAGTCCGCGACCTCCGAAAGCTTCTCGGAAAAGGCGAAGTGATCAGCTGGACGACCTCCTTCGTCTTTCGCCTCAATCCTCCCGTCCAGGTCGCCGCGCTCGTGTTTGCCGCCCTGCTTGTCCCGGTCCCGGGCGGACGGGCCGTCCTGGGCTTCCCGGGGGATTTCGTCCTGTTCGCCTATGCTTTGGGCTTGGCCAACCTCAGCGCCCTCGCCGCCGCTTTGGATACGGGCAGCAGCTTCGAAGGCATGGGGGCTTCCCGGGAAGCGACCTTCCTGACTCTCGTCGAGCCCGGATTCTTCATCCTGCTCGGCTCCCTGGCCCTTGTCACCGGCCAGACCTCCTTCCAGGACATTCTCTCCCGGTTGGATTACGGCACCGGAAGCGCCGTGCTCGTCAAGACGCTCTGCGTCATCTCGCTGTTTCTGATGCTCCTCGTCGAAGGTTCGCGAGGACCGGTCGACGACCCGACGACGCATCTCGAGCTGACGATGATTCATGAAGTCATGATCCTGGACTATTCCGGTCCCGATCTGGCCTTTATCACTTACGCCGCCGGATTGAAGATGGTCCTGTTCGCCGGCCTGATCGCCAACCTCCTGATCCCCAGCAATATCGGGGCCGGTTTCGGGGCCCTGGCTTTCGCCGCGGCGATCGCCTTCATCGCGGCCGCGGTCGGCCTGGTCGAATCCCTGACCGCCCGGGTGCGGATGTCCCATGCCCCGCAGCTCATCTTCCTGCTTCCCGCCCTGGCCCTGACGACATTCGGCGTGTTGCTCTTCGCTCTTCGGAGGGGCTTCTGATGGACGGCCTGCTGATCGTCCTGTTCGGCACGACGATCCTCTACCTGTTTGCCGCGAGCCGGATCGAAGCTTTTGTCCGGACCCTGGCCCTCCAGGGATTTCTTCTCTTTCTCCTCGTCGTCATCGACCTCGGGGAGATCTCCTTTTTGAATATCGCCTTTCTCGTCCTGGAGACGCTGGTGGTCAAGGCGGTCGTTATCCCCCTGTTCCTCCTCCAGATCATCCGGAGAAACGAGATCGGGCGTGAAGTCGACCCCCGCCGTCCGCAATTTTTCCGGCTGATCCTGGCCGGGTCCATCTTCCTGTCGGGTTTTCCGGCCGCTTTCTGGGCGGCGCGAACCGGGTCGATCGCCCAGCCCCTGTATTTCGGCATGTCCATTTCGATGATCATCGCCAGCCTGTTCCTCATCGTCCAGCGCCGCCGGATCATCATCCACATCCTGGCCTACATGACGATGGAGAACGGCATCTTCCTCCTGTCGCTCTCGGTGGCCCATGAGATGCCGCTTCTGATCAACCTCGGCGTCCTCCTGGATCTTTTCGTCGGCATTTTCCTTCTGGCGATTTTCTTTAACACGATTCAGTCCCTTTACGACAAGGGGACGATCGACGTCCTGACAAGGCTGAAGGATTGACGATGGCCCTCCTCCTGCTCCTTGTCCCCCTCGTCCTGGCGGCCGCGGCTTGGGCTTCCGGCCGCCGGAGCGTGGCCCGGGCCGCCCTGTTCGGGGCGGCGGCTTTCGAGTCGGCCGCGGCGGCTGCGGCCTGGGCGGAGATGAGGATCGGCGGCTTTCCCGCGGGGGGAGACGCTTATCTGGCCCTGGATTCTCTTGGCCTGATTTTCCTGTCAATCATGGCTCTCGTTTTCGCCGGAGCCGCCCTGGCCGTTCCCGCTTACCTGCGGGACCATGAGGCCGAGCCGCGAAGAGAGGCCGTTTTTATCGCCGAGCTTCTCGTCTTTCTGGCGGCCATGACCGGGGTGATTCTGGCCCGCCACCTGGCCCTGCTTTGGGTGTTTGTCGAAGCGACGACACTTTCGAGCGCGCTCCTCATCTACGCGGAAAAGAAAAAGGCCACGCTCGAAGCGGCCTGGAAGTATGTCTTCATCTGTTCCATCGGGATCGCCCTGGCCTTTGTCGGCATCATTCTGCTCTCGATCGGCAGCCGGCCGGTCGACTCCCTGCTCTTCTCCAACCTGGCCTCCCGGGCGGGCGAGATCAATCCCTTCTGGCTGAAGATGTCGTTTGCCTTCATCCTGGTCGGCTTCGGGACCAAGATGGGCCTCGCTCCGATTCACGCCTGGCTGCCGGACGCCCATGCCGAAGCGCCTGCGCCGGTTTCCGCCCTCCTGTCCGGAGCGCTCCTGAACACCTCTTTTCTTGGCCTGGTCCGGATCCAGGACATCATGGTTCGGGCCGGCTTGGAATCGTTTTCCCGTCCGTTGCTGGTCGTCTGCGGCTTTCTCTCTCTCTTGATCGCCGCGGCCTACCTCCTCCAGGTCGTCAATTACAAGCGCATGCTGGCCTATTCCTCCGTCGAGAACATGGGCATCCTCTGTCTCGGTCTGGCCTTCGGCCCGCCAGGGCTTTTTGCCGCCCTCCTTCATAGCGCCGCCCATTCCTTCTCCAAGGCCTCTCTCTTTATCACTTCGGGCAACATCCTCGGCCTCTACGGAAGCAAACGGATCGAGGATGTCCGCGGACTGGCCGTTCGCGAACCGAAAACGGGGTGGATTTGGATGCTCTCTTTTCTGGCCGTCGCCGGATTCCCTCCCTTTCCCGCCTTTCTCAGCAAATTTCTTCTGATCCAGGTCTTTTTCGCCTCCGGCTCGGGTTGGATGGCCGGGGTGTTTCTGGCGTTGATCGCGGCCATCGTCTGGGGGATGGGAGGCGGGGTGTTCCGGATGGCTTTTGGCGATCCTCCCCCGGAGGCTCCCGGCCTTGCGCCGCCGTCGAAACCAGGTTTTCTGTCCGTCGCCCCGCAGATTTTCTTTCTGCTTGTTCTTCTGGCTCTCGGCTTGAGTCTTCCGGAAAGTGTCCGAGCCGTTTTACGGGCGGCTGCCGGACTCGGGAAGTGACCGGAGGGAATGATGTCGAGCCGATGTGAATTTAAAAATCTCCAAGCCGTGCCGGTGGCCGCTCTTCCTTGTCTTTCCCCCGGCGAGTTCCGCGAAGATCTTCTGACGGCTGCGTCGTCCAGCCTCCGGCCGGCGCTTTTCTTCGGCGATCGGGAGGACAGCCGGATTCGACTGATCGCGGTATTCGCCGATGACGAAGATTCCCGGCTCCGGGCTTCGTCGACGGTCTTTCGGGAAGGGGAGTCTTTCCCGTCGCTGACGCCCGATATCCCGGCTCTCCATATGTTCGAGCGGGAATTCTTTGAAGAATTCGGCATCGAGCCGAAAGGCCATCCCTGGCTGAAACCGGTCCGCCGGGGGATCGCCGGAACGGCCGATGCTGTGCCCGCCCATCGATTTTTCCGGATGGACGGCGAGGACGTGCATGAGGTCGGAGTCGGACCGATACACGCCGGAGTCATCGAGCCCGGGCATTTCCGCTTTTCCTGCCGGGGCGAAGATGTTCATCATCTGGAAATCCAGCTCGGATTTCAACGCCGCGGCGTGGAAGATCTCGTTCTCCGTCACCGGGACCGTCCCGGATATCTTCTCCGCCTGGCCGAATCCATCGCCGGCGACAGCGTTATCGGGCATGCCGGCGCTTATGTCGGAGCGGTCGAATCGCTCGGGAACGTTCCGGTCAGCCGGCCGGCCTCGGTCTGCCGGGTGATCGCTCAGGAGCTCGAACGTTTGGGCCTCCACCTGGGAGACCTTTCGGCCCTGGCCGGGGACATCGCCTACCTGACCGGGAACGCGGTTTTTGGGGCTCTCCGGACGAAGGTCATCAATACAACCCTGGCCTGGTGCGGAAGCCGGTTCGGCCGGGGACTGCTCGCCGTCGGAGGTATCCGCCCTGAGCCCGATCCCGGGATTCGGGAGAAAATCCGGGCGGTTGTCGAAGAAGTCGAAGAGAGCGCCCGCCTCGCCGCGGATGTCTTGTTCGGGTCGAGCTCGGTCTCGGCCCGGTTTGAGAAAGCCGGGATCGTGTACCCGGAAACGGCCCGGAAGCTCGGCCTGGTCGGGCCGGCCGCCCGGGCCAGCGGGTTGGCCCGGGATGTCCGGGCGGACCATCCCTACGGCGGGTATGTCTATTTCCCGGTTCATAAAATGACCCTCGATGCGGGCGATGTTTTCGCCCGGGCGTTCATGCGCTCGGTCGAGATCTCCCAGTCCGCTCGAATCATTCGGGAACAGCTGAAGATCCTGCCCAGCGAAACCATCGCCGTCCCTTCGTCCTCCCCGCCGGAATTTACGCCCGATTCCCTTGTCGTCTCGTTGACCGAGGGCTGGCGGGGGGAGGTCGCCCACGCCGCCGTCACCGACGGCCGCGGCCGACTCCGGCGGTACAAAATCAAAGATCCGTCGTTCCATAACTGGTTCGGCCTGGCCATGGCCGTCCGAAAAAACGGGATTTCGGATTTTCCGATCTGCAACAAAAGCTTCAACCTGTCCTACTGCGGCTTCGACCTCTGACCAGGAAGATGATGATATGTTCGAACTGATCAAGTTGAGAACGCGCCACGGCCGGCCGGTGATTCCGGATGTCCTGGGCGCCGCCGTTCCGGCCCCGTTTCGCGGCTTTCCTTTGCTCGATGAAAACCTCTGCCTCAAGGATTGTGAAGCTTGCGCACGGATCTGCCCGACGGGAGCCCTCCGTCTCCGGCCTTTGCGGCTCGACCTCGGTTCCTGCATCTTTTGCGGAGATTGCGAAGCCGTTTGTCCGAACGGGGCGATCCGCTTCAGTCCGGATCATCGGCTGGGAGCCACCCGGCGGGAACGGCTGGTCGTCGACTCGTCCGTCGAGGCCGAAACCCATATCAACACTGCGGTCGAATCCCGGCAAGAGATCCGCCGGTTGTTCGGCCGGTCTTTAAAGCTCCGCCAGGTTTCGGCCGGCGGTTGCAACGGCTGCGAAATGGAACTGGGGGCCTGCAACAACGTCAATTTCGACATGTCCCGGTTCGGGATCGATTTTGTCGCCTCTCCCCGCCAGGCCGACGGACTGGTTCTGACCGGGCCCGTTTCGCAAAACATGGCTCCGGCCCTTCGGGATGCCTATGACAGCCTGGCCGAACCAAGGGTCGTCATCTCTGTCGGCGCGTGTGCGATCAGCGGGGGATTGTTTGCCGACAGTCCGGACCTCGACCGTTCATTTCTGGATGCGGTCCGAGTGGATCTGTTCATCCCCGGCTGCCCGGCCCATCCTTTAACCATCATCCGGGCGATCACGGATTTTCTCGGAAACGGAAAGAAGCGGGCGTGACCGGCCGGTTCGGCTATCGCCGGACCGGAGCGATTTGGAGGAGATAGGGTTCGTCGAGCAGGTTTTCGTCGGAACGTTTTTCGAGCGTCAGCTCGATTTCATAAAGATACAATCCCTTGAGCCGGTAAAACGGTTCCGGATGAAAGACCGTTTTTCGAATCTCCCGATTGGTCCGGACGACCGTCTCCCGGCCGTTTTCCGCAGAGGCGAGGCCGGGCGCCGGCAGAGCCGCGTCGAAATACCGCAGGCGGATTTCATGTTCGCCCTTCTTCGAGCCGAAGGCGAGGCGGAGCCGGTCGATCTTTTCCCGGGAGGCAAAGACGAACCGGTAGGATTTTTCGAAATGAAGGTACATCTCGCCGTCTCCCCGGGCCACCACTCCCCGGCCCATCGGCTTCAAGTAGAATCCAAGGGAGCCGCCCGTCGAATATCGAACGGCCCAGGACGGGGAGAGAGGGACACGGGGAAAGAGAACCCAGAAAATGATTCCGGCGCCGAGGAGGACGGCCGCAGCCGCTCCATGAAATCGGCCGGATAAGGGCCGGCCCGGTTTTTTTCCGAAAACGAGCCAGGCTCCGAGGAAGAGGACGACCAGTCCGACCCAGACGAAATTGGGGGTGTATTCGGAATTGTCGACCTTGAGAAAGGAGGGCAGGTGCGGCGGAAGGAACAACCGGACGTGGCCGAGGGCGACGAACAGGTCGCCGGCCCGGGTCGTGTAGTCATGCGTCGTCGGCTGGTAGAGAAAGTCCGGATGGCGGAGCAAAATCCAGGAGACCGCCCCGGCGGCCGCCGTTCCGAGTCCGAACAGCCATCGGAAGATCCGCCTTCCGCCCGCGTCGAGAAAATATCCGAGGGCGATCACCGCGACCCAGGAGACGGGGGCCAGCACCCGGCCCTGGGGGCAGAAGCCCTGGCGGTGGGTGAAAAAGGCGTAGTTCAGGACAAACGGACCGGAGATGAGAAGAAGACCGAGGAGGTCCCGCCGGACTTTCGTCCCTTTGCGGAACATGACGATGAAGCCGGGAATCATGAAGATCCAGAACGGAGCGTAAAGCCAGAGGCCGTCGCGCTGGTCCAGAAAGTAATCCAACAGGGTTTCCACCCGGCTGGTCGTGGGCAGGTCGAGGAAGGATTGGGCGATCGCCTGCGACTGGCCCGGCTGAAGGACGCCTTCGTAAACGGCAAACGGCGAGAGCGTCCCGTACATGGTCCAGACGGACAGATAAAAGAGGGCCAGGCCGGCCAGCGCCGGGACGACCAGAAGAAGAAGCCTGGCTCGGGGACGGATTTTCGGCCAAAGGTAGGCGATGGCCACCGCCAGGAGCGGCCAGAAGATCATGTTATACTTCAATCCGAACCAGAAGAAGCTCCCCAGAAGCAGGCCCATAAAAGCCAGAAGGAGGGGAGGCACGGGCCGGTCCGAACGGCTTCGCCTGTAGATGAAAACCGAAAACAGGGCGATCGGGATTTCCGGATAGAGGTGGACGGCGTAAAAAAGCACGGGCGTGGTGAACGCATAAACTGCCCATAAGCCCAAAGCCAGGCCTTCCTTTTTCCAGAGCTGCCGGGCCAGGAGGTAAATCTGAAGACCCAGCAGAACCGCCCAGAGGGACAGGCTTCCCTTCAGAATGAATGTCCGGAGGGTTCCGGAGACGGCCTGGCCGGCGAGGTAATGGGGAACCATCAGGGCCGAGATGCCGGGGAGGTTGATCGGGTAGATGAAATCGCGGCCTTTCTTCCCCTCGCGGGCGTACGGGCTCATCCGCAGACGCGGATTGTCCCTCTCGTCGTAGAAATGGAAGTAGTCCCGGTCGCGGAAATTGTCGGCCAGATTGATGTCGCCATCGGTCGCCAGGCTGTGGGTGGTGATGAGGTAATTGGGCTCGTCGCCGGAGAACGTCACCCCCTCGAGGACCAGGACAAGGGCGCAGGCGTTATAGACCAGGAAAGCAACGAGAAACAGGACGATCAGCCGTTTTTTCAGCGGCCAGGCGAGGAATCGGGCGAAAAGCCGTCCGAGGGGACGGAAAAGCGGAACTCCGCCCGTCGGCGGACGGGCCGCGAACAGATAGACGGCCGCGGCGGCGGCAAACAAGCCGAGGAGAAGCAGCCGATGTTGGAAATCGGCCCGGTCGAAATATTCGATTGTCAGAAACGGAGCGAAGCCGAGGAAGCCCAGGGGCCAGAGACGGGCGGCCGCCCCGGTTCCGGATGCGGAGTTTTCAGACGGACGAAAAGCCCGGTAAAGAAGAAAAAACGCGGCCGCCCCCAGGGCGGAAAAAACGGCCGCTAACAGGAGGGCCGGCCGGAATCCTCGATCGAAAACCGTGGCTCGGGCCGACCATAACCAGGTCGTCGCGTACGCCGCCGGCCCGGCTGCGGATAACCAGAGAACGGCCCGGGAAACACGATCCTTGGAGCCGGGCGTCATGAGGGAGTCATAGCCGACTTGGTGTTCCCTGTCAAGGCGAGGGTCCGACGGAAAGGGACAACGGCCGGAAAAAATGATATAAAGGGGTTCGCTTGACGCAGAGCTGTGCCATGGAATCCACAAAACGCGGAAAGAAAATCGTCGTCGTCATGCCGGCCTACAACGCCGAGCGGACGCTCGAGCGGACTCTGGCCGATATCGACATGTCCTGGGTTGACGACATCATCCTGGTCGACGATGTCAGCCGCGACGGGACGGTCGACCTGGCTCGCCGGCTTGGGCTTCGCGTCTTCGTCCATAAACGAAACACCGGTTACGGGGGAAACCAGAAAACCTGCTATACCGAGGCCATGAAGCTCGGGGCCGAAATCATGGTGATGATCCACCCCGACCACCAGTATGATCCGAGGGTCGTTCCCCAGCTCGTCCAGCCGCTCCTGGAAGGGAAGTGCGACGCCGTCTTCGGATCGCGAATGCTGGGCGGCCGGCCCCTCGAAGGCGGCATGCCCAAGTGGAAATATCTGGCCAACATTTTCCTGACGGCCGTGGAGAATGCGGCGTTCTACATGTATCTGACGGAGTACCATTCGGGCCTGCGGGCGTATTCCCGCCGCTATCTGGAGACCGTCAACTTTCTGGCCAATTCGGACGATTTCGTCTTTGATTCCGAGATCATCGCCCAGGGCGTCCTCCATGGAATGCGGATCCGGGAAATTCCAATCGAAACCCGTTATTTTCAGGAGGCCTCGCAAATCGGCCTCCAACGCAGCATCGTCTACGGCTTGTCCATCCTGAAAACGCTGGTCAAGTTCAAGATGCACAAAAAGGGATGGAAGCGGTTCTCGCTGTTCGAGGACCCGCCCCCGGCGCCGAAAACGTAAGCGCGTTCAGCGGCCGGGCCGGAGGGCGAAGAGATACGGCGTCCGGCCGGTCACGGCGTCTGATTCGTTTTTCAGATTCATCGAGATCCGGTAGAGATACAGGCCTTTCCACCGGTAAGCCGGCGGCGATTCGACCGGCCGGGACATGATTTCACGACGGGTCGTGACGGTGAAGGCCGGCGCGTCGGCCAGGCTCAGCCGAAGGGTATAATCGCCGTGGGGGGAGCCGAATTCGACGTCGATCTTATCCAGCTCATCTTTGACCGCAAAGTAAAAATTGTAATCCCGGTTGTCCTGGAGAATTTCAAACCGGGCCGGCTCGCCCATCCGGGCCACCCGGGACAGGGAATAGAAGGTCATGCGCCCGCCGTCGGGAAATTCGACGGAACGCGGCGAGGTGAGGACGGGCCGGGGGAAGAATACGTACATCGCGAAAAATCCGGCCAGGAGAACCACGGCCGCGGCCGCATGGCCGCCGAATGTCAGGCGCTTGTCGGGAGGCCGGGCCAGGAGAAAGAGAACGACAAGGACAGCCAGGCCGGCGAGCCAGATGAAATTCGGGTCCCAGCCGCTCTCCTCGATTTTTAAGAACGAAGGCAGGGCATTCGGGAGATAGAGGTGAAGGTTGCTGAGGGTGACAAACAGGCTTCCGGCCCGCTCCGTCACTCCGGACGTCGTTTCCTGGTACAGAGCAAAAGGATTCCGGAGCAGCAGCCAGGTCATTAAAAGGGACAGCCCGGCCGCCCCGTTGAACAGGTACCGGAAGGCATGCTTCCGTCCGTCGACGATAAAAGCCCCCAGGAAGAGCGCCGGAACCCAGATGACGGCCACGAGAGGCCGGGCTTGCGGAGCATAGCCGGCCCGCTGGGTGAGGAACGCGGAGACGAGGACATACGGCAGAAAAACCGCCAGGAGCCAGCCGGCTTCGGCGGCTTTCTTTCGGAAAAGGGAAATGATTCCGAGAAAGGAAAAGATGTAGACCGGGGCATAGAGAAGCAGGCCGTCGCGCTGGTCGAGGAAATATCCGGCCAGGGTTTCCCAGCGAAACCGGAAGGGGATTCCGGAGAGGAGGTTCTTCAGGAAGCCGAGCGTCTGCCGGCCGTCCATGGATCCCTGCCAGGAGACGGCCGTCGGATTGAGCGAGCCGTAAAGGGCATACTGAAAGATGAAGTACCCGGCCGCGCAGAGACCTGCGGGGACGAGAAGGCCGGCCAGGCGGCCTAATCGGATGCTCCGGGCCTCCCTCTTTCCGATTCGGACGAGCGCGAGGAGAAAAAGCGGGGCCTGGATGAACGCATATTTGAGCGCGTGGAACCAGATGAACGAGGCGGCGAGGAGTCCGAGCAAAGCGTAATCGACCGTCTTGAGCGACGGGGCGAAGCGCAGCCGGCGGAAGATATAGAGCCCGGCGGCGGCGACGAAGATTTCCGGATAGACGTGGTTTGCGTAGAAGAAGACCGGAGTCGTCAGGGTAACCAGAAACCAGAGGCCGAGGGCCGGCTTCTCCCGTCCCCAGGCCTGACGGGCATAGAGGTAGATTTGGATCCCGAAGAAGGCCCCCAGCAGGCTCATTCCGAAGCGGATCAGAAAGACCAGGGCGCCCTGGCTCAGGGCCGAACCGAGGGCATAGAAGGGAAGCAACAGGACGGAAATTCCCGGCGAGTGGAAGGAATAAGCCCGGCCCGGCGTTCGGCCGGGGACCACATGTTCCCGGAGGGGGGCGTCGGCCGGCATATAGGCGGCGAAGTCCTTGTTTTTATAATTATTGTTCAGGTCGAGGTCGCCGTCATGGAGGAGACTGTGAGACATGATCAGGTAATGGGGCTCGTCCCCTCCGAACGATACGCCCTTCTCCTTGATGAGAAGCGCTCCTCCGTTGACCGCCAGCAGAGCGAGAACCGCCAATACGGCGATTTTTCGACGCGTCGGCCAGGAGATGAACCGGTCGAGAACGTCTCCCCATTTCGACTTCCCTTCCCGGTCGGCCTGGACCACGCGAACGGCCTTGAGGTAAAGGACAGCCAACCCGACCGCAAGGGCAAACAGGCCGAGTCGTTCCAGGAGATCATCCCGAGTCAGATAACGGCGGAGGACAAGGGGGGCGAGCAGAAAAAAGGCGATGGGGGCATAGGTCGGAAAATCGAGGGCCAGGGCTTCTTTGTAGCTGAGCCGGCTGTTTTTTGTCCAGATCTGGCTGATCAGGGCCCAGAGGCCGACGAGTAGAATGAAGATCAAGGTCGCAGCCAGGAGAAGAGGGCCCGCTTCCGGCCGGAATTCATGGTTTCTTATGGTCAACGATGGGGCCTGATTGCGAAGAAGAAGGATAAGGGCGATCCCGCCGGCCAGGATGAAGAAGACGACGGGCCGAATGATCCGGCTCAAGGTTTTCATCGCCAAGACTTTATGACCAAGGGTGCGCTGTGTCAAGCCGGGCTTGGTGGCGTTCGGGAGGCGGATTCTCGGAGAACCCGGACGTCCCCCGTCCGTATGATAGAGGCAGGGTGCGAACGATCCCGGTTTCCATGGAGGCCTGACGTGAATATCCAACAAACGATTCTTGCGGTTTTCTGTATCGGCGCGGTCTTGAATCCGCTCGCCTCAGGCGACGGGAACGTGCTTGCCCTGACCCTGGACGAAGCGATCGCCCGGGCCGTGAAAAACAACCTCGACATCGCCGTCCAGTCCTTCACTCCCGAACTGGCCGCCGGCCAGCTTCTCAAAGCCCGGGAATTTTTTCTCCCGCAGTTCGCCTTGAGTCTCGGGAACGATCACTCCGAAAACCCGTCGTATTGGTGGCTCCAGGGCGAGGGAACGAGTCTCGACAAGATGAACAATTATTCCGCCTCGGTTTCCGAGGCGATCCCGACCGGAGGCCAGGTCTCGCTTTCCCTCCAGAATTACCGCTCGGAGACGAACCAGGCCTTTCAGCTCATCAATCCCCGCTTCGGAACGACGCTCTCGTTCCGCTTCACCCAGCCCCTGCTTCGAAATTTCGGACTGAAAATCGCCCGGCGGCAGATCACGGCCGCCCGGACGAACCTGGAAATCGCCGACGTCGAGCTTCAGGGAACGGTTATGGAGACGATCTATGCGGTCCAGGAAGCCTATTGGAACCTGGTCTTTGCCGTCGATAGCCTTCAGGTCAGGCGGCAGTCGCTCGAGCTCGGCCGCGACCTTCTGGCCAAAAACCGCAAGGAAGTCGAATTCGGTCAGATGGCCCCGATCGAGATCCTCAACGCCGAAGCGGCCGTCGCCCAGCGCGAAGCCGATCTCATTCAGGCCGAAGCCCTGATCACCCGCTCCCAGGAAGTCCTGAAGTCGATTTTAAACCTTACCGCCGCCGACGGCGGCCGGGATCTGGTTCTCGAGCCGAGCGACCGGCCCGCCTTTCAAAGCCCCGGCTTGAGTCTGGATGAAGCCCTGGCGAGCGCGCTCCGGAACCGGCCCGATCTCCAGGCCATGGCCAAAAATCTGGAGAACAAATCGCTCAATCTCCAGGTCGCCCGCAACCAGATGCTCCCGTCGCTGGATTTCGAGTTATCCTATTCCAGTCCGGGCATCTCCGGCGATCGGCTGAAATACCTCAACGACGAT
>CAYPKX010000063.1:0-17723 GCA_964411395.1 uncultured Eubacteriales bacterium | reverse complement strand
AAAACCGGACATTTTCATTTTGCACAAACCGGACATTATCACTTTGCTGTTACATACTTTTTCGTTTCTTGTCAACGCAAAGTGAAAATGTCCGGTTCTCTGCAAAGTAGAAATGTCCGGTTTAGCCAAGGGACCCGATCCTCTCGAGATAAACATTATAGTGGAGGGAAGGATCATTGCGGCGCCAGGGGTGATCAGCCCGGGGGACGGACAAAACGGCTTGGACGCGGCTTCGACTTGGCGAAGCGGCCTGAATCGCTTATCATATCCCGGAAACAACGGAGGTTTCGCATGGCCCGAGGCAGACACGGCTTGATTCCGGCCGCGGCGTTCGCGTTTCTCTTCCCGGCCGTCCTCGTCCCTCTCTCCGCCCGTCCGGCCATCGATGTCCAGACGCTTCTCGACCGCGTCACCGCCCGCTTGGACGGGTTCAACCCGAAAGGCAATTACACCGCGACGATCCGCAGCACCCAGATCGAACATGATCGCAAGTGGGTCCCGGAGAAAACGATCGTTCAGACGAAATCGCTGGTCGTGACCGAAGGCCGCCGCGAGCAATCCATCGTCAACGTTCTTGAAACGATCGACGGGAAAACGGTTGACGTCACCCAACGCTACCTGGATGAACAACGCGAGCGCCGGGAACGGTCCCGGGCCGAACGGTCCTCCCCGCCCGAATCCGCGCCGCGAAAAGCCGGTTCCCCGCGGTCTTCCCGCCGGGGGATGCGGATGGACGATCTCGGCGAGATCCTGCCCTTTGCCGCCGACCGCCGCCATGATTATTCCTTCAAGGTCCGGGAAACGGCCGACGCCGCCGGCCGCCGCCTCTATCTCCTCGACGTCACCGCCGAAGTCAAGGACGTTTTAAACTGGGAGGGGACGTACACGATCGACGCCGAAACGTTCACGCCGATCCACGGCCGCCTCGCCCCGTCCGAATTCCCCTCGTTCGTCAAGGAACTGGAGGTCGAAGCCGATTTCGAAGTCGTCGAGGACGTCTACTTCGTTCCCCGGCGGACCTGGATCAAAATCAACGCCGGCTTCCTGTTCATCAAGCGCGTCCACATCGTCTCCGAAGAAACCTACCATGACCTCAAGATCATCCGCTGACGAACTCATTGATTTGAATGGAACAAGCGGGTAAACTAGGCCCCCCCGAAGAGGGGCGGAGTTGCCTCCGTCCCGCGGGCCTCAAGGATAAAAGATGAACAAGGAAAAAGTCGGGAACTTCTACGATGTCGTCTGGACCGAGTACGTCCCCGAGTACGAGGAATCCGAAAAGCACTGGCTGATGTTCTACACGCCGGAAGAAGTCGCCGGTAAAACCGTGCTGGACTCCGGCTGCGGGACGGGCATATTCAGCGTCATCTTCGCCCGAAACGGCGCGGCCAGGGTCACCGGAATCGACATCAGTCCCGGAAGCCTCGGCACCGCCAGGGGGCTCAAGGAAAAATTCGGCCTGGCCAACGCCGAGTTCGAGCAGCAGGACATGCTCCACCTGCCGTTTGCCGACGCGTCGTTCGATATCGTCTGGGCCTGGGGAACCGTTCACCACACGACCGATCCTCTCGGGGCGATCACCGAGCTCATCCGCGTTCTCAAGCCCGGCGGATCCCTGTTCCTGGCGATTTATAAGCGCACCAACGTCACCTGGATCCACGAGATCATCCGGAAAACGATGGTCAAGACGCCGCGCTGGAGCTGGAACGGCCTGGCCAAGATCATGGCCTTCTTTCTCGCCCCCGTCGTCTTTTTCTTCAAGCGCCGGCAGAAATCCCGCAAGGGCGAAAAGCTCTCCGAGCTGATTCTCGACTGGTATTTCGTCCCCATCCGCCACTACTACACGCCCGAGGAAATCCGCATGTTCCTCGAGGGCCAGGGATTCACGATCGAGAAAGAGCTGGCCCACTCCGGCCGCTTCAACAGCTCATCGAATTTTATTTACAAGTCCCGCAAGCCGGAGTAAATCAGGACATCGTTCGGCGGTCGGCGAGCCGGAGCCGCCGCTCGGCCACGGCGTAGGTGTAATCCGGCAAAGAAGCGGCCACGACCGCGCCGGCCCCGATGACGCTGCCTTTCCCGATGGCGACCCCGTCCAGGACCGTCACCCCGGCCCCCATCCAGGTGTCTTCGCCTATCCGGATTCCGCCTTTGACCGTCGAGGGCTGAAACATGATCGGCCGCGACGTATCGGCGACCGGGTGGTTGCCTCCGGCCACGAGATAACACTCGCCGGCCAGAAAACAGCGATTTCCCAGCCGGATTTCGGTTTCGGACAAAAGCTGGCAGCCGGCCGAGAGGTTGCAGTCGTCGCCCAAAAAGATCGATCCTTCCTTGCAGGTCAGAATCGTATTCCGGCCGATCATGGCCCTGGACCCGATCCTGATCCCCTCGTTGTTTTCGCCCTTCGCGTCCAGAACGGCATTGTCGTCGATGAAGGTGTTGTCGCCGATTTCGATTTTATGCGGATGGCGCAAAACGACATTCCGGCCGAAGACCACGCCCTTGCCGACTTTTCCCAGAACGAGGGGGAAGAACCGCCGGCGAAGGAGCAGGCCGAGGGCTCCCGGAACCGGGGCGACAAACAGGTTGATAAACTCATACGCCAGAAGCGCGGCCAGGCCCGGTCGGCCGACGCAGAGCGAAGCATACTTGCCGGAAAGCTTCCGACGAGGATCGAGGAGCTCTTTCTGAGTGCTGCCTGGAGACCGGTCGTCGTTCATCGTCCCCCCTCTTTCGGCCGGAAATCGACATAATCCAGCGCCACGGCGCATCCGGCGGGAATTTCCACCCGAACGCCCGGCCTCTGCTCGAGGTCGAGGATGAATTCGACTTCAGCGACACGCCATCCGCCTTCTCCGGCCGGACGGGCTTCCTCCGAGAGCGCCACGGTCCGCAATCGGCCGCCCCGGCCGTCGACCACGGCAATGCGCCCGGCCGGATTTCCCGCCGACCCCGGACGATTTTTATACCGAATCACCGCCCGGTAGGAGCCCGGAGCCAGGATTCCGGCCGCTTTGGCCGTGAAAATGTCGGGTCTTTTTGCCGTCCCGTCCCAAGCCAGGGCCTGGCCGCCTGAATAGTCCGGCCCGGAAACCACGGCGCCGCGCAAGGTCGGCATCCATTCGCCCTCAACCGCCCGGCGGCCGCCGGCGACAAGATCCGGATCGTTCCAGACATAGACTTCCGACATTCCGTCCTTGCCCCGAAACACAAGCTTGTCGGCATTTTCCACGGCGATGAAATCGCGGATTTCCTGTTTGATGTGATCCGTGCGGAGAAGCGAAGGCGAGGTCGCCAGCCAGACGCGCCCTCCCTCCTGCCCCTCGATCACCTTCCGGAGATCTTCAAGGTTGTTGACCCAGCGGGCCCCGACATAAAAGTCCTTCCAGCCGTCGGTCGTCTTTTCCCAGGCGTCCCAGGTTCCCGGCCCGCCCGACCACAGCCAATAATCCACCCGACCGACGTAGATTTTCTGGAAAACGACGTGGTTGGCGATGACGATGTCGGAAGGTTTGAGCCGGGCCGCGACATAGTGTCCGACGCTTTCATGGTCGTAATGCTCAAACCGGCCGGAGCTGGTGATCGTATCGACAGTGATCGGGTCGCCATACCGGCGGGCGGAGACCGACAGGACCTGTTCCGGCCGGGCCCCCTCGGTCAGGGCGAACACCAGGCCGAGGAAGACGATCGCGCTGAACACCGCCCGGGTTTTTTCCTTCTCGATGCCGAAGGCCGGAGCGGCCAACCCCCCGATGAGCTCCCGGCTGAGGCTTCGAAGAGCGACAAGGAACAGGAGGACAAACACCGGGAAAAGCTGGGTGACATAACGGGGCGAAACGTGGGTTCGGAACACTGCGAAAAAGAATAAGGGCAGGATGAAGCACAGGTTCAGATAGAGCCAGGGAGACTGGGACGCCTCCGACTCGCCGGGATTTCCGCCGGCCTCCTTCTTCCGGACGACGGCCCCGAGACAGAGAAAGATCCCGGCCAGGACGGCCAGACTCATCCAGGGGAAGCTGCGGAAGAACTGCTTGAAGTAATCGAAATTGAAGCTCCCGAAGAAATACCCGATCATCCCCTTGAGACTCATGTCGGTTTTTTCATAGACGTAACCGACTTGCCAGACATAGTACTCCATCAACTGGATTCCCAGGTAGAAAAGGACCGTCAGGGCGAGTCCGGTCAAAACGTCCTTGCGGAAAAACCGCCGGGCGCCGCGCATCAGGAACAGGGCCGGGTAAGCGAAGATGATGCCCATCCCGAGCTGGTGAATCAACGGGGTGAGGAGGAAAAAGACGACGGCCCAGGCCTTGAAGCGGGATTCCTCCCGGATGTATCCGCGAAAGAAAAAATAGAGGCTGAGGAGATAGAAGAGCTGAAGCGGGGCGAAGTAGAGCGCCAGCCGGGCGTATTCCAGTTCCCAGGCCGAGAGGGCCAGGATGACGGCAGCCAGAAAACCGACCGTCCGGGAGAAATACCGCCGGCCGAAATGATAGGCCAGGGCGATCATCCCGGCCACGCACAGAACGCTGAAAACCCGCAGGGTCACGGCCTTGAGGCCGAAGACAAACGCCCCGCCGGCTAAAAAATAGGCATAAAGGATCGCCTTCCAATAAATGTGACCGGAGGGATAGAGCGGGTAACCGTGCTCCAGAATGCCCTGGGCGGCCAGATAGTGGAAACCCTCGTCCATCCACAAGGACAGCGCGCCCAGGTTTCGCAACTGGAGCGCAACCCACCCGAGGAGCAGGACGGCGAGAAGAATCCGAAGAAGCTGGTCCCGCCGGTCCCGGCGGGGAGAGACGGACCAGTCCTCGGCCATGGAGGAGTCTTTCTAGACGGCCCGCTCCCCGCGGTCCGACGGTGAAGCGCCCGCCCGGTCGTCGACCCGGTCGATCGAGTAGATCCGGATCTGGTGCGTCTGGAAATAAATTCGGGAGATGACCTCGGCCAGGAGGCCGATCATGACGAAAAACACTCCCAGCATCATGAGAAAAACGCCGAAGATGAGGTTGCCGAGGTTTTCCTTGATGACCCAGCCGAGAAAATAGTATCCGAAGGTGACGACCGCATCGATGAGAAAGCCCACGGTTCCGAAAATCATGCCGAGGGGGCCGAAGATCTGGAGCGGGCGGTCGATAAAGCTGACCATGAACTTGACCGTGAGGAGATCGAAGAAAACCCGCTTGACCCGGGAGAGGCCGTAATTGGACTTGCCGGCCAGACGGTTGATGTTGGAGATCGGGATCTCGGTGATCTTGAATCCTTCCCGGCTGATGAGGGCCGGGATGAACCGGTGGAGTTCCCCGAACAGGCGGATGCTCTGGACGACCTCGCGCCGGTAGGCCTTGAACGTTGTCCCAAAATCGTGGATTTTGACCTTCACCAGCCGTTTCATCATCCGGTTGGCCACTTTGGAGGGGAACTTGCGGAACAGGGCGTTGTCTTTCCGGTCTTTCCGCCAACCGCTGACGATGTCGTAGCCCTCGTCGATCTTGGCCAGAAACTGGGGAATCTCCTCCGGCGCGTGTTGGAGGTCGCCGTCCATCGAGACGATGACGTCGCCCCGGGCGTGGTCGAAGCCGGCCTGGAGGCCGGCCGTCTGCCCGAAGTTCCGCCGGAGCCGGATGACCCGAACCAAAGGATCCCGGTCATACATGGCCCGGAGCAGCTCGTAAGTCCGATCGCGGCTGCCGTCGTCGACAAAAATGAGCTCGTAGCTCCGGCCGAGTCCGTCCAGGACAGCTTTCAGCCGGCGGTACATCTCCTCGACGTTTTTTTCCTCGTTGAAGAAGGGGACGACGACCGAGATTCGCGGATGTTCCAAATTGCCGTTCATGTGTTTTATATCCCGTTGAAGCTCACCAGCTCGACGCCGGCCTGGCGGGCGATCGCCGGAAGGCCCGGGTCGAGCAGAGCCTGGAGCTCGCCCTCCCGGAAGGCGTTGATGTAGTAGCGCCCCACTTCGGCCTCGACGGCAAACAGCGCCGCGTTCTGAAAACCGGGATGAACGCCGATTTCCACCGTGCCGTCTCCGCCTTTCCGGAAGATATCGCGATACCGGGCCGCGCTCATCCGGCCGCTATTACATATACCATAAAACCGGTCGGTGATCACGAAGCCGGCCTCCCGAACCCGCCGCCGCATCAGGGCGCAGCCGGCCGAGAGGTAAGCCGCCTTGAGCGACTGGACCGGATGCCGGGTGAGGGCCCATTCCCGGATGAAACGAATCTTCCGGAAGCCGTATTCGCGGCCCAGGCGCAGAGCCGCTTTGAAGACCGGCGGGGACGCGTGCATATGCTTTTCACTATCGAGATGGGTCAGGGGAAGTCCGGTCGCCAGCCCTTTCTCCATCTGAGCCCGAAGCTCGCGTTCGAGTTCGGCGCCCTTGATCCGGCCCAGAGCCAGCTGGCGCAAAATCCGTCCCGGTTTGGCCAGAAATCGGCCGTCGGGCCCGAGAAGCGAAGAGATGGTCCCGGGCGGCGACAACGGCCGTCCCCGGACGATATTGAGATGGAGGCCGATGCCCAGAGTTGGAGTTTCCCGGGCCAGGGCCACGGCTTGCTCGAATCCCGGCGTGTTGACCATCAGGGTGGCGCTGGTCAGGATCCCCCGGCGGTGGGCCAGGACGATGCCCTCATTGACCGGAGCGCACAGGCCGAAATCGTCGGCGTTGACGATGATTTTTCTCATCCCGTAATCCGCCCTCAGGGTACACTTTTGCCGTCCGGCATGCAAGAAAATATGGTCTTTTCAGGGGAATCCGTTTACAATGACGGCCATCATGTGCGGAATCTGCGGCTTCGTCGACCCGGCGGGACTCGGCCCCGACGCCTCCGCCCTCCTCAAGCGGATGACCGACGTCATTGTCCACCGCGGACCCGATGACGAAGGATTCCATGTCGATGAACAGGCCGCCCTGGGCATGCGCCGCCTGAGCATCATCGATCTGGCAACCGGCCGCCAGCCGATTCACAACGAGGACCGGACGGTCTGGATCGTCTTCAACGGCGAGATCTACAACTTCCCCGAGATCAAGAAGGACCTCCTCGCCCGGGGCCATGCGTTTTACACAAACGCCGACACCGAAGTCGTCGTCCATCTCTACGAGGAGCGGGGCCCGGATTTCGTCGAGGCCCTCAACGGCATGTTTGCCGTCGCCCTCTGGGATACGAAGCGGCGGCGTCTGGTCCTGGCTCGCGACCGTCTGGGAGTCAAACCCCTCCATTACCGGCTGGACCGAGGGCGGATCTCGTTTGCTTCGGAGATCAAGTCGCTCCTCCAGACTCCCCTGTCCCGGGAGGTCGACTTCGACTCGCTGGCCCGGTTTTTCACTTTCGAGTACATACCGGCGCCGCGCTCGATCTTCAAGGGGATTTCCAAGCTTCTCCCCGGACACCGGCTGGTTTTCGAGGACGGGAGGGTGGAGGAAACCTGTTACTGGGATCTCCGGCAGGCCGACCACAAAATTTTGCCCCGGCCGGAGGAGGAGTACGGGGAAGAAATCATCTCCCGCCTCCGCGAGGCCGTCCGGCGGCGCCTCATCAGCGACGTTCCGCTCGGCGTGTTCCTCAGCGGTGGAATCGACAGCAGCGCCGTCACCGCCCTGATGAGCGAAGTCTCAGGCGGCGGGATCAAGACGTATTCGATCGGCTTCAGGGAAAAATCCTTCGATGAGCTGGACGCCGCCCGGATCGTGTCTCATCGATTCGGAACCGACCACACCGAATTCGTCGTCACCCCGGCCGAAGTCAGCCGCCTCGTGCCGACCCTGACGGATTTTCTCGACGAGCCGCTGGCCGACGCCTCCGTCATCCCGACCTATGTGATTTCGAAGATGGCCCGGCCTTATGTCACGGTGGCCCTGGCCGGAGACGGCGGCGACGAGCTGTTCGGCGGCTATGACACCTACAAGGCTTTCAAGACGGCTCGGTATTACCGGAAGGTTCCGGGCTTTATCCGCCGCGGCCTCATCCGGCCCATCGTCCGGGCCCTTCCGGCTTCGGCCAAGCGCCTCAGTTTCGAATTCAAAGCCAAAAAGTTCATCAGCGGAGTCGAATACCCTCCCGAAATCGCCAACGCCCTGTGGTGGGGAGCTTACCCGCCGGAGATTCGGGACCGGCTTTTAACGGCCGAGGTCCGGGCCCGGCTGACGGAAGATCCCTTCGCTCCGATCGCCGTTCAGGCCGCAAGGAGCCGGGCGGCCGACCCGCTGGACCGGATCGCCTACCTCGACCTGAAGATGTACCTCCAGGACGATCTCCTGCCGAAGGTCGACCGGATGAGCATGGCCGCCTCGCTCGAGGTCCGGGCCCCGTTCCTCGACTACACGCTCGTCGAATACGCGGCCACGATCCCCTCGTCCCTCAAGCTCAAGGGATTCACCTCCAAATATATCCTGAAAAAAGCCCTGGCCGGCCGTCTGCCCGAAGAGATCCTGACCAAGAAAAAAATCGGTTTCGACATCCCCCTGGGCGCCTGGATGCGGGAGGACCTCCGGGACTTCGTCGGAGATTCCCTCGCCCCGGAACGCCTTCGTCGACACGGCTATTTTGACGAGGGGTTCGTTTCCACCGTCATGAAAGAGCATTTCGACGGCTCGCATAACCACCGCCAGCTGCTCTGGCCGCTGATCATCTTCCAGAACTGGTACGACCGATACCTGAGGTAAAGGATTCGTCTTGCGCGCAAAAATCGACCCTCTTCATCCGGTCCGGGTTACCCGGCCATCCGTCGCCGGCTTGTTCCGCGACTCGGGGTTCCTGATGAAAGCCTACCTCCGGATCAAGTTCCGCATCTGTCCCATCCTCCGGATGGAAGCCTTCGTGCCGGACAAGGGGACGATCGTCGATCTCGGTTGCGGAAACGGCTTGTTCGCCGCCATCCTGAAGCTGGGCTCCCCGGCCCGGTCGATCATCGGAATCGACCTCGACGCCCGGAAAATCGCCGAAGCCAGAAAAGCTCTCGGCAACCTCTCCCACCTGGATTTCCGGCTGGGCGACGTCGCCGCCGCGGATTATCCCCGGGCCGACGCCTTCACCATCATCGACGTCCTCTACCTCATCCCGTTCGAAGCCCAGGAGCGCATTCTTCGCCTGTGCGCCGCCGCCCTTCCCCCCGGCGGGACGCTGGCCCTCAAGGACATGGAGAAGAAACCCCGCTGGAAGTACATCTGGAACATGGTCCAGGAAACGGTCGCGGTCAAGATGATCGGTTTCACTCTCGGCTCCCGTTTTTATTTCCGCTCCCGGTCGGATTATGCCGCTCTCTTGACCGGACTGGGATTCACCGTCGAGATCGTCCCGCTCCATAAGGGTTACTGGTATCCGCACATCCTTTTTGTCGCGAAAAAAAAGTAGGGCGATTTTCTCCCGGGGCCCGTTTTCGGGGGAAACGACGGGACCGGGCGCTTGGACTTTACGCCGCCTTGCTCGTTTGAGAGCCGAGGCCGGTCCCGCCCGCTCGTTGCCGGCCGGTGAGGAAGATATTTTCGACCGGCAGGGCCGGCCGTCCCGAGTCTCAGGTCTTGATACGAATCTTCCGATGTGGCATAAATAGGCCTGATAATGCCATCCTTGCTGGTCGAGACAAACTGCATCTATTTCAAGGGCGAAAAGCCCTGCGTGTTCAAACGGACCTGCGACCATTGCCCCCATTTCAAACCCTTCGGCCCGAAAATCCTGATCATCAAATGTCGGGCCCAGGGCGACGTTCTTCGGACGACGCCCCTCCTCTCCGGTTTGAAACGGGCCTTTCCGGATTCGTTCATCACCTGGGTTGTGGACGAGGAGACGGTCGATCTTCTTCGCGACATCCCGGAAATCGACCGGGTTCTCCCGATGAACGCGGAAACCGCCCTGGCCCTGCGGGCTCAGCGCTTCGATGTCGTCTATTCGCTGGACAAGGATCCCGGGCTGACCGCTCTGGCGATGCTGGTCCAGGCGCCTCTCAAACACGGCTTCGGGCTCAATGAACACGGCAATGTCATCGCCCTGACTCCGGCCGCGGCCTACGCCCTCCGTCTTGGAGTCGATGACGAGCTCAAGTTCCGGGCCAACGAAAAAACCTACCAGCACCTGATCTTCGAGGCCTCCGATCTCGAATACCGGACGGACGATTATGTCTTCGTCCTGTCCGAATCCCATCGGCGGAAAGCCCGCCTGTTCTTCGAAAAGAACGCGATTCCCAAGGGGCGCCTGAACATCGGGCTGAACACCGGGGCGGGAGCCAAATTCACGACCAAGCAGTGGCCGGAGGGGCACTTTTTGAAGCTCATCCCCCGGCTGAAAAAAGAACTGAAGGCCAATATCTTCCTGCTCGGCGGACCCCGGGAGCGCGCCCTGAACCAACGCCTGGCCAGAAAAGCCAAGGTCAAAGTCTTCGACACGGGAACCGAAAACTCGCTTCTCGAGTTCGCCGGATTTCTCGAGCGGATGGACATCGTCGTTTGCTCCGACACCCTGGCCATGCACCTGGCCCTGGCCCTGAAGAAGAAAACCGTAGTCCTGTTCGGCCCGACCTGCCCCCAGGAAATCGAGCTTTACGGCCGCGGCCGGAAGCTCTTCGCCGGAGCCGAGTGCGCCCCCTGTTACCGTCAGACCTGTCCCAAGCCGGTCTGCATGATCCGCCTGACGCCGGGACAAGTCCTTCAGGCCGTCCGGGAGGTCGCCCGGCCGTGAGCAATTCCTCGAGCCGGCCGCTCCTGGCGGTCATGCTCCCGACGTTCAACGAGCGGGAAAACATCGCCGACCTGGTCGAGGCGATTCTGTCCCTGCCTCTGCAGGCTGAAATCCATGTGGTCGTGGCCGACGACGATTCGCCCGATGGAACCGGGCGCTGGGCCGAAGAACGAGCCGTCGCCGATCCCCGGGTCCATGCCCTCGTCCGGACCAAGCGCCGCGGCCGGGGCGCGGGAGGAATCGACGGATTCAAGGCCGCTCTGGCCCTCCGCCCCGATTACATCGTCGAAATGGACGCGGATTTTTCCCACGCCCCGAAATTCATCCCGGACCTTCTGGCCGCCGCCGCAAGGTACGATCTCGTCCTCGGGTCGCGGTTCGTGCCCGGCGGAAGAGACGCTGACCGGGGCCTCCATCGCCGTTTCATCACGCTCTGCGTTCGGACGTTTATCCGGCGCCTTTACGGCGTACCTGTCCGGGACGTCTCTTCCGGATTCCGTCTTTACCGCCGCGAGGTCCTGGAGGCCGTCGCCCTGGACGATTTGATCTCGGTCGGCCAATCGGTCGTCCTGGAGATCCTCCGCAAAGTGTCGCTTCTCGGCTTCCGGATCGGGGAAGTCCCGATCGTCTTCGTCGACCGGACCCGGGGACAGACCAAGCTGAATTTCCTGGCCCTGTTGGAAACCCTCCTCATGGCCGTCCAGTTCAAAAGGCGCTACAACGCCCGGACGGTGAAAGCCGTCCGGTGAAAACACGGCGCCACGCTCTCGGCCAGCACTTCCTCCGCGACGTCCGGATTCTGGAGAAAATCGCCCGGACGATCGACCCCCGCCCCGGCGACACCGTCATCGAAATCGGCCCGGGCAAAGGAGCCCTGACGAGGGCGGTCGCGGCAATGACCGGGAAAGTCGTGGCCGTCGAAAAAGACCGGATCCTGGCCGAAGCGCTGGCCGCTGACAAACCGGAAAACGTCGAAGTCATCGAAGGCGACGCCCTGGACGTGTCCTTTGACCGCCTGATCGCCGAAGTCGCCGGCGCCGCTCCGCCGGTCAAGATCATCGGCAACCTGCCCTACGCCATATCCGGCCCGTTTCTGGCCCGGATTTGGGAAGAACGGCGCCTGTTTTCCCGGGCCGCGTTCCTGATCCAGAAGGAGGTCGCCGAACGAATCGCGGCCGGGCCGGGAACAAAGGATTATGCCCCGCTTTCGATCATGCTTCAGATTTTTTTCGAGGTGAAAATTCTCTTCAAGGTCGCGGCCGGATCCTTTGTCCCGCCTCCCCGAGTGGAATCGGCGGTCGTCTCGCTCGTCCGGCGGGAAACGCCGCTCGTCGCCGTTCCCGACGAGACGCGCTTTCGGAAATTCCTGGCCGGGGCTTTCGCCCAGAGACGGAAAACGCTCCTGAATAATCTTGCGGCCATGGGAATCCCGGCGGACAAGAGCCGGCCGGCTCTCGATTCCCTCGGGCTTTCAGCGACCGTTCGTCCGGAGCAGGTCGGGATCGCCGCCTTCGCCTCGCTCGTTTCCTCCCTTCGATAGCGCGAATTATACCGGGCCGGCGGAAACGCGCGCTTCCGCCGATCCGGCAAATCGGCTACAATACGGCGTCATGAAGCGCCTTAAATATTACCGGCGGCTCGGGCAGGTCCTCCGGGCCTACAAGGCCAAGGCCGTCCGCCTGCCCTATATGCCCCTCCGCCTGTGGATCGAACCGACCAGCGTCTGCAACCTGGCCTGCGTCATGTGCCCGAACAAGGATCTTGCCAGGGAGCAGAAGGGATTTATGGACCTCGGCCTGTTTAAGAAGATCATCGACGAGGCCGGGGATTTTGTCTTCGACGTCCACCTCCTTCATCGCGGGGAATCGCTTTCCCACCCGGAGTTTTTCGAGATGGTTCGGTACGCCCACGAGGCCGGAATCGTCACCCGCTTCCATACCAACGGAACCCTGCTGACCGAGGACAAGTCCCGGAAACTCATCGCCTCCGGCCTCGACCAGTTCGCCTTCTCTTTCGACGGCTTCGACGCCGCGACCTATGAAAACATCCGGGTCAACGCCAAATTCGAGAAAACGGTCGGCAACATCATCCGCTTCCTCGAAATCAAAAAGGAGCTCGGCGCCAAAAAGCCCGTCACCTTCCTCGAGCTCATCCGCTTTCCTGAAGTTTTCGAAAAAACCGGGCCGGACGGCCAGAAAAAGTTTCTCGAGCGATTCAAGGGACTGCCCCTGGACAAAGTCCATGTCAAGGAGCTCCACAACTGGGCCGGCGATGCCGGGGGAAAGGAACGGAGAGAAAAGCCGTTCGGCCCGTGCACGTTCCTCTGGCACGCCCTGATCATCTTCTGGGACGGGACGGTCCTGCCCTGCACCCAGGATTTCTTCGGTTATTACGGATTGGGAAATGTCCGCGATTCGTCGCTCCGGGAGATCTGGAACAACGACCGGATGATCACCCTGCGGAAGAAGCTCATCGACCGGGACATTGCCGACTTGGACACCTGCTCCAAGTGCGACCGGCTCCGCCGGCCGACGTTTCTCGGAATCCCGCGCGAATACCTCGGCCGCCTCCTCGCCGGGAAAATGAACTGACGCCCCGTTCTTCGGGCCAAGTCCGCTTTCACTTTTCGGCGGAGAGGGCCGTCCTCCACCGCCGCAAAATTCGCGTTTTTCCGACGCCGAATCCGGAAAATTCCCCCGCCTCTCGAATCCCCGGCCATGACGAACCCGGGAACATTCGCCGTTTCGACGCGCTTCGATGGAAGCCCCGGGGCGCTACTCGGTTTTCAAATCGCCCCAATTGACGATTTTAAAACGAACGACTTTAAACAGCCCCTGAGCTTCATCCTCGCGCGCATCGTAGAGGAACCCGCTTCGCATCGCCTGGGGAAGAAACGGCCAGGTCGCCCGGTAGAGGTAGAGGCCGTCCTTGGAGAAGATGTCCACGAGACAGCCCGCCGTGTCGCTTTCTGTAATCGGCTTGAACCGGACCGCGTAGAGCCGGCCCTCCCGGTCGCTGTAGAAATGCCTGTAGAACGGCCGATGATCGGGCATCCCCAGGTCGGCTTTTTCCGGGTCGCCGGAGCCGAACCAGGCGAACAGGCCGTCTTTTCTGGTCCGCGTGCTTTCCTCCGCGCTGATGGGGATGCGCTCCTCGAGCTTGGAAAAGGCGAACAGCGGCCGGCCGCCGGCGTCGACGACATGAATGGTCTCCTCCAGGGAAAAATTGTAATAGAGCGAATCGTCGAGCCGCCGGCTGAAGAGGAGATCGCCGGTATACCAATGCATGAGAACCTGATCCTTGCTGACTCCGTAGACGGGGAATTCGGCGATCGTGATTTGACGTCGGCCGTCCGGTCCGAGCTGAACGAGCTCGTTTTTCGGCCCGCCCTCGGCCCCGGGATTGGGCTGGGTTTTGCCGACGATCCTCCCGCCGGGGCCCATGGCCATTTGGCTGAGGAACGTCACCAGGGGAGAGTTCTCCCGGAACGTCCCGTCGCGGTTGAAGCCGACCAGGCGGCGGGAATCCCGGACATAGGGCCGGTCTTCGTCGTCGAACACGACATCCCCCGGATATCCGAATTCCCCGGGCCCCTGGCCGATTCGCCCGAGCGAGCGGAGGAATTGTCCGTCGTGAGCGAACACCTGGATCCGCTTGTTCCCATAATCCCGGACATACATCGTTCCCTCGCCGTCCACGTTGAGCCAGGCGCCCCGGGGGAAAAAGCGGGATTCATCTTTCTCTTTGCCGATCTCCAGGTCTTCGACAAGGTTGAAGACGAATTCCCCGTAACGCGGTTCGGCCGGATTCCGGACGGTTTTCACCCCGTCGACCGTCTCGACCTCGGCCTTCCACACGGCCTCTTCGGTTTTTTTCGAACACGACGAAAGGATGAGAAACAAAGCCGCGAGGCAACCCGGAACAATCTTCCGGAAAATTTTCGTCATGATCATATCTCCCCTCGAAAAAACAATAACTTCCCATTCCCTAACACCCCCATTCTCATCAGCGTTGCCTGCGGCGTCAAGAGGTTTCGTTTGGCGAACCGATTCGACCGGTTCATTTCGATCTGGGGAGGGGGAAGGCGAAGGAGGGAATGAGCACAAGCCGGATGACCGGAAAGCTATCGCCAGTCCGGGAAGACGTCCCGGGCGCCGCTTTTAAACAGGGGAACCACGGTCTTCGTCCCGGGTTTGACCAGGACCAGTTCCCAAATGCCTTCGGTCGGATAATGGTCCGTCCCGGAAGCGAAAACGATCCATTTCCCGTCGGGAGACCAGGCCGGAAAATAATCATAGGTGTCGGGCCGCTCGGTCAATCGCTCTCCGCCGGTTCCGTCGGGATTCATCGCCCAGATGTCGCCCTTGCCGTCGGCCGAGGAGGAGACATAGGTGAGCCGGTCGCCGTCGGGAGAAAAACGGGGTCGGCAGGCGCCGCCGCCCTTGGTCAGAGCCCGCGTTTCGCCCGTCCGCAAGTCGGCCAGGAAGGCAGCCCAGCCCATGGTCCTCTTCCCGGTAAACGCCAGGAAAGAAGCGTCCGGCGAAAAGTCCGGAAGGGCGCTGCTGCCGTCGAAATCCGGAAGCAGCCGGGACCTGGCCCCGGTTTTCAAATCGACCGTCCACATCGTGTACGAACGGCCGATGGTCCGCTTCCGCTCCTCGGTGTAGGCCAGCCGGGTTCCGTCGGGGTACCAGCCCTCTTCGATCGCGTCATCCTCGGCCGCCGTCACCTTGCGGACATTTGAGCCGTCGGCATCCATGATGTAAATCTGATAGGTCCCCGTCCGGTTGGAGGAAAAAGCCACCGACCTTCCGTCGGGCGACCAGCGGGGAAATTCGTCGCTGGCCGGGTCATCGGTCAGGCGGGCGAGGCCTTCGGCCGTCAGGAGGTAAATATCGTTGTTCCCGGCGAAGTCGGACTGAAAGACAATTCGGCCGCGAAACGCGAATTTCGGTTTGAAGGCGGAAAGGTCGACGGCGGCGGATTGAGCCGCCGCGGACCCGGCCTTGTGTTCGCGGCAGGCGGGAAAAAGGCCGGAAACGAAGACAAAAACGGCCGCCGCGACAGCGGCCGGCATTCGGCCTTTTGGGGTGATTATCCGGCGAAATTGCAGCATCGATCCCTCCGGGCTAGCGGCGGAAAACCTTCTCGACTCTTCGTTTTGACGGGGCCGCCACGGCCGCAGACGATGGCGCGCTTTCATGTCCCTCCGAGTCGACCGCGGTGACGGCGTAGGCGAAGACGCCGGCCGCCGCCACATCCGTATCCCGCCAGAGAACCGCCGAGCCCTCGGCCTCGCCGCAAATCAGGAACGCATCCAACGACCCGGCGGGCTTCCGGTAAATCCGGTACCGGGCGACAGGGGCGACCTCGTCATTGGCCTGATTATGCTCCCAGGCGACATCGGTCACCGTCCGCGTTTGAAACAAGCTGACGTCGGTGAACGACTCCCAGCGGACATTGAGCGGCGGACGCATGCCTTTGAGGACGAAGGACTTGACCGCCGCGGACTTGGCATACGCGCTGTCGGTGACGACCAACTGGACGGTGTAATCTCCGGGGGCGGTAAAGGAGCGCCCGATCGTTTTTCCCTGGGCGATGTCGCCGTCGCTGAAATACCAGTCATACTGGATGATCGTTCCGTCCGGATCGGAGGACAGCCCGCCTTCGAATTCGATCGACAGGGGGACGATTCCGCCCGGCGGCGTGATGGAAAAATCGGCCGTCGGGGGGGTGTTGATGATTTCGAGGCTTTGGCTCTTGGAGGCCGTCTTGCCGTCGTTGTCGGTTACGGTGAGAAGATTGGTCAGGACGCCGGGCGTGAGAAAGGTATGGGTAACGACCACCCCCGAGCCCGTTTCGCCGTCGCCGAAAACCCAGGCATAACCGACAATCGTCCCGTCGGCGTCGAAGGAGCCGCTCGCGTCGAACGTGACGGTCAGAGGGGCATAACCGATCGAGGTTGAGACGGTGAAATCGGCCACCGGCTGGCCGCCGGGCGGGGGCAGGATGCCGACGCCGGAAAATTCGACCATGATTTCTCCGGTCGCATCCCAGACGACGGCGGCCGTCCCGGCGGAATCGATGGCCACATCCCCGTACGTGCAGCCGTTGGAGAAGGGCACGGCCGAAGGACTGCCCCATTGCCCGTTGGAGTATCCGTTATAGAACATCGAAACGCCGTCTCCCCAACCGCCGACCTGCCAGACCGCCAGAAGGGCCCCCCCGCGGCCGGCCATGTTCGGATAATGAATGGTTTCCGATCCGGAAATCGCCCGGGGCGAGGTGAAGCCGTTCCCCGTCCAGGCGCAATGGAAAACGGAGTTGGCCATTCCGGCTTCGTTTTCATAGCAAAAGAGGACATGCGGCGTCGTTCCGTCGCTCCAGGCGACTTCCGGGTGGATCTGGTCGTGGCCCTGGGGGGCGACTTGCGCCGTCCCGCTCCAGCCGCTGCCGTAGCCGGCTCCGCGCAGGGAGTAAACAGCCTGATAATAGTAGCTGCTCCGCTCTGAAAAGACGGCCATCACCATGCCGTCGCCGATCGCAATCTGGGAGAATTTCGCCCGCCGGTTGTAACCGCTGACATGGACCGTTCCCTCCCAGCCGCCCCCGACGCGGGATCTGGATACGACCTGGCCGTCCCGGCTCCACCAAATGATATACACATCGCCTGCGCCGCCGGCGGCGATTTTGGCGTCTTCGATCTGGCTTCCGTAGCCGATCGTTTCGATGCCGCCCCACGACCCGCCCGCCAGCGTCCGGAAGCCGACGCTGGTCTGCTCGGACCAGGCCACGTGGATCTGGTCGGCGGCATCAACGGCGATTCCGCCGACGTTGTGTCCTTCGCTTGAGACCCGGCCCGACTGGCTGATGTTTTCGGGCGTCGACCAGGTTTGGGTGCTTTTCGTGTACTTGGCGAAAAACATGTCGCCGCTGTGCTCGCCCCAGGTCTCATTCCAAACGACATACAGGTTGCCGGCGGAATCAAACACCGCTCGGGGCGCCCAGGAGTACAGGTCCGGGGAGTTGGAAATGTTGACG
>CAYPKX010000062.1:2482-18294 GCA_964411395.1 uncultured Eubacteriales bacterium | reverse complement strand
CCGAAGCCCCGTTTTCTCCATCGACCGGTCGGACAATCCCAGCTTCTCAAACTATGTCCGCAAAGCCGCCGAGGTTTCGATCTCCCGGAAGGCCGTTTCCGGACGGCGATGAAAGCTTCTCCGCCATTCGGATAGACGCCCGGAAAGAGACGCGGCTTCCTTCCTCATTTCGTCGATCATCAGAGACCTCCCGCGAGAAAGCATAATGTACCAGAATCAACCGGAGATTTCAGCCCGCCGGACGGGCTTCCCGGCGCGCCGCCAGACTGACCGAAACGGCGACCAGGGCGTTTACGGCCAAGGCGACAAATCCGGCATTCAATCCTAAAAACGGATCATGCTTCCCGAAAACGAGGAAGGCGGCCGTGCCCAGGCCGGCTGAAAGCCCGGCCGCAACTCCGGTTCGTGTCGCCCGCGGCCAGAACAATCCCAGGACGACGCCGGGAAACAACTGGGCCACGCCGTCATAGCCGATCAAGAGGAGATTGACGAGCGCGTTGGGCAGAAGCAGGGCGAAAACAAGAGCGACCGCCGAAACGACGAAGACCATCCATCGAGACAGGCGCAGGACCTCGTGGTCGGTAGCCTGGGGACGGAAACCGGCCCGGTAGATGTTCTTGGCCAGAAGGGTGGCCGCCGTCAGGACAAGGACCGAGGCCGGGACCATCGCCGTCACCGCCCCCGCTGCGCCCACGAACCCGACAAACCATGAAGGATATGTCTTTTGCACCAGGGAAAGGAGAGAAAGGTCGCCGTTGGACAATCCGGGCAAAACCAGGAAGGCCGTGAATCCCACGAAAAAGATAAGGACAATGGGGATCTGGTAAAAAGGCATGATGATTGCGTTGCGGCGGATGATTCGGCCGTTCTTGGCTGAAAAAGCCGAACCGAAAAGCTGGGGCCACATGAAAAACCCCATGGCCGTCAGAAGGACGGTCGACATGACCCAGGGAACGCCCATGGACGGAGCCGATCCGGGAAGCACCAGGTGGTCCGGCGCTTTTTCGATCAGCGACCGGAACATCCCGGCGATGCTTCCGAAGTGAACCCGGGGGATGCCGAAGCCGACAATCACGACAGCCGCGATCATGAGGACGTCTTTGATGACGGAGACCCAGGCGCTGCCATGGAGACCGCTGGTGAGGACGAAGGCGCTGGTCAGGAGGAAAGCCAGCAGAATGGCCGCGGTCGAAGAAACAGCCCCGGCGCTGGCCGTTTCAACAATCATCCCGAGTCCGGCCAACTGGAGCTGGAGGTAGGGTAAAATCGAGAGGATGCCGATCACCGCGACGAGGACCCCCAGCCCGCGGCTTTTGAAGAGGTGGGCGAAAAAATCCGGTTGGGTGTGGAGCCCCTCGCGTTTTCCGATTTTCCAGATCTCCGGAAGAATGAAAAACGACAGGGTGTAGGCCAGAGTTCCGTAAATCAGGATGTAATAAGTCGGAGCCCCCTTGGTGTAGGCCCAGCCGCTGGCCCCAAGGAACGTGAACGTCGTATAAACCTCGCCGGCCATCAGCAGCCAGATGATGAGGACGCCGAAACGCCGGCCGCCGACCGTCCAGTTTTCAAGGTTCATCGGAACACGGCGGCCGGCAAACAGACCTACGGCCGCCGCGGCCAGGATGACGCCCAGAATGATCGCCAGGGCCGGGGTCATCGGTCGCCGTCCTTATCTTCGTCTTTTTTCAGAAAGCGATCGGCCAGAAAGAGGAAAACCGGCGTCAGGGCGACCCAGGCCAGAATCCAGAACAGGATGAACGGCAAGCCCAAAACGGTCGGGCGAAGCCGGTTGACGAAGGGAAGAGCCGCCGCCAGAGCCAGAAAGGGAACGGCTCCGCAAACCAATGCTTTTTTCATTCCCGGACGCATGGCCCCATTATCCACATTTACCTCCGGTCATGCTATAATGAAACGTTTTTTAACCCGTCTTTTTCGCAATTCATCAGGACTGAAGAGACGAGACAGGAATCGAGGCGAATTTCAATCCGGATGATCATGAAACACACGAGGGGGATGGAAGCCGACCATGACTGACGCCGACAAGATCATCCTCCGGGGTGTCCGGGTCCACAATATCAAGAATGCCGACGTCGACATCGCCCTGAACACGTTCACGGTCGTGACCGGGGTCAGCGGCTCCGGAAAATCCTCCCTGGCCCTCGATACGCTTTATGCCGAAGGCCAGCGCCGGTATATCGAATCGCTCTCCTCGTACGCCCGCCAGTTCCTCGAGCGGATGGACAAACCCGAGGCCGATTTGATCGAAGGCATCCCGCCGGCCATCGCCATCCAGCAAAAGGCGGCGACAAAAAATCCCCGCTCGACCGTGGCGACGGTCACCGAGGCGTACGATTTCCTCCGGGTGCTCTATGCCCGGATCGGGACCGTCCATTGCCGGCAATGCGGCCGGCCCGTCGGCCGGGACACAATCGACGCCATCGTTGAAACGCTGAAAACCCTGCCCCCGGGAACCCCGTTGACAGTCACCTTCGAAACGATGCTCGAGAAAAACGCGGCCGGGATGAAGAAGCTCGGATTTTACCGGGCCGTGGTCGAGGGGAAGGTCGTTTCCCTGGACGACCTCCCGGCTCCCAAAAACCGGCCGGTCGCCGTCTTCGTCGACCGGCTGCTGCTCGATCCGGAGGATCGGGAGCGGCTTGTCGATTCGATCGAATCGGCGATGAAATACGGCGGCGGCCGGGCCCGGGTCCGAACCGACGACGGCCGGGAGTTCGTTTTTTCCGATCATCTCGAATGCAAAACCTGCGGTCTCGCCTTCGAGGATCCCTACCCGAACCTGTTTTCTTTCAACAATCCGCAGGGGGCCTGCCCCGAATGCCACGGATTCGGCGACCTGGCCGTCCTCGACGAGGACAAGATCGTCCCCGACCCGGCCAAATCCCTCGAAGAGGGAGCCATCGAACCGTGGACCAAGCCGGTCTCTCGCGGAGTCATGAAAGAAATGCTCCGCGAGGCGAAAAAGCGCGGCCTTCCCACCAAAACTCCCTGGCGCGACCTGAAAAGCGAGGACCGCCGCTTCATCTTCGAGGGCGGCGGATCGTGGTATGGAGTCAAGGGATTCTTCGACTGGCTTCAGGCGAAAAAATACAAAGTCCAGGTCCGCGTTTTTCTGAGCCGGTACCGGAGATATGCTCCCTGTCCTGTCTGCGCCCAAACCCGCCTCAATCCGGCCGCCTTGGGCGTAAAAATCGGAGGCCGTTCGATCGGCGAAATCGTCCGCCTGACCGTCCGTGAAGCGGCCTCCTTTTTCGAGGGTCTCGTCCTCGGACCCGAGGAGAAAAAGATTGCCGAGAAGCTGGTGGCGGAAATCCAAAACCGGCTCAAATACCTCATTGAAGTCGGCCTGGATTACATCACCCTCGACCGGATGACCTTCACCCTGAGCGGCGGCGAGGCCCAACGGATCAACCTGGCCGCGGCGCTCAGCTCCTCGCTGGTCGGAACGCTGTTTGTCCTGGACGAGCCCAGCATCGGACTTCATCCGCGGGACAACGCCCGCCTGGTCCGAATCCTCCAATCGCTCAAGGCCATCGGCAACACCGTCCTGGTCATCGAGCACGACCCGGACATCATCCGGGCGGCCGATCAGCTCATCGATATGGGCCCCCGGGCCGGAGAGCACGGCGGGGAAATCCTGTACGCCGGACCGCTCGCTCCGCTGCTCAAGCCCCGAAACGGCGGAGCTTCGTCTCCCCCGGGCAACGGCAGCGGATCGGTGACCGCCCGGTACCTCAACGGGGAAAAGGAAATCCCCCTGCCCCGGCGCCGCCGGGACCCCCGGGGATTTCTCCTCGTCCGGGACGCCCACGCCCACAATCTCAAACACATCGACATCCGCCTCCCCCTCGGTGTCTTCGCCTGCCTCACCGGAGTCTCCGGTTCGGGAAAAAGCACGCTTCTCCACGATATCCTCTACCGGGGCTGGAGCGGGGAGACGCGGGACGGATTCGCCGAAATCCGCGGGCTGGAGCGGATCGACAAGATCATCTGCGTCGACCAATCCCCCATCAGCGCCTCACCCCGGTCCATTCCGGCCACCTATACCAAGTCGATGGACGGAATCCGGGAGCTCTTCAGCCAGACCCGGGAAGCCAGGCTCCTTGGCTTCAAACCGGGGACGTTCTCCTTCAACACGAAGGGCGGGCGCTGCGAGGAATGCGAGGGAGCGGGCCGGCAGATCGTCGAGATGCAATTCCTTTCCGACGTCACGCTCGTCTGCGAGGCCTGCCGGGGCAAGCGCTTCAAGAGCGAAATCCTCGACATCCGCTATCAGGGATTGAATATCGACGAGGTCCTCCACCTGACCGTCGACAATGCCCTGGAATTCTTCGCCGACCGGCCGGAAGTCGCCAACCGTCTCAAGCCCCTCCAGGACGTCGGTCTCGGTTATCTCCGCCTGGGTCAGCCGACAACGACCCTTTCCGGCGGGGAGCTGCAACGGATCAAGCTGGCCTACCACCTCGTTCACGAGCACGACCGGAATATTCTCTACCTGTTCGACGAGCCGACGATCGGGCTGCACCCCGAGGACGTCTCAACCCTCCTTCGCTGCTTTCAGCGGCTGGTCGACGAGGGCCATTCGCTCATCGTCATCGAGCACAACCTCGATATCATCAAGAGCGCCGATTACGTCCTGGATTTGGGGCCGGAAGGCGGGGAAAACGGCGGTCGCATCATCGCCGAAGGGACGCCCGAAGCCGTGGCCAAGTCCCGGACCTCCATCACGGCCAGGTATCTCCGCCGGGCGGTCAAACCTTCCCACTGAACCGGCTTGAGTCGGCCGTCGAGGGACCCGGCCCGATTCGTTTTTCGAATCAACCGGCCGAGGAATTTTCCGAAGATTCCTTTTGGGCGGCCAGATCCTCCGGCCCGAGAAGGCCCCCGGAAATGACCGTGTTCATGGCTTCGGGCACACTCCAATCCACATCGCGGACCTGGGACTCGGGGACGATCAGCATGAAGCCGGACGTGGGATTGGGCGCCGTCGGGACGAACAGCCGGAGCATCTTCCGGCCCGATTTTTCCTCCGTCATCGAGCCCATGACGAAGCCGATCGACCAAACTCCCGGACGGAAATGCTCGACGAGAACGACGCGTTTCAATCCCTGCTTCTCGGGCGTGGAAAAAGCCGAGCCGAGCTGCCGGCCCAGAAGATAGATGGTTTTTACCAACGGGATATGGGAGGAGGCCTTGTCGATGAGGCCCAAAGCCCAGCGGCCCATCCAATGGGAGGCCAGGAGACCGAGTCCATAGAGAAGGACAAGGACAATCAGAAGTCCGAGGCCCGGGATTCGGACGCCGATCCAGCGCTCCAGGAGCCGGGCGATTCGCTGATCCACCGCGGTATAGAGGAAGCGCAGGACAAAGAACGACAGGGCCAGCGGAAGAAAGGCCAGAAAACCGCGAAAAATGCGGGTTTTCAGATGTAGGAAAACGTTCTTCATTTATCCCGGGACGGCGGAGGATTGACCGGCGCCGACGCTTCGGGCAGAACGGACGGACCGGTTTTCTCCGCGGGTTTAACCGGCCCCGAAATCCCCTTGGCCTTTTTCTTCCGGTCGACCTTGGCCGCCAGGTACCCGATCACCAGACCGGCGGCCAACACGCCCAGGACCAGGAAAAAGAGCGGCATGGCCATGGGCCAGAAGAAAAAATTCACCGGAACCGTGACCGAATTTTGAATGATCAGGACGAGGACCAGAACGGCCAGGACGGCCATCACGACGTGCTTGGTCTTCATCATGCCCTCCCCGGTTCGGCCGCGGCGGCCTAGAACCATTTTTTCCGCTTAAAGAATCTCACCAGGCTGAATCCCACGGCAATCATGAGACCCCAGACGATAAAATACCCGTATTTCCACTTGAGCTCCGGCATGTGGGCGAAATTCATCCCGTAGACGCCGGCGATGAACGTCAGGGGAATGAAGATCGTGGAGATGATCGTCAGGATCTTCATGACTTCGTTCATCCGATTGGAAACACTGGAGAGGTAGGTCTCCAGCATCCCGGCCAGCATGTCGCGAAACGTCTCGACATTGTCGATCACCTGGATCAGGTGATCGTACACGTCCCGGAAAAACATATTCGTCGACGCCTGGACCAACGGCGATTCCTGCCGCTCGATTCCGGCCACGACTTCGCGGAGCGGCCAGACCGCCTTACGAAACATCAGCATCTCCCGCTTGAGGGTATAGATCGCGTGGAGGGTTTCCTGTCGGGGATTTTTAATGAGCTCTTCCTCGAGCTTTTCGATCCGGTCGCCGATATTCTCCAGAACGGTGAAATAGTGATCGACGACGGCATCCAGAAGGGCATAGGCAAGGTAGTCCGGCCCGAGCTTTCGAATCCGGCCTTTGCCGTTACGGATCCGTTCCCGGACGGGATCGAACATGTCGCCCGGTTCCTCCTGGAAGGTCAGGACGAAATTTTTCCCGAAGACCAGGCTGAGCTGTTCGGTCACGACCTCGGTTCCCCGGCCGTTGAGATCGACCATCCGGGCGACGATGTAGAAGGACTCGTCCAGCTCGTCCAGCTTGGGGCGCTGGGAGGTGGTCATGATGTCTTCGAGGATCAGGGGATGGAGGTGAAAAGCCGCCCCGAGCTTCTCCACGACTTCGGCGTCATGAACGCCGTCGATGTTGATCCAGGTCACCGTCGCGGTCTTGTCGAAGGGGAAACATTCGTCGATCGAATCGACGACTTTTTCATAAAAGCTCGAGCCGTCGTAATCGAGAATGGTGATCCGGGGACGGTCGACCTTGCGCCGGCCGACATGAACCAGGCTCCCCGGAGAGAGCCCCGATTTCCTGGTCCGCGAGGCCGAATTCCGGGCCATCCGATTCCTCCTTCTCCCTCCTCCGGACGTTCCGTGCTTTCCGCCCGGAACGCCGCCCTTCAGCGTCCGCGGCGCTCGGCGGGTTTTTCCACGGGGCGCGGCGGCGCCGGTTTTTCCTCGGCGGCTTCCTCCGGAATTTCACCGGCTTTCGGAAGCCCGACTTTTTCCCTGATCTCGGCTTCCAGAGCGGTGGCGATTCCGGCGTTCTCCTTCAAAAGCTTTTTCACGTTATCCCGGCCCTGGCCGATCCGCTCACCCTTATAGGAATACCACGTCCCCGATTTTTCGATGAGGCCGTGGTTGGCGCCCATGTCGACCAGGTCGCCTTCGCGGGAGATTCCTTCGCCGTAGATGATGTCGAATTCCGCGTCCCGGAAAGGCGGAGCCATTTTATTTTTGACGATTTTAACCTTGACCCGGTTGCCGACGACCTGGTCGCCTTCCTTGATGGCCGTCATCCTCCGGACATCCACCCGGAGAGAGGAATAGAATTTCAAGGCCCGGCCCCCGGTCGTCGTTTCCGGATTCCCGAGGAAGAATCCGATTTTTTCCCTGATTTGGTTGATAAAAATGAAGCAGGTCTTCGACCGGGCGACAATCGCCGTCAATTTACGAAGCGCCTGGCTCATCAGTCTGGCCTGGAGGCCCATGTGGGCGTCGCCCATCTCGCCCTCCAGCTCCGCTTTCGGAACCAGGGCCGCGACGGAATCGACAACGACGACATCCACGGCTCCGCTTCGAACCAGGACCTCGGCGATTTCCAGCCCTTGTTCGCCGTAGTCGGGCTGGGAGATGAGAAGATTGTCGATATCGACTCCCACCTTTCCGGCATAGGCCGGATCCAGGGCGTGTTCGGCGTCGATGAATACGGCCTGGCCGCCGCGGCGCTGGGCTTCGGCGATGACGTGGAGGGCCAAGGTCGTTTTCCCGGTCGCCTCCGGTCCGAAAATCTCGACGACCCGGCCCCGGGGGAATCCGCCGATGCCGAGGGCCATATCGAAAGCAACCGAGCCGGTCGGGATCGCCCCGATCTTCAGGGCGGCGTCTTTCTGGCCGAGCTTCATGACCGAGCCCTTGCCGAACTGCTTTTCGATCTGGGAGACAGCCGCCTCGACCGCCTTCCCCCGGGAAATTTCGCGCTGATCCTGCTCTTCATCTTTCATGGGATCCTCCGAATTGATTCACACATCAAGGAGACGCCGGTCTCAAGATTATTTCTCACCCTTTTCTATCATAATCGACCTCGGGTGTAAAACCCGCTTAACCCAGGATTCCGACGATCTCTCCGTCCTCGGTGACGTCGATTCTCTCGGCGGCCGGGGACTTCGGCATCCCCGGCATGGTCATGATGTCCCCGCACTGGGCCACGATGAATCCGGCCCCGGCGCTGACCGAGAGGTCGGTCACCGTCAGGGGAAAGCCCTTCGGCCGGCCGAGGAGCTTGGGATCGTCGGAGAGCGAATACTGGGTCTTGGCGATGCACACCGCCAGACCGCCGAAGCCGTTGTCCTCGAACCGCTTGAGCTTCTTTTTCGCCCCGGATTCCAGGATCACCCGCTCGGCCCCGTAGACGCTCCGGGCGATCGTTTCGATTTTTTCCATCACCGGCGCTTCCAGCGAATAAAGGAAACGAAAATCGGATGGATCGGAGGCGATCGCCGCCAGGACCTCCCCGGCCAGCGCGACCCCGCCCTGACCGCCGGAGCCGAACACGTCGCTTTCGGCATACCGCAGGCCTTTTTCCCCGGCCAGGCGGCCGAACGCTTCCATTTCCGCCTTCGTGTCGGTCGGGAAGCGGTTCAAGGCGACAACGGCCGGCAGGCCGAATCGCCGGACGATATCGACATGGGCCTGAAGATTTTCAAACCCGTTTTCGATCGCCGGGATGTTTTCGCTTTTAAGCGCATCCAGCTTCACGCCGCCGTGATACTTGAGCGATCGAAGGGTGGCCACAATGACCACGGCCGAGGGCACGGGGACCGCCCCGGTTCGAAGAACGATATCGAAGAATTTTTCCGCGCCAAGGTCGGACCCGAAACCGCATTCCGTTACGACATAATCGGCCAGGCGGAGAGCCAGCCCGGTGGCGATGACGGAGTTGGTTCCATGCGCGATATTGGCAAAGGGGCCTCCGTGAATGAAAGCCGGGGAGCCCTCGAGCGTCTGAACGAGGTTGGGGCGGAGAGCATCCCGGAGAAGGGCGGCCATGGCGCCCGTGGCCTTGAGGGTTGCGGCCGTCACCGGCTTGGTGTCCAGGCTGCAGCCGACCACGATCCGCCCGAGCCGGGCTTTGAGGTCGGCTAAATCCCGGGACAGGCACAGCACCGCCATGACCTCCGAGGCGGCGGTGATGTCGAATCCGGTTTCCCGGGCGAATCCGCCGTAGGTTTCGGCCAGGCCGACGATGATTTCCCGAAGAGCCCGGTCGTTCATGTCGAGAACCCGGCGCCAGGCGATGTGACGGCCGTCCAAAAGACCCGCCGGTCCCTCGAAATGGATCCGGTTTTCGACCAGGGCGGAAAGCAGGTTATGGGCGGAGGAGACGGCATGGATGTCGCCGGTGAAATGCAGGTTGATGTCCTCCCCCGGACAGACGCGCGCCTTCCCGCCCCCCGTCGCTCCGCCTTTCATCCCGAAGACCGGGCCCAGGGAGGGTTCGCGAAGAGCGGCGACGGCCTTTTTTCCGATCAGGTTCAGGGCGTCGACGAGGCCGATGGCCGTCGTCGTCTTTCCTTCACCCGCCGGAGTCGGCGTCATGGCCGTGGTCAGAATCAATTTCCCTGAAGCGCCTCCGGCCGGGACGGCCGATGGGTTCACCTTGGCCTTGTCCCCCCCGTACAATTCCAGATGTTCAGGCCCTAATCCCAGCTTGGCCGCGATTTCCACGATCGGTTTCATCGGCATCCCTCCTCGAAATGATCGCCGGTTCAGTTTAACCCGAATTCCGGTCGAAAAGAAGAGGGTTCCTCCCCGATTTCAACGCCGGGGACTGTCTTTCCCATGAACCGAAAGGAACAGAAGGTCGTAGTCCGAAATCAAGCCGTGATCGGCGAAGCTGAAGTATCGATTGTTGCCGATCACGATGTGGTCGAGGACTTTGAGACCCATAATCCTGGCGGCAAACACCAGTTCCTTGGTGATCTCCCGGTCGCAGAAGGACGGCTCGGGGTCCCCGGACGGATGATTGTGGACGAAAATGAGGGCGGCCGCGTCGAACCGCAGGGCGTCCTTCATGATTTCCCGGGGATAGACGGCGCTGGAATCGACCGTTCCTTCAAACAGCGTCTTTTCCTCGAGGATCTGGTTTTTTGCATCCAGAAACAGGACTTTGAAATGTTCCTTCTTCAGGTCCCGCATGGCATGGTACAGGTAATCGAACACCTCCTGGGCCGACCGGCAGTAGGGCCGGCTGAGCATCCGGTCTTTCAGAAATCGCCGGGCCACGGCCTGAACCAGCCGGATGCCGAAGACGTTGGCCGCCCCGATTCCCGGAATGCGTTGGAGGTCGAGGGGGTCGGCTTCGAGTACCCCGCGAAGAGTGCGGAATTCCTTGAGGGCCCGTCGGGCCGCCTCCCGGCAATCGCGACGGGGGGTGCCGATCGTCAGGAGAAGCTCGATGATCTCGTAGTCGAGGAACGCGGCCAGTCCGGCCTTGAGGAATTTTTCCCGCAAACGGCCGCGATGCCCGGAGAAGTCCGGTTCGGAGGGGCTCGCGGTGGGGTCGTCTTCGGTCCGGCCGATGGATTCTTCCGGCATAATATCGCCTCGCTTAACCTAGACGCGTGAACCGGCGGTTTGTCGCATGCCGGCCGGGCTCGGCTTTGTCAGCGAGACGAAGCAGCGGCCGCCGGATGTTTAAACAAGGCGAAGACGGGAGACTGAAAACCGGTCAAACGCCGGCCAGTCCGTCGCGGACGGCCAAGGCTTTCTCCGGGGACAAATGATAAGGAAGAATTCCTGTCCCGAGAATGAATCCCGGATGACGGCGGCCCGCGGCGGCGACATCGGACGCTTTTTTCCTGATTTCCTCGACCGGGGCGGTCTCGAGGAAGAATGGATCGAGGTTGGCCCTGACCAGGACCGGGCTCCCGGCCAACCGGTCGAGGTACCGGCTCAAATCGGCCTTGAAATCGCACAGGATGTTGTTGGTCCCCGTCGCCAGGATATCTTCGAGGATGCGGAACGTATCGCCGCCGATGATGTAGGGAACGAGGCCGAGCCCGAGCGCCCCGCGGAAATATCCGATGACTCCGGCCGTCGCCGGAAGGATGATTTGCCTGTAAAGGGCCGGGGAGACAAGCGGCGGCGCGGCGTGGGAGTCGAAAAGGACGACGCCCAATCCGCGCCGGATAAACGCCCGGCCGTAGGATTTCACCACTTCGGAGGTCAAGGCGAGAAGCTCGGAAACCCAATCGGGCCGGTCGATCAGGGCCATGGACATTTCGGCCGAACCGACCATCCCGCAAGCGACGGAAAAGGGGCTGGACAACGCGCCCCGAACGATCATCTCCTTCCCGAACCGAGCCAGGGCGGTCTCCCCCGCCGCCAGAAAAACAGGCATTCTGGCCGACGTCTCCGGATCCGGGAGACCAAGACCGGCGAGACTTTCGCCGGGAGCGAGGAGAGGACGATCCACGGAGGGAACGTCATTCGATTCAAAATACCTGACCGGGCAGCCCAGGGCCTCGGCTTCGATGTTATAGACATCGACGCCGACGGTCAGGATGTCCGGGCGATAGGTTTCGGCTTCGCAGGCCAGGGCTCGGCTCAACAATCCGGGATCGCGGGCGAGAATCGATGGCGTCGTCCCGATCAAGGCGGCCTTGTGCTCATAAACGGCGGGAGCAAACGGCGTCCGATCAGGCCGCCGGCCCGAACAGGCCGCCTCGATCCGCTCTCGTCCGGTCATTGGACTCATCATACGCCAAAACGACACCGGCCGGAAAATCCTCTTCTTCGGCCTGGGCATCCCCCAGCCTCGCCCTGACCCCTCTCGCCGCCATAATTCTCATCTCGAGAGGATCGGGAACCTCGGCTAAACCGGACATTTTCACTTTGCGTTGACAGGCGCGGGAGAAAATTGATTCGGACCACCGGCTGTGGTACAAGACGGAAGACCGATGGAGAGGCCCATGAACGGAAATATCCCGACCCTGTTCGTCACCGGAAAAACGCTTCCCGAAGCCTGGGAAAAAGCGGTTCTGGAATGCTGGCACAAGGGTGCGGCCGTCCGGACGGAATACGACAAGCCGGGCGATCCGCCCAGCCGCGACTGCACCATGATGTGGGTCGTGGAAGATCCCCTGGCCGAACCCCGCATCCACCGGGCCTTCCCCGGCGGCCTCGAAGACCTGGAAATCTACCGGCAGGAGGTTGTCGACGGCATCCATGACCATTGGATCGCCCCGGAGGAGGGCAAGTGGACCTACACGTACCACAAACGCCTTTTCGGTTACGAGACCGGCGGCCGAACGATCGATCAAATCGAAAACATCGTGGACAAGCTCAGCCGGTCGGGCCATTCCCGGCGGGCTCAGGCGATCACCTGGAACGTGGAAACGGACCCTCCGACCGACGATCCTCCCTGCCTTCAGCGCGTCTGGTGCCGCCTGCTCCCGGGCGAAGACGGGGCTCCCGTCCTCAACATGAACACCCATTGGCGGTCCCGGGACGCCTACAAAGCCGCCTACATGAACATTTTCGCCCTGACCGACCTGCAAAAAAACATCGCCGAGCGAATCGGGAACACACTCGGCTCAAAGGTCAGGGTCGGCCGCTATGCCGACCTGGTCGACAGCTTCCACATCTACGGCTCGTATTTCCATGATTTTGAAGGATTCTTGAAGCTCGTCGAAAAGCGGACGTTCGCCGAGCGAACCTGGGATTCATCCTACGCCGAGCCGTTTTTCTCCGAGGCCCGGGAGAAGCTGCGGCGGGAAAAAGCCTGACCGGTCAGCGTACGGCCAGGCGAAAGCCGCGAAGCGCTTCAGTTAAAATCGCGGATGCGTTTTTCCCCCGGGCGGAGATGGTCCAGATATCGGGGGCGTTGTCGAAAACGGCGACCGCCTCTTCGGATCCATCTTTTCTCAATCCCGGCAGACTTCCCAGCTTGACCGCTCGCGCCCGCCCGGCAAGGCGATGCCGGGAAAAAACCTCCTCGGCCGCGGCGTCGAATTTTTTCCACGGCGGCCGGGTTCCTTCCTGAAAGACAGCCCGGGTCCCGTCCGGTCCGTCGATGGCGGCCACGGTCGGATCAGGCCAGACCAGATCCATCCCGGAAAAGGAAAATCCGGCCGGCTTCCGCCAGGCCAGGCCGAGACCCGGGTTGAGATATGAGTCGCCGTCGACGCTCCAGGCGGCCGAAGATTCGAATTCCTCCGATCTCCATTCTCCCCTCCCATAGGCCATGATCCGGATATCGATCCCGCCAAACAGCCGAGCCGCCGGACCTCCGGTCAAGGACATCGGGCCGCCGGCCAGCGAGGAAGCCGTGAAACCGATTCGGGCCGGATCGGCGATTCCGTCCGAGACGATGGCCGCGTCCAACGGCACCCAATCCTCGCCGACCTGGATTTCGGTCCAGGCATGCCCGCCGAACATCCCGAGGGCATACACATAGCCGAGAACGACCCGCGAAGGGATCCCCGCCGCCCGGGCCAAAGTCGCCAGCAGAGTGGCGTATCCGACACAGGTCCCCCGGCGGTTCTTGATCAGCTCGGAAGCCGGAGCCAGGGCGATCCCGAGATCGAAGGTCATGTTTTCCGCGACCCAGCGTTCGAGCTTGAGGGCGGCCGTCAGAGTATCCGCTTCTCCCCCGATTACGGAAAGGACGGTTTTCCGGATTTCAGGAAGGTCGGATTGGACATATTCGTTGGGCCGAAGAAATTCCGCATTAACCTTGCTTTCCGCAGCCGGCCGCCGAACCTTCCGAGGGACCGGCGCCTTGCGGACGTCCAGAACGGTCTCCCGGTCCGTTTGGGAGACGACCGCCTGGCCGGGGCGATTGAGATCCGGCCACCCGGCTCCGCCTTCGCGCAGGGTCAACCTCAACCGGACCATATCCAAGGCCCGAGCCCGGGGAAGCCGGACGTTGGTTTTAAGGATCGACCGTTCATACATTTCGGCCGGCAGCTCCCCGCCGCCCGCGGCGGCCAGAGCCGAAGCCCGGTCCGTTCGAACGATCTCCGACAAACCGAACGGCGTGGGCATTTCGCTTTTGACCGATTCACCGTTTTCGTCAAGCCACGACGAGCCGATAAGGCCGGTTTCATCCTGGACTTCTTCGACTTTCAAGACGGAATTCGTCCGGCCCGCCAGCGTCAGCTCTTCCCGGGATAAAACCTTCCGCCGGCCTCGAACCGGCCCGCCTGATTCGGGGGAAAGCGTCAGGTATTCGATTGCCTCGCCGGGATTCTTTAACTTACGGAGAGAGAGAATTCGAATTCCCTCGGGCCCCAAAAGCTCCCCGGAATAGGGTATTGTCCGGGAATAGGTCTTTCCCCCGGCCTCGCTTTCGATGATGATCTCACCGGATTTTACGGTCGAAGTCGATTTGGTCGCCATGACCGAAGCCCGCAATTCGGTTTCCAGTCGAAGGAGCCGCCCCTCCGCATTTTCTTCGCTCCGGGATCGGGTCTCCAACTCGACCCTGCTTCCCAGCCGATTGAGGATAATTTTGGAGTCCGACGTGATTCGGATGCGGCCGTCCTGAGATTTCTCCATGAGCTCGAAGACATAACCGACCGGGACGCCGGCGATTTTAATCACCGACCAGGCCTCGTCGGCCGGACGGGCGGAGGCCGAAGTGGTCAGAAGGGCCGGTAGAACGAGGAAAAATCCAAGGCTTTTTTTAAAGCGAAGACGCGGCATGCCGGGCTCCTTATGCTTCATAAACGATCCAGATCGCGATCCGAGAGAGGCGGCCGGCGGGAGGACGGAACCCGGGCTTTCCACCCATATAAACGGAGATCGACCGATCCGCCCGGTCCGACTCGGACGCCCTCGGCCCGAAGACGCCGGATTTGCTCGGCTCCGCGTCGGCCCGGGAGCGAAACGCGCCCCCGGGCGCCGATCACCCTGTGCCAGGGCAGGCCCGCAGCCTCCGGAGCGGCATGTAAAATCCAGGCAATCTGGCGGGCTTGCCGGGCCTCGCCGGTCAATGCGGCCAACTGTCCATACGTGGCCACCCTTCCCCGGGGGATCCGGCGGATAAGCATCCGGGCGGCCCGGGTGAACGGGAGCAAGCCGGCCCGCCTCACGTTCTCACTTCTTCATCAGCTTCAAGAGCTCTTCAACCGCCCGGTCCAGCTGGGGATCGCGTCCGGCCAGCGTGTCGCGGAGGTCATGGGCGACCTGAATATCCGGTTTCACTCCTCCGCTGCGTTCGAGATTATTGCCGTCCAGCGTATAACAACCCCACCACGGAAGACGGAAGGAACCGCCGTTCATCAGGCTCGCGCTGGTCGTGAAGATCAGCCAGCCATACGTCGTATTGCCGACGACGGGCCCCCGCTGGAGGGCTTGAAAGCCGCTGGTCGTCATTTCGCCGTCGCTCAAGGTCATTTCGTTGGTAATGACCACGACCGGCTTGTCGGCGAATCCGAAGGTGGACTGCCGGGTTTCGCCCAGCCCGCGCTTGCGCCATTTGGCATAGACGGGTTTCATCAAGGCTTCCAGCACCTTGTCGTGAACATTACCGCCGTTGTTGAAGCGGAGGTCGAGGATCAGGCCCTGCCGCGGGACTGCGTCGCGCTCGAGCTCGAGGAGGAACCGATTCAGATCCGAGGTCCCCATCGCCCGCATATACACGTACGCCGCCCGGTCCCCGGTTTTGGCCTTGACCGCTTCTTTGCGGCCCGCGATCCATTCCTCCAGAAGAAGCCCGCTTTCGGCTCCCGCGGCGATCGGCTTGACGTCCGCCTCGACGGATTTTCCCGTCTTTGGATTGCGGAAGGTCA
>CAYPKX010000062.1:0-2472 GCA_964411395.1 uncultured Eubacteriales bacterium | reverse complement strand
TCGATCTTGCCGTTGAAATAGGTCCAGAAATTCCGGGCCGAATCGACGGGCGTCCCGTCCACGGCCGCCAATTCGTCGCCGGGCGAGACGACGTCTCTCCGGTCGAAGAGCGGACCGTTCTTGATGATGCGGACGAGGGTGACTTTGCCGTCGGCAAACGACCAAACCCCGCCGACATGGCCGCTGGGTTCCTGCACCCGGCTCGTCCGGGCCATGTTGTATCCCGTGTGCGAGGAATTGAGCTCGCCGATCATCATATTGACGTAATCGGCGAAATCCTGATCCTCGCGGACTTGTTTGAGGACCGGTTTGGTCCGCTGATAGAGCTCCGTCCAGTTCAGGCGATGGTGGTCGGCATCATAGAAGTAATGTTGGAGGACGAGGTAGACCTCGCCGAGCATCTGCTCGTATTCGGCCGTTTGATCGACTTTCACCCGGGTCTCAAAGGCGACGGCGCGGGGACGTCCGGACCCGAGGTCGAGCCGGCCGATCCGGCCGTTGGTCAGATAATAGAGGGCCTCAGCCGCGCGATCGGTCTGAAGCTGGGAGATATTTTCGAGATTGGCCGGATGAATCTCGTACCGCCCCTGGTCTTTCTTTTTCAGGCTGGTTTTCCAGAGTCGGCTCCGGCCGTCGATCGCCGAAACAAACAGAATCGTCTCCTCCTTGGGGAGATAAACGAATTCATATTCATTGCCCAGGGTCCGGACGACGATTTCGGTTTGGCGATCGGTATCCTCGAGACGGATTTCGACCTTGACCTCTTCCTTGGCGGCCGGCTTCGCCTCGGGCTTGGGCGCGGTTTTCTCCCTGGATTCTTCCTTGAGGAAAAGCTTGTCGTACGCATCTTCGTCGAATTCTGGCGGCTGGGGCTTGAGGAAGAGCCGGTAGAGATCGTTCTGGCCGGTAAATTCGGGGAAGCTGTGGCCGGTCCGGTTGGAGCTGAACAGGAGCGACTTGCCGTCGGGGGTCCAGACGGGGCCGCCTTCGTCGTAGGCCGTATGAGTCAACAGAATCGTCTGGCCCGTCTCGACCTCGATCGCGAACAGGTCATCCTGTCCGTTTTGAGGCGCGGCCGCGGCCAGGTAACGGCTGTCGGGAGACCAGATGAAATCGTCGGCAAAACGTCCTCCGAAATCCATCTCGGTCAAGAGCTTGTCGTCCCGGCCGTCCGGCCGAACGACGCGAATCTCCCGGTTTCCGCTGTAATACGCGATCCATTTTCCGTCGGGCGACAGGCGGAGCCCGTTTTTATCCTCGCGGGTATCGGTGAGCTTTTTCGGCTCTTCTCCTCCCAGGGCGGAAACAGAGTAGAGATTGGAAGTCGCGCCGTTGTCGGAAATGAAGAAGACGGTCCGGCCGTCGGCGTCCCAATCGACATCACGCTCCCGCCAGGGAGAGACGGTAATGTTTCGAGCGTAACCGCCTTCCGTCGACAGGACGAAGACTTCGCCCCGAACGACTGCGGCGATTTTCTTTCCGTCCGGCGAGACCCGGAATTCCGTGACAGGGGCTCCGTCGACGAACGAAACCGCGTTGTCCTTCGTTTCGGCAGGGGCCTCGACGGCCACCCGGCGGGACTCGCCGCCGGACAGGTCGGCGATCCAGATTTCGAAATTCCTTTCAAACGCGGCCTTGGGCGCAGCGGCGGCGACCGTCATCCACCGGACATCGCCCTGATCGAACTTCGTCACCGCCTTGACGCCGGATCCATCGGCCGCCGACGTCCAGATGTTATAGACGCCCGACCGATCGCTGACGAAATAGATCGCCGCTCCGTCCGCCCGCCAATCGGGCCAGAAGGAGTTCGCTTCATTTTCGATGAGTTTTTTCGGCTCTCCGCCGGCCAAAGGCGCCGACCAGATCTTGGCCGAGTTGGCCCCGCGATAACCGCGGCGCCACCAGAACGAATTTTCCGATCCCCAGGAAAACAGAAGCGTTTTTCCGTCGGGACTGATCCGTCCGCCCGAAGCATAATTCCAGAATGTTTCCAGGACGGGACGCTCGTTGCCGCCGCGGACTTGGATGCGATAGAGGCTCCCCGAGGAGGAGCGAGAGGAACGAAAAATCACCTCGGTCCCGTCCGGAGTGAAATCGGTCGCCAGGTCCTCTCCGGTATGAAAGGTGAGCTGAGCGGGAACGCCGCCGGAGACGGGCAGAACGAACACATCGTTGTTGCCGTTCCGGTTGGACGTGAAGGCGAGCATTTTCCCGTCGGGAGACCAGACCGGTTCCCGCTCATAGGCGGCATGATTGGTCAAAGGCACCGCCCGGCCGCCGTCGGCCGAGACGAGCCAGATGTCCCCCATATAGGAAAAGGCAATCTGGCGGCCGTCGGGAGAAATCGCCGGATGGCGGGCGCCGATAAGCGGCCTCTCCGCCGCGAATAATCCCGGGCCGACCGCCGTCAGAACCAACGCCGCGATGATTAAGAAGGATCGTTTTTGCATGATCGTCTCCTTGGAAATCGAA
>CAYPKX010000061.1:0-18344 GCA_964411395.1 uncultured Eubacteriales bacterium | reverse complement strand
TTGCCGAGGGCCAGCGGCGCTACATCGAATGCATGTCGGCGTACGCCCGGCAGTACATGGACATGATGGAAAAGCCCGAGGTCGAGTCCATCGAGGGTTTATCACCGGCCATCTCCATCGACCAGAAGACGATTAGCTCCAATCCCCGGTCGACGGTCGGGACCGTGACCGAAATGTACGACCTCCTCCGCCTTCTTTTCGCCCGGGTCGGAACCCCCCATTGCCCCTCGTGCGGCCGGGCCGTGAGCTCCCAATCGACCGACCAGATCGTCGCCCGGATCCTGGAATCGGCCAGGGGCCGGGTCAGAATCCTGGCTCCGGTCATCAAGGGCCGCAAAGGCGAGTACCATCGGTTGTTCGACCGTCTTCGAAAAAAGGGTTTCGTCCGCCTGCGCCTGGACGGCGTCTTCCGGGACCTCGAAGAAGAAATCATCCTGGCCAAAACCCGCTCTCATACGGGCGAAGTCCTGATCGATGATTTCAAGCCGACCGCCGCCGGCAAGACCCGCCTGGCGGACGCCGTCGAGAAGTCCCTTGACCTGGCCGAGGGCGAAGTCCTGATCCTGAGCGAAGACGGCAAGGAGACCTATTATTCCCGGCGTCTCCGCTGTCCGGTCTGCGATGTCAGTCTCCCCGACCTCGAGCCCCGGAATTTTTCCTTTAACACGCCTTACGGCGCTTGTCCCCGTTGCCACGGCCTCGGGGCCGAATCGACGACCAACGAAGACGGCGAAGTGGAACTGACCGGGGATATCTGCCCGGCTTGTCACGGCGCCCGGCTCAATTCCCAGGCGCTGGCCGTCCGAATCGACGGGCATAATATTCATGACTTGAGCCGGCTGGCGATCGATCGTCTGATTTCCGAACTCGGCCGCTTGGACATCCTGGTTTCCCGGGAGGAGATCGCCGGGAAGATCGGCAAGGAATTGACCGCCCGTCTTGGCGTTTGCGCCGAGCTGGGGCTCGGCTATCTGTCGCTTGAACGACCGACAGCCACGCTTTCCGGCGGCGAAGCCCAGCGGGTTCGCCTTGCCGCCCAGGTCGGGGCCCGCCTCCGCGGAATCCTGTATGTCCTGGACGAGCCGACCATCGGGCTTCACCAGAGGGATAACGGCCGCTTGATCCGTCTCCTCAGGAGAATTCGCGACGACGGCAATACCGTTCTGGTCGTCGAACATGACGAGCAGACCATCCGCTCCTCGGATTTTATCCTCGATCTGGGGCCGGGTGCGGGCGAGCACGGCGGTTTTGTCGTGGCCCAGGGTCCGCTGGCCGAAATCCTCAAGTCGCCTGATTCCCTGACGGCCAAGTATCTCCGGGGCGAGGCGATTGTCCCCGTCCCGGCCGAGCGCCGGACGCCCAGGGGCAAGCTGGTCATTCGAAACGCGCGGGAACACAACCTCAAAAACGTCGATGTCACCATTCCTCTGGGCTGTATGACGGCGGTCACCGGAGTTTCCGGATCGGGAAAGAGCACTCTGGTCTTCGATATTCTCTTCCGGTCTCTCCAGAACACTCTGGCCAAAGCGAATCTTCGGGCCGGGGCCCACGATAAAATCGAGGGGATCAAACACCTCGACAAAGTCATCTCGGTGGACCAGAAACCGATCGGCCGGACGCCCCGGTCCAATCCGGCGACGTACGCCGGATTGTTCACCGAGCTGCGGCAGCTTTTCGCCCGCTCCCAGGAATCGCGGTCGCGCGGATACGGCCCGGGCCGGTTCAGCTTTAATATCGCCGGAGGGCGCTGCGAGGAATGCCAGGGGGCGGGAGTCAAACGGGTTGAAATGCACTTTCTTCCGGATGTCTTCGTCACCTGCGACCGGTGCGAGGGTTTGCGTTACAACAAGGAAACTCTGGCCGTTCGCTACAAAGGCAAATCGATCGCCGATTTCCTCTCGATGACCGTGGACGAGTCCTTCGAATATCTCAAGGCCCAGCCCCGCCTGAAACGGCGCTTGGCGACTCTCCGGGAGGTCGGGCTCGGCTATCTCCGCCTCGGCCAGCCCGCCCCGACGCTTTCCGGCGGCGAAGCCCAGCGGATCAAGCTGACCAAGGAGTTGGGCAAGCGGGCCACGGGCCGGACGCTTTATCTCCTGGACGAGCCGACGACCGGCCTGCATTTCGACGATGTCCGAAAGCTTCTGGAAATCCTCTCCGAGCTCGTCCGCCTCGGCAACACCGTGGTCATCATCGAGCACAACCTTGAAGTGATCCGGTCTTGCGACTATATTATCGACCTGGGCCCCGAGGGCGGGGAGAACGGGGGGCGGGTGGTCGCCTTTGGCCGCCCCGAGGACGTCGCGGCGGCCGGTTCCCCGACCGCCGGCTACCTGAGGGCCGCCCTGGCTTCGGCCGCACCCGTCGGCCCGGACTGAAGAGAAGAGAAATGTCGTTTGACAAGGTTCCCGGCAATGCTCCGATCAAGGAGATTCTGCGCTCGGTTCTCCGGCGTCGAAGCGTCCTGCCGAGCCTCTTGTTCTGCGGAGCCGAGGGAGCCGGCCAGCGGGAGATCGCTCTGGAGCTGGCCAAGGCCTTCAATTGCGGCCGACTCGAAGATGAGGCCTGCGACGAATGCCCGTCCTGCAAGGCCATCGACGCCGGGAATCATCCCGATGTCATTGAAGTGAAGAATCTTCCCCGGTCGGAAGCCGAAGAGAATGAAGAGAACGCCGAGGCGGAAGACGAAGACGAGGGCGGCGAAGAAGAAGATCCCGGAAAAAAGAGCTCGATGATCTATATTCGCCAGATGCGCCGCGCCGGGGAGCTTGCCCGGATGAAACCCATGATCGGACGCCGGCGGGTGTTCCTGGTCGACGACGCCGGCGAGATGAACGAAGCCACGGCCAATGCCTCGCTGAAAATTCTCGAGGAACCCCCGGATTACGTTCAGTTCATTCTCATCACGGCCAACCCGGACCTTCTCCTTCCGACGATTCTTTCCCGCTGCCGGATGCTGACCTTCGGGGCCGTGGGTTCGGAGGATATCGCCGCGACCCTCCGTACCCGGGGCGAGGACGAAGCCCGAGCCGCCGTCATTGCGGCGATTGTCCGGGGTAATTATCATCGGGCCCTGACCGAGGATTGGGACGCCTACTTCGACAGGCGCCGGGAGGCCTGGGATTGGTACCGGATGATTCTCTCCGGCCCCAACGGGACGGATTTTGTCCGGAAGCTGACCGGCGGCCGGAAGCCGGCTTCGAGAGATGATGTTGCCGGTCTCCTCGCTTTTTTTCGCGGTTTCGGCCGCGACCTCCTGCTCTTCGGAGAGACCGGCCGGGGCGGCGGCTTGCTCAATCCGGACCTCGAACCGGAGATTCGGGACGCGGCGGCGAACGTGGAGCCGGAGAGGGCCCTGCGCCTCATCCGGGCCGTCGAAACGGCTTCGTCCGGCCTGGACGCCTATGCCAACGTCCGGTTGATCGTCAGCGTACTCTTTGCCCGCATGACAGGATAAAACCATGAGTGATTTGGTGTGCTTGATTTCCCTGACCTCCGGAAAGACGATCCGAGCCCGCAAGGGCGATCTCGATCTCGACCGCGGCGACCTCTGCCTTGTGGATTCCGAGTTCGGCGGTGATTTGGCCGAGGTCGTGGCCGTCGATGGTCCGGTCTGCAACCACCCCAAGCGGGTCGAGGATGCTCCCTCGATCCTCCGCAAGGCCGATGATGAGGACCAGCGGCGGATGCAATGGCTTAGGGAACGGGAGGAGCGGGCTTTCCTTTTCTGCCTGGATCGGATCAAATTCCGGAATCTGGCGATGAAGCTCACTGCCGTCCGGTATTTCTTCAATGAAAAGAAGGGCATCTTTTTCTATACGGCCGACGGCCGGGTGGATTTCCGCCAGCTGGTCAAGGACCTGGCTAAAGAGCTCCGGATGCGGATCGAGATGCGCCAGGTCGGCGTCCGCGACGAAGCCAAGATGATCGGAGGACTGGGCGTGTGCGGCCGGCCGCTCTGCTGCGCCACCTTCATGAAATCGTTCGAACCGGTCACCATCCAGAAAGCCCGAAAACAGCAGATCGCCATCAATCCGACCAAGATCTCCGGGCTCTGCGGCCGGCTGATGTGCTGCCTGGCTTTCGAGGAGGAAACCCGCGGCCGGATGTACTACGAAGAGGAAGCGCCCAACGAGGATTGAGTCGTCCGTCGGGCCGGCGAATATCAGCGGCCGAAGGTGAAGGCCGTTCGAGCCGAGGAGGCCACCAGCGTCCCTTCGGCGGCGTAAGCTTTGACCCTCCAGAAATACGTCCTTCCGGGAATCAGGCGGGCCGAGACCTCCGCGGGAATGGAGATCGAAGCGTCGCGTGTCTCGGCCGTCCAGACCGGGTCGATTCCTTCAACGATGACCGAGTATTCGGCGGCGCCCTCGATCGCCTTCCAGGCCAGGTCCTTCGGAAGTTCGGCGCTCGTTCCGGCCGGACCGATAATCTCCAGCCCGTCGCCTCTGACGCTCCGGATTCCGCCATCGGGAAAATCGGGCGGGCGGGAGCTTTGCGGAAGGAAGAGAATTGCCGCGGCGGCCAATAAAAGAACCGCGACTCCGGCCGCCGCCCAACCGAGCCAGGACCGCCTGATCCCTCGGTTCCCCGCCGGCCGGCGTTCGGCGACCGGGGCCGGGCCGGCCGCTTTAACCGCATCGATCAGGGCGGCGCGTTCGGTCGTTTCCTTGAAGCATTCCGGGCATTCGAAATAATGCCGCTCGAACCGTTCCGCCGCCTCCTCGGACAGCCGTCCGAGAAGGTATTCATCGATCTTGTCTTTAAAATCGGAGTGAGGCATCGGTTCGGGTCCTAGTCCTTTCTTGAGTCGGACGAAGGTGCGGAAAGTGGACCGGCGGACCGCCGGATGGATTTGCGGAGGAGCTTCTGGGCGTAATGGACACGTTCGCTGACCCTGGCCGGGCTCAGTCCGAGGCGGCGGGCGGTTTCCTCCCGGGAGAGCTCGCGATAATAGTACAGATCCAGGACTTCGCGATACTTTTCGGGGAGGGCGGCCACGGCGGCGGCCAGTTGCCGGGACCGCTCTTCTTTTTCGATCCGGTCCTCGGCCGCCGGAACGTCCGTTTCGGACGGGAAGCGCCGGGCGACCTTGGTTTTCTCCCGGATATAGTCGACGATCCTCCGGACCGTGATCGTATAGATGAACGTTCCGATTTTAGAGTCGCCCCGGAACTCTCCGGATTTGACCTTGGCGATGGTTTGAGCCAGAACCTCGTTGGTCAGATCCTCCCAATCCGGATTCTGGGCGCCGAGAGCCCGGCGGATTTTGAAACCGATGACCGGGCGGAACCGGGCGACGACATCGTCCAGGTCGACATCCGGTTTCGGCAGATCCATGGCGAGCCGCTTATTCGGGAGATCCGGGTTTTTTTCCGACGGTCCGGGCCAGGTAATCCTTGGCGTCGACCAGGATCTCGCGCGGTTTGCTCCCCTCCATCGGGCCGAGGATCCCTTCCTGCTCCATCTGATCGATCAGGCGGGAGGCCCGGGCATATCCGAGTTTGAGGCGCCGCTGAAGGTAAGACGCCGAGGCTTGGCCGGTGTTGAGGACGAGCTTGACCGCCTCTTCGAACATTTCGTCTTTCTCGTCGGAATCGCCCCAGGGCTGCTCTCCGGTCCGTTGGAGGACATCGACGATCCGCTCATCGTACTCCGGCACGCCCTGTTTCTTGACGAAGTTGACCAGGCGGCGGACTTCCGGAATGGAAACGTAGGAGCAGTGGAGACGGATGAGGCGCGGATAATTCGGCGGGATGAACAGCATGTCGCCCATGCCCAGGAGCTTTTCCGCACCGTTTTCGTCCAGGATGACCCGGGAATCGATCTTGCTCGGAACGCGGAAGGCGATCCGGCTGGGAAAGTTGTTCTTGATGGTCCCGGTGATGATGTCGGTCGAAGGCCGCTGGGTGGCCAGAACGAGATGGATGCCGACGGCCCGGGCCAACTGGGCCAGGCGGCCGATGGCAAAATCGACATCCTGCCCGCTGACCATGATCAGATCGGCCAGCTCGTCGATGATAATGACGATATAGGGCATCGGCCGGAGCTTCTGTTTGTCCTCCTCGGTCAGGTTGCCCTTCTTTTCCTGGATGACTTCGGCAATGTGATGGTTGTACTGGTCGATGTTGCGAACCTTGGCTTGCTGCATCAGGTAATAGCGCTCTTCCATCTTCTTGACCGTGTCCATCAGGATGACCGCGGCTTTCTTGGCGTCGTTGATGACCGGGCTGAGAAGATGCGGAATCCCGTCATAGAGCGAGAATTCCAGGCGCTTGGGATCGATGAGCAGGAGCTTGACCTCGTCGGGCGAGGCTTTGTAGAGGATGCTGGCAATCAGGGCGTTGAGGCAGACGCTCTTGCCCGTTCCGGTCGCCCCGGCGACCAGGAGATGCGGCATCCCGGCCAGGTCCGTGACGTAGACCTCGTCATGAACGGTTTTTCCGAGGGCCAGGGTGAGCTTGGACGGCGACTTGATGAAGGGTTCGGACTCGAGGATGTCCCGAAGCTTGATGATTTCGCGCTTGTTGTTGGGAATTTCCACGCCGAGGGACGATTTGCCGGGAATGCGCTGGACCCGGACGGATTCGGCTCCGAGAGCCAGGGCCAGGTCGTCGGACAGATTGGTGACTTGATTGATCTTGATTCCGGGCTTGGGCGAGAATTCGTATGTGGTGATGACCGGGCCGGGATGGTATTCCCGAACTTCGCCCTCGACTTTGAACTCGGCCAGCTTTTCTTCGATCAGCCGGCGCTTTTCCTGGAGCTCGGACTTGTCGATCTGTTCGACCGGCGTGCCCGGGTCGAGCAGGGTCAACGGCGGCATGGTATAAGCCGGACGGTCGTCGAATTGAGGAAAGGCAAACTGTTCCGGCTTGGAGACGGCGGGAAGCGGCGGTTTGACCGGGGCCTTGCGAAGCTCCCGGCGGGATGGCGGAGGCGGCTCCCGGCGCTCGGCTTTCGGAACGGCCGGCGGCTCTCGGAAATCCTTGTCTTCCCGGCCGCCCCTGGCCTCGCTCCGGGCGGCGTTCTTATCGACGGGTTTTTCTTCCTTCGTTTTCTTTCGGAACAGCCCGGCCTTCTCGGGTATGTTCTCCCGGACGGGCCCTTCCGGCTTGGGTTGCCGGGGAATCCGGATGGTGACCCCGGCGCTTTTAAACCGCATCATTCGGCCGAGGCCCAAAAACATTTTTTTAAACGAGAATCCGCCGATGGCAATGGCAAAAAGCGAGGCCGCGGCGAGGAGGACGATCATGGTCCCCGTGCTGCTGAGAAAGCCGGTCAGAAAGGAAACGATCAGATCCCCGGTCACACCCCCGATGGAAATCGGTTTGCCTTTCCAGTACACGCTCTGAAAAATGAGAATCATGAGCGGACAAAAGATCAAAATGAAGAGAAGAAATTGTCCGGCCTTGGCCAGGATCGCCCGGCGATTGCCGTGAAGGACCGCCCGGAGGCCGAGGTAGCCGGCGGCCAAGGGGAGGAGGAAGGCGACCAAACCGAAAACGAAGAACGCCGTTTCCGAGATTTCGGCGCCCAGGCGGCCGGCCCAATTGGCCGGTCGGGATCCGGAAGGCGCGGCGCTGGCCCAGGAGGGATCGTGGGAGTTGTAACTGGCCAGGGAGATCAGGAGGAAGATTGCAGCGAAGATCAGCAGAACTCCGGCCGCCTCGGAAAGGGGAAACTTGCGCTTCTTTTCCGCCTTGACCGCGGTTTTGGCTCCCGATTTACGTCTCTTCGTTTTGCTCATCTGCCGGCGGGAAATTATATCACATTCGGAAGGGAGTCCAGTCCGGAATCCGGAAGCGGCGGGAGTTGGAGGAGAACGGGGCCCAGGGGGGCGTCCGGCGATGTCCGGGCCGATCCGGCCTCATAGCCGAGGAAAATCCGAAAGCCGGAAGGAAGGCGGGACAGTTTCATTTCGCTTTCCGCCGGGCCGGGAGAATCGGCTTCGAATGCGCCAAGACGTCCCGAGAACAGGGGGAGCTTGTCCTGATCGTTGCCGTTTGCGTCCCGGATGAGGACATAGGGATTGACGATGCGGGAGTCGCCGTATCGGAGGGCCGGACCGAACACGCGGCTCCGGAGAACCGGCCCGTCGTCTCCCGGAACGAGCGTTACGGTTTGGAAATGATCTCCCCCCGGCCCGGCGACCGCGGCAAACCAGAAACCGGCCGTCCAGACGCCTTTGTTCAAGTCCCTCCGGACGATGCTCCCCGGGAGGCGGAACTCCTTGCGGAACGGCCGCTCCACCGGATACGCGACCGGATTGGGGGCGGGAATATATTCGTAACCGAGATCGATGACCGATCCCTCGGGGATACGGGCAACCGCGGTCGAGCCTGCGGCCGACCAGGTTCCGGTCACCGGCAGGGGGCCCGACCTGAGATCGATCCGCCCGAAATCCCGGCCCGAGGCATCTGCGATTTTCAGATAAAGATTTTGGGGAAGCTCGCCGGCTTCCAGCCCGCCTTCGACGGTTACGGCCGTCCGGATTTCCCATCCATCTTCTGTTTTCCGGATGGTCACACTCTGGACATAAGAGCGGAAATTGACCGGAAATCCGGGCGCCGGAGCCCGGCTGAGACGGTAGATCCTGAGCTCGGGCATGTGGATTTCCTGAAGAGAGCCTTTGAAGCGGGGTTCGATGGTTTTGACCAAAGTTCCTTCCCGCTCCAGGGAGGAATAGAAAGCGGCTTCTTTGGGAAATTCAGCCGGAGAGGCGAGGAAGCGTCCGGACATCGTGTCGGAGGTGACGGCGTACTCCGCCCCGGAGAAGGAAAGAAATTCCAGGTCGAGGTCGCTCAGGGCGTGTTCGGTCAGCACCGAATACCCGGTTCGGGAGATCGGCGGTCCGTAGGATTCCAGGGCGAGGCAGGTCCCTTTGGGAATATTGAAATCGATCCACTGCTTGGCCCGGGTCCGGGAATCGAGGCCGGCCAGGGCCGAGTCGAGATTCCAAAGACGGACGGCCGACGGAGCCAGGATCGCGGCGATGGTGATGACCGTCGCGATCGACCATATAAGTCGCCGCTTCGGTTTTGTTTTCTCCCGGGCGAAAATCCGGTCTCCCCGGCCGAGAAGCCAATCCAGGAAGAAGGCCGCGATCAGGATGAAAAACGGGGCCATCGGGAACAGATATCGGGTGGCTCGCGTTTTCCAGGTCAGGATCATCGCGAACTGGAGCAGCGGATAGGAGAGGAGGATCAGGTCGGCTTTCCGGCGCCGGGCCAGGGCGAGGAGAATCCCGCCGAGGACGAAGAATTGGGCGATCGCCCCGACATTTTCCTTGAACCCGTAGCGGAGATAAAACAGGAGGGCCGAAGCGCCGGCCGGATCTCCGAAGTGGCCCTCGGTGGCCAGGTGGCTGCTCTGCCACAAGAAATCTTTTTTAAAGGTGGGAAAATCAAGGACGACATAAGGGCTGCCGATCACAAAAACCGCCAGAAAGACCAGTCCGGCCCCAATCAGGCGGGGGCTGAGGATAAATTCCCGAACCGGACGCTTGTCCTGACGGACGCGGTAGATGTGGGCGATGAGAATCGGAAGGAACAGCATGATTCCCCCGTATTTGGTCGTCATCGCCAGGCCGGCGGCCACCCCGGCCCAGATATAGTCCCGAGTTCGTCCCTTCTCGGCGATATTCCAGATGAAAAGGTAACCCAGGACGAGAAAAAAAACCATCGGCACATCGGGCAGCATATCGTGCGAGATCCGGGCGTGGTCCAGGCTGAAGACGAGGAGGAGGGCGGCGATTGCCCCGGTCCTCGGGCCGAACATTCGCTTTCCGAGGAGAAACAGGAGGAGGATCGTCCCGATGCCCATCAGGGCGGAGAGGGCGCGGCCGATCAGGTAGAAGACGCTCGGCGATTGAATATAGGTGTCGGTGAACTCCGTGATCGACCGGGCGTTCCCCGCCGCTTTTTCAACCTGGTAGTAGATCCCCCACAGGCCCGCCAGGGAATACATGTGGAGCGTGGGAACGTGGAAAAATTCGGGATTGAGGTTGCCGCCGAGGAATTTGATGGCTTTGCCGGCAAACCAGTTTTCATCCACATGATAGGTGTGGGGGAGACCCCAGTCGAGGCCCCAGAACCGGCTTCCGACGGCTAAGACGAGGATCAGCAGAAAAACCGCGACCCGGGCCCATTTCGGCGTGGAGGACATGATGCCCCGTACAATAACGAAAGATTATGGAATCCGTCAATAGAGTACGCCGGCCGCGGCGCGACTGCTCAGCGGAAGAACATCGCCCGGGCCTGCTCCAAAAGATAGAGAAAGTCTTTGAAGCTCCGGATCGCCGCCAGCTGTTTGAAAAGATAGGCCGGTCGGAGATAGAACGAGCGGACGGCTTTCTGCCGGAATTTCCAGAGCTCCTCCTGGGAGAGAGCCCCCGAACTGAACACGGGCGGGCAGGTGCTGTCGAAGAGCAACACGTTCGGATCGAGCCGTCCTTCTTCGATGCTTTTTTGTCGGAGAGGCGAGCCGACATCGGGTGTCAGGACCGTGAACGAGGCGAAATCAGGGTCCAGGTCCCTGGCAAAGCGGATCGTTCGCGCGACCGAGTCGGCCGTCTCGCCCGGAAGACCGATGATAAAATATGCCAGGGTTCGGATGCGGTGCCGCTTGCAGATGCGGAAGGCGGCCAGGGCTTTCTCCCGGGTGATTTTCTTTTCCGTGGCCGCCAGAATCTCTTCCTGGCCGCTCTCCACCCCCATCATGACCGTATGGCACCCGGCTTTTTTCATGGCCGCGGCCAGCTCGTCGTCGAGCGTGGTCAGATGGGCGTTACAGACCCAGGAGAAGCGCATTTCCCGGGCTTCCATTTCCCGGCAGAGCTCCAGGATGCGCTTTTTTGAAACGGTCAAGGTCGGATCATTGAACATGATCTCCCGGATCCCCTGGGCTTTCAGGCTCTCCAACTCGTTCAGGACTCCGTCCAGATTCCGGATGCGATAGGCCACCGCCCCGGCGACGCAAAACACGCAGCCGAAGGGACAGCCGATCGAAGTGACGACCAGAGCGAACGGCCGGCGGCGGGCCAGCGGGCTCCTGTTGACGCCGAGGTTGAAAAGCTCATGGCGGGGAACGGGAATATCAAAGGTCGAGGCCGGGTGGGGGCTTTCGGACCGGCGAATCTGTCTGTCCCGGCGGACGGCCAGGGCGGAGAAGTCTTTCTCCCGCCCTTCGACGTATTCCCGGATTTCCGGGCTGGCGATGGCCGCATCGATATGGGGCGCGGCGGCCAGAAATCGTTCCGATTCAAAAAGGAAAATCGAGCCGGAGGCGATGATCCTGGCCGGCGAGATGTCCCGGATCCGGGCGGTGAAGGCGAAATCGCTCTTCCATGTCGCCGTGCCGGTTGTGAAGATGACCGCCTCCGGACCGAAATCCTGAATCCGGGCCAGGCAGTCGTCTTCGGACAGACGATCGGCCACGGCGTCGACAACGGCCAGGTCGAGATCCCGAAGGACGCCCGAGAGTAGCACGAGATCAGTCGGCGGCCAGTAGTAATTGGCCTTTGAGGAATAGCTCGTGTAGTAATCGTGAAGGTAGATCTGGTCGCCCGGGCAATGAAGGAGGAGGACTTTGACTTTCATCGGTTGCACATTCTCCCCCGCCGGGAGATTCCGGGAAAATGAAGCGGTCGGGGCGGCGTTTCCATCATGCGGATTAAAAGGCGATCGCCAGGCCGCCGCCCCATTCGAAGCCGCCCAGGTTGATCGATCCGGTTGCGGCCGAAGCTTTGAGGAACGTCTGCTTCACTTTGAAAAACGGCAGAATCGGGAAGCGTTCCCCGAATTGAAGATAAAATCCGCCGGACACGTGTCCTCCCATGGCCCGGTCGGTGATCGTTCCGATGGGATTGCTCTCCAGGAAAGCGAAGTAATCGATACCCGCCCCGATAAACGGCCTTAAGAAGGCGACGGTCAGGGCTCCGCGAAGTCCCAGGGAGATAGGCAACAAAATAAAATCGGTTTTTTCCTGGGAATGGGACAGCCGTCCGTTTTTAATCATGAGGCGGAGGTCGAGGTAGAAATCCACGAGGGGGGTCAGGGCCGCGGTGAAGCCGAGGCTCTGAATCGACCCGCCGGGCTCATAAATCGTCTTGAAGAGCGGATCGGCAATCCCGTACCGGCCGGAGGAAAATTCAATGGTCCCCTGGCGGGTCGGGACATCCCGGGCCAGGCCCGAGGCCGGGCCGAGTGCCGGGAGCAGGACGGCCGCGGCGGTCAGAAGACAAACGCGCACCCTCCCGCTTGTCCGGCAGGCCGGTCCGACGATTCGCTCCGGGGCTTGAGGCAGTAGGATCTCCTGTACTGAGTCCGGCCTTAGAAATTAAACTGGATTCCCAGGATGGGTTGAACGTGAAGGAGATTGGCCCGCAGGTTGACGCTCGAGAGAACGGGATTGATATATATCACCCGGACATCCCCGACCAGGGCGATCCGGTCGCTCAACCGGTATTCCAGCTGAAAGATGCCGCCGAAGAGAAGCTCCGAGTACAGGTCCTCAAAGAAGACATATTCGGAAATGGACACATCGGCCGCGGTGAAGGGGGATTTTTCTTCCAGGGTGAAATCCTCGATCGTCTGGAACTTCCCTTTGGTCAGTCCGAGCATCGGGCCGGCCGAGAGGGTGAGCTTTTCCGTTTCGGAAAGAGTGAAGAGCGCGAACAGGGAGAAGTTCCACATCGGGTTCTTCACGTCTTCAGGAAGAAGCTCGACGGACCGGTCGGCGTTCATGAGGAAGGGGTGGGGCAGCGAAGCGGTGATGACCGGCTTCTGGTTGTGGAACCAGAACGTCGCCCCGAAGCCGAATTTCGTCCGGCCGGAATACTTGCCCATCTGGATTTCAAAGGCCGGGGACAGTCCGGAGCCGTAGGCTTCTTCCAGCGTCGCCGTTTCCCCGTACATGTCGAACGTCTTGTCGAAAAGAAGATCCGAGCCAAGAAACAGACCGACGCCTCCGCGGGCGGCGAAAAAGTAATTTGTCCGACCCGCCGCGGCCGGAAGCTCAGTCGCCCTGGCCGGAGTGGTGACGGCGGGCGCCGTCGTCCGGGGAGCCGGAACCGGTTGATCCGTAACCGGAGCCTGGATGGGCGGAACCTCCCCCTCGTACCAGAAGGAGACATTCAAGCCTTCGGCGGTCTGAGTCACGCTGTAGGCCGGCACGTTTTGGCTGAGGTCGAAGACAACCCGGGCGGTTTCGGGCTTGAACTGTCCGGTCCGGATGTCGAGGATCCCGATATCGTCAATCTGGGTGTAGGGCAGAACCTGAATCCGCGAGATGGGGGTCAGGTCGATCACCAACCGCGGCGGGGAAGGAAGAAAGGAGGCTTCGACCGTGTAGACTCCTTCGACTTTCAAGCTGACATTGAGGCGGTTCCCATCCTTCTGAAGGGCGATTTCCTTCAGGCTGGCGGTCGTTTGGCTTCTCAGGGCCGGGGCGGCGATTAAAACCGCCAGGAGAAGAAGAAAAACGATGGGGCGGCCCATCCGGTGTTGCGAGTGCGTCATAAGACCCTCCAATAAAAATTAGCGGCGAATCATCGCCGAGGCCGTCCCTTCGACATTGTCGACAGCAACGGTTGAGATGACATAATCGTAGACGGTCGTGCCGTCGACCGAGCGGTCCAGGTAGGCAAACACGCCCTCGACGTGACCGATCAAGACAAAAGAAGAGGCGCCCTCGGATGCTTTCTTCCGATAGATCCGATATCCCTTGATGGAGGCGATATCGGCCGTTTTTGGGCTGGGCTCCCAGGAAAGAAGATAGCCGACGGCCGAGCCGTTTTTGGCGGGATCGCCTTCGGCGGCTTGCGCAGTCGATTTCGACTTGACCAGGATGTCGAGATTGACCGGCGGGAAGGGCAGGGCGCGGATCGCCGCGTACCAGACGCCGGTCATGACCGCGTATCCGGTCTCGTTCGGATGGACGTAATCGGAGAGGAGATTGTCCGGTCCCCCGGGATAGTCCATGAACGGCTGCTCCATTTCGACGAGGGGGATCACAAGGGACGGAGCCAGGGCCCGGATGCCCGCTTCCAGGTCGAAATGACGGCCCTGATAGTATTCGAATTCCCAGATGTCATCCCGCCGGGGGATGACGGTGGCCAACAGGGGAATCACTCCGGCCGTCAGGCAGCGTTTGCAGATTTCTCTCAGGTTGTAAAGGGACGTCGGGATCGGAGTGTCGACGTGCTTGACGTCGTTGGTTCCTTCCATAAGGAGAAGATACCGGCCTCGCTGGGCCGCCAGAACAGAGTCGATCCGGGCCAGGCCTTCGATGGTATATTCGCCCGGAAATCCGGAGTTGACGACCGTCGTCGGACCGAAAGCGGCGTCGAGCTTGAGGTCAAGCCGCGGGATGTATCCCCGGTCCGGAGCTTCCTGCCTGTTGATATATCCGAAGGTGATGCTGTCTCCGAAGCCGATGTATTCCGTTTCAAGCCGGGTCGAAATCGCGGGCCCGGAGGGTTGGGCGGGAGAGGAACCGGGCCGTCCGGGCTTCTCCCCGCGGGAGATGGAGCCTTGATGCCCGTCCTTTCTCCGGAAAGATTGGAATCGGGGTCCCTCCGGGCTTTCGGTGATCAAAAAAATTTCCTCGCCGGTCCCGGCCGCTTCGAAGACGAGCGAACCGGCGGTATCGGAAACGACAAAGGGCGCCGAGGCGGATCCGGCGGAGGTTTCACAAGCCCAAATTCGCCTGTCCGAAGCTCTCAAACCGGCCCAGACGACAGCTTCGACTCCCCGGTCCCCGCTAATGATCCGCGGCGCGGTTTCCATTTCCGCATGGCGGGTCAACTCTCGGGGTTCCGACCAGGATCCGGCGGTCCAGGCGGCGGTTTGTATCCTGTAAAATTGTCCGTTGAAAGCCGACCAGGCGATCCGGAGGATGCCGTCCCCGGCTGATCCGGCGTCGAGCTGGAGGCAGGGACGGTCGCCGTTATCGGCGATAAGGGTTTCCTCCGACCAGCTGCGGCCGTCAAATCGCCGGCCGGCGACGATATAACGTTCCCCGCGCATCCCCGTCCAGAGCACCCAGATCCCGCCGGTTCGGTCGGCCCGGATCCGCGGGGCGGACAAGGCGGAGGCGTCCGGGGAGGTGAGACGCCATCTCAATCCCGTGGAGGTGTCTTCGACCAGGATTTCCTCGATAGATCCCGATTTGTAGCGCCAGGCGACCCATGGCTCGGCGGTTCCGGCGAAGGCTAAATCAGCTCGACCGTTCCAGCCTGCCGGGACGCCGATCATCCGGGATTCACCGAAACCGACGCCGTCCAGGCGTCCGATCCGGATTAAAACTTCGCCGGGCCTGTTTTCCTCTCCGGCCAGCCAGAGCTGATCTTTACCGTCGACAAACAGGCGAAGATCAGCGTAAGCCGCATCCAGAGAAAGGGGCACGGGCGTCGCGACGGTCGGAGAGGAGACGGACCTGGAAGAAAGGGCCCAACGACCGTTTTCGAAACGAGCGAGATAGCGGACGGTCCGGTCTTTGAGGACGACGGGCGGGGTGAAGACCCCGTCGAAATCTCCGGCTGAAGTAAGCGCCGGAGGGGAAAAAATGGAGAGAATCCCAGCCGAAAATAAAGCGGCCAGATAGAGCCGTCTCCATAATAGTCGCATCATAACACCGACTATAACATAAAAGCACCTTCCGACAAAAGCATTTTCCAGGACTTACCCCATAAAATGGGGCTGATTTCGTCTAACTTCTGAAAAGACGCGGATTTACATCAAAATCCATCTGGAAAAGGGAAAATGGGGAAACTTTGAAATAGAATGGGGTCTCTGCATGCAATACAACGAGGGGCTCGTTGAAGCGAGTGGTCCTCTGGAGGCCCCACATGAATTCTGCCAAAATCGCCGGAAAATTGAAAGAACAAATTTTACAATTTTCGGGGGAATTTTCGCGGGGCTTCTCCAAGGGCTTATCCCGCTTCGTGGCCGAGATCGTGACCTTCTTCAAGTACCCGCCGGAGATCCGGAAGATGGTGTATACGACAAATCCAATCGAAAGCATGAATCGGATGATCAAGAAAACCACCAAGAACAAAGCGATTTTCCCCAACGACCAGGCACTAATCAAACAAGTCTTCCTGGCGGTGGAGGAGGCCTCGAAAAAATGGACTTTTCGACAACGGGATTGGGCTATGATATACTCCCAACTGATGATCTTCTTTGGAGATCGGATGAGGGGGCAAGCTTGAATGGTCACAGCCCGTTTACACAGATTTCGTTACACTTCCGAGCTTGAGGATTGTTTTCAAGTGGCGGAGCCCGATCTCGTTTTTGCAGCATCGCCTCAAGAGATCCCGGACTTGGACATCCTGAAAAGACTTGTGAAGCTGTTTGGGCATGAGGAGACCTCCATTCAGTTTCAGGGTATACCTGGCCTGAACGGCCCAGTCCACTTTTAAACTTTATAGCCCCTTAAAACAGTCCACTTTCAATGTTTACTTAACACTGGGCATTTTCGGGTTGACAACCCCCCCTTTTCACTGGCACAATGGAGCGTCTATTTACAGAAATAGGCTCCATTCGACCTGAGGAGAGCTTGATGAAGACAAGAGTCATGGTCGGTTTATGCGCCGTCCTTATGCTTACGACGCTTCAATTCGGGCAACAGATGGGAAACGGCCGGTTGATCTATCATGCCGATTACGGCATCCGTTGGACGCAGTGCGCGTTCGGTCCCGACAGCACTCTCTGGGTCGTCTGGGTGCCGGGCGATGCCAATCCCAACAGCGGCGGGCCCGTTTATGTCGCGTCTTTCGACGGAACCACGACTTCGACGCCTGTCAACGTGACGGAAAGCGATTATATCCAAGCCAACCGCCCCCATATTGCGGTTTCGACCGCCGGGGACGTCCTGGTGACCTGGGGTGTCCTCAGCAACAATTCCACCTACGCCCGGGTTTATGATCACGGAACGAAATCCTGGGGACCGATTGAGAATGTCTTCGATGGAGACGCGTCTTTCGAACCCTGCGGCCAGATCGATAAATACGGCAATCTCCATGTCGTCTCCAATGTCTATGCCGGGGGACGGGCTTTTGCCCGCTCCAAGGTCAACGGTGTTTGGGAAGATGTTTACCCCATCGCCCTGGGATATGGCGAACAGAGCGCCATTGCTCTCGATCCCGAAGGAACCGTCCATGCCATATTGATCGAAAAAATGGACAGCGGTTCTTACGAGTTGTTCTATTCCAGCCGGACGGCCGAAGTCGGGTGGTACCCCCGGGAGCCCATTCCCGGAGAAGAAGGCAGCGCCGCGCTCCCCTGGATCGCCGCCGGCCCGAACGGAATCGCGGTGGCCGTTTGGATGGACTATCCCAATCCGCTGGAGGAAGGCGGGACCAATATCAAAGCCATGAAGATTCAGTCCGGGGCTCAGTCTCAAAACGCTCTGGACATGTACATGCAGCATTTTCCCCGGGTGGCCGTCGACAATGCCAATAACATCCATGTCGTCGCCCAGGCCGGGGCCGGAGACGGCGGAGACGGCTTCCGTTACACCAACAATATCGGCGGGACATGGAAACCCGTTCAGACCATCGCGGGAAATGCTCCGAAGGTCGTCGGCCTGGCGGCTGATATGTTCGGCAATGTGGCCGTGTCGATGTCGTCCTGGCTCTCTTATACGATGAACCTCGGAACGGATGTTTATGTTTATTCCCTCAATCCGATCGTCGCCACCCCTCTTCCCACGGCCGAGTTCGCCTATTCGCCCACGACCGGTTATCCGCCGCTTTCTGTGACGTTCACGGCCACGCCCTCTTACGGCCTCGACGGCCAGGAAGTCAATTACGACTGGGTCTTCGGCGACGGCGAGACAGCCTCCGGCCGGGTCGTGACCCACGTGTTCAACCTCTCCGGGACGTTCAATGTCCGGCTGACCGTCGTCGACAGCATCGGCCGGGAAAACGTCCTGATCCAGCCCGTCGAGATCCTCAAAACCAATCCTCTCATCCCGCTGAGCGTTACCGCGGGAATTTCCATCAGCGGAATGTGGACGGCCCCCTCGGTGACGTTCAATTTCTCCTGGGCCGTCAATCCGAGCAACGTTCCCGAGCATATCCAGGGGTATGCGATTTACATGAAGGAAGGGACCGGGGCTTATACCAGGGTCAAGACCGTAAATTCCTCCACGTTTTCGACGTCGATCACCTATACCGACCTCAAGAAAAAGCGGGCTTTTGCTGTCACCACCCTGGGCTACGGCGGAACCGAAAGCCCGATGGTGTACTTCCAGTAAGGTATGACCCGGGGAAAACGGCCGCTTTCCGGAGTCCTGACAGCGGCCGTTTTCTTCGCTTTTCTTCCGGCCGCGGTCTCGGC
>CAYPKX010000060.1:0-18496 GCA_964411395.1 uncultured Eubacteriales bacterium | reverse complement strand
GCTCGGCCGGACTCCGACCGGGCACGGCCGGCGCCAGGATTACTAGTCCATACCCATCCCCCGGATGGCGAATACGTACATCGCCGCCGGGACGCATGATCCCGCCGAAATCCTGGCCTCGGTGAAAAAGGGCTTTTTCGCCGAAAGGTTCACCGGAGGCCAGGTGGAAGATTCGGGCAAGTTCACGTTCTCGGTCAGTTCCGGGTGGTTGATCGAAAACGGCCGGAAAACCCGGCCGGTCAAACAGGCCACCCTCATCGGCTCCAATGTCGATGTTTTGAACCGCATCGTTATGGCCGGCAACGACCTGGCTTTCGGCCAGCCGACCGGCACTTGCGGCAAGGAAGGGCAGGAAGTTCCGGTTAACGACGGCTGCCCGACCCTGAAAATCTCGGCGATGACCGTGGGAGGCCGGACATGACGGCGCCGGATTCGAACGCCGATCTGAAAAATCTGGCCGAAGACATCGTCCGCTTCGGACGGGCCTGCGGCGCCGACGAGATCGAGGTCGGGATCGGCGACGATATCGAATTTGGGGTCGACGTCCGGATGGGCGAGATCGAAAACCTGGTTGAAGCCGGGTCCCTGTCGATGGGCCTGCGGGTGATCAAGGACGGCCGGACGGCTTACGCCGGTTCTTCCGACCTGTCCCGGGAAACGGTCGAACGCCTTGTTCGAAACGCCGTCCATCGGGCTGCGCTGTCCAATCGGGACGAATGTGCCGGTCTTCCGGACCTCCTTCCCGCTGCGATCGATCCGGACAATCTGGATCTGTTCGATCCGGCCGTTGTGGACATGGCCCCGGAGGAAAAAATCCGCCTGGCGCTGGAGACGGAAAAAATCGCCCTGTCCGACTCCCGTATCGTCAATTCTCACGGCGCCAGCTGCGACACGCATGTCGGACATGCCGTCCTGGCCAATTCGAAGGGCTTTCTGGGCGAATACCGCAAAACGTACGCCGGCTTGAACGTCAGTCTCCAAGCCGGAGAGACCGATGACCTGGTCGAGGATTTCTGGTTTTCCTCGAAGATTCATCTGGCCGACCTGGCTTCGCCCGAGACGATCGCCCGGACCGCGGTCGAACGGACCTTGCGGCACGTCAAACCCCGCAAAGTCCGAACCCAGCGCGTCCCCGTCATTTTCGACCCCTTGATGTCGTCCAGCCTTCTCGGTTTCCTGTGCGGCTGCCTGACCGGAACGGCGGTTTACCAGAAGTCCACGTTTCTGGCCGATCGCCTGGGCGAGAGGATCGGAACCGAAACCCTCACGATCATTGATGACGGGCGGCTTGCGGGGCGGCTCGGCTCCAGTCCCTTCGACTCCGAGGGGGTGCCTTCGCGGAGGACCGTGGTCGTGGAAAAAGGCGTTCTAAAGACCTTTCTCTGCAATACCTACGCCGGCCGTAAAATCGGCCTTCCCTCGACCGGAAATGCCGACGGCGGGGGCGTCGGACCCAGTAATTTTTATTTGGAGCCGGGGACCGTCTCCCCTGCCGAGATCATCCGCTCGACCCAAAAGGGACTCTACCTCGTCCGGACTCTGGGTCAGGGGTTGAATCCCGTGACCGGAGATATTTCCCGGGGGGCCTTTGGCCTCTGGATCGAAAACGGCGAGCTCGTTTATCCGGTCTCGGAAATCACAATTTCCGGAAATCTGGGAGAGATCCTGACCTCCCTCGAAATGATCGGAAACGACCTGGTCTTCGACGGTTCGGTTTGCGGGCCGACGATCAAAGTGTCCGAGATGCAGATTGCCGGAGTCTCCTGAGCTCGGGCAACGAGAAAGGATTCAAGGGGGTTGCGCCGATGAAATCCCTGAGCCGGAAATCGACCCGGTTTTTTCAGGATTCCGTCCTGGTCTTCCTGGGAAGCGTCCTCATGGGGGCGGGTTATGCGATGTTCCTGATCCCCCACCATTTCGTCCCCGGCGGCGTGTCGGGCGTGGCGATCATCATCAATTCCCTCACCCGGTTGCCCGTCGGCACCCTGATTCTCCTTTTTAATATCCCGGTTTTCGCCCTCGGCTACAAAATGATGGGGCGGACATCGGCTCTGCGAAGCCTGGCCGGGCTGTTCGTTTCATCGTTTTTCATCGATTTCTTCAACGAAGCGATCGGCCTTCCTTCCGCCACGGATAATGTCCTGCTGGCGGCCATTTACGGCGGAGTTCTTCTCGGGGCCGGGCTCGGCCTGATTTTTCGGGCCCGTTCCTCGACCGGAGGCTCGGACATCATCGGACAGATTCTCAATCGCACCTCGGGCTTATCGATCGGGATGACGATCATGCTCGTCGATTTTTTCATCATTTCGGCCTCGGGCCTGGTGTACGGCAAAATCGAGGCGCCTCTCTACGGATACATCGTTCTGTTCGTTTCCTCCAAGGTGATCGACATGGTCCTGGAGGGGCTCTCGTTCACAAAACTGGCGATTATCACCTCGAGCCGGGTCGCCGAAATTCAGGATTTCATCCTGAAAACGCTTGACCGAAGCGGCACGGCCTTCAAGTCCCGGTCGCTGTACCTGAACCGGGAAGGTGAAACGATCATTACGGTCATCTCCCCCAGGCAATTGATCGAATTGCGGTCCTTCATCAAGGATCTCGACCCGGAGGCTTTTGTCATCGTCAACGACACCTATGCCGTGCTCGGCAAGGGATTCAAGGCCCGCCACGTGGCCTGAGAGGATCGACCGCTCAGAAACGGTTGTAGCGGATGACCGATTCCCGGGCGCGTTTCGGAACGTGGAGGACCCCGGCGTCATCCTTCCAATATTTCGGCGAGTCGAGGAAAGCTTCGACGACCGGATGTTCGGCCGGGTAACCGAGGGCCAGAACGGAATCGAGGCGAACGGTCTCCGGAGTCCCGAGCGCCGCCTGGAGCCCGGGCCGGTCGATCGAGATCAGCCAGCATCCGCCGACGCCCTCTCCCAGGGCGGCCAGAGCCATGTTCTCCACGGCCGCTCCGACATCATACTCGTACATCTTTTCCCGGATCGCCGTGTCGACGCCGACGACGACGTACGCCTGCGGCTCCTGTCCGGGCAGCGGATTCCCCTTCGGCTGAATGTAGGCGGCCCACTTCAGACAGGGAAAGACCTTTTCCCGGAGGGGCGGATCGTCGACGACGATGAAGACGAGCGGCTGCACGTTGGCCGCCGACGGAGCCAGACGTCCGGCGTCGACGACCTTATCCAGAAGGGCCCGGGAAACCGGCCGATTCTGAAACTGCCGGATGGTCCGGCGGGAGATGATGAGTTCGTGGATGTTCATTTTCCTGTCTCGCGTTCGAAGATGGCCCGGAGGCGGTCGGCGGAACGGCGGCTGTCGGGATCGCCGGTCACAATCTCGATTTCGTTCAAGCCGCGGATTCCAAGTCCGATTTCGACCGCCCGGACCAACTGGTCCTGTTCGAATATTTTTTTGGACATGATCGCCTCGGTCGTTCCGAGGTCCTTGAGGATGGCCAATCCGACGGCATCCAGGGCGAGGCGATCGGTCGCCGCCAGCATCAATCCCGGATGGGCCAGCGTTCCGGTCATCGGCCCGCCATCCGTGAAGGCGTCCACTCCGTCCATGACGATGAATTTCGGACGGTAGCCGAGGTTGATTTCCGCGATCATCCGGCGCTGATCGGGCGATCCATGAAGCTCCCGCATGAACTTCCGGTGGACGGCGCCCACGGTGAGCTTCAGCGACATCGTGTGGATGCCCCCGAATTGGTGGGTTTTCAAACAACAGGTTGCGACCGGATAGGTCGATTCGGCCAGCGGCCGGGCAAAATCAAATCCGTCTTTCCAATGGCTTCCGGACGGGGCCAGATGGATCCAGCCGTCGGCCGGAAGATCTTCGAAATCGACCAGGGCGGCCCCGGTTTCCGCGGCCAGGGCCGGCAAGCCCTTTTTTTCCATCACCTTTTTCATCGGTTCCGGGCCGGACCGATCGCCGAAGGCAACGCTCGTCGCGCCCCGAGCCTTCAACTCCAGGATCAAGGCCCGGAGCGTGTCGTTATGCGTCGAGCCGGGCGGAGGATCCGAGGTGTTGAAATTCGGTTTAATAAAAACCGATTTTCCGCCGGGCGGATCGAACGAAATCAACTTCAGGGCTTCGACCACGCCCTTCGCCCGGTCGGTCGTTTTGACCAGGGCGACCTTGGTCGGAGCCGTCGTCGCGGTTCGACCGAGAGATGATCCGGCCCAACCGACGGCCGCCGCGCCGGCCATCGTTCCCACGATGAACTGGCGGCGGGACATGCGGGAAAAATCGCTCATCGGAGACCCTCCTTTATTTTCCACGATCGAAGGCCCGGGCCGACGGGGCGCAAGCCAGTCCTCCGCGGGATGTCACCCGCAGCTCCGGCGGAAGCATTCGTCCCGAGGCGAGCGAAGCGTCGATCGTCTCGTCGAGAGGGATCGGATTGCGGTACCCTCCGCAGGCCAGATCGGCGCAGACAAAAGCAGAGACGGCGGCCGAGGCGTTCCGGGTATGGCAGGGAATCTCGCATCGTCCGGCGACCAGGTCGCAGACCGAGCCCATGGAATTCTGGAGCGAAATGGCGGCGGCATCGCAGGCTTGAGCCGCCGATCCGCCGGTCGCCTCGACTACGGCCGCGGCGGCCATGGCTCCCGCCGCGCCGATTTCAACCTGGCAGCCGGCGACTTCCGCAGCGAAAGTCGCCCGGCGGGCGAAGATCAAACCGACTGTTCCCGCCGCAAACAGAGCCCGAAGGACTGTTTTCGAACCGGCTCGGAAATCCTCGCCGAGCGTAGCCAGAACGGCCGGGAGGACGCCCGCCGAACCGCCCGTCGGCGCGGCGCAGACGACCCCCCCGCTCCCGGCGGCATGCATGACCGCCAGGGCCCGGGCCGCGGCGCGGGCCGGCCATCCGCCGACCGGAAGGCGCTTTTCGGCTTCCGCCCGGAACAGACCCTCGGCCGAAGGACGCAGCTGTTTCAGGCGAACCGTCCCGGAGTCAAAGCCGGACCGGATCGCCTCTTGCATGATTTCAAAGCGGCGGGACATCTCCGTGCTCGCCTCCGCCTCGGATATTCCCAGAAGCTCTGCTTCATACCGGAGTCCGACGCAGCCGAGAGACATCGTTTTTTTTCGGGCCAGAGCCACCGCCGCCGCGGCACTGGAAAACAACGGCTCTCCGGATCGCGGAAAAAAGAGAGGATCCGCCGTGAGTCGACGGGGGGGTCCTCCGAACCCGTCTAACGGCAGGCGGACCGCTGATTTTCCGTCAATGCGGACCGGCCGGCCGCAAACCTCGACGATGAGAAAAGAGCCGCCGCCGGTCGATTTGGCCAGAAGGTCCAGGCCGCGTCCCGAAGCTCCGGCCAGCTCGATTTGGACCATATTCGGATGGTCCGTTTTTTTGAGAAGCCCTTTCCGAAAAACGATTCGCAAACCTTCGGTCCGGGCCAGGGTCAAAGCCTTGAAAAATCGCCGGTCGGTCAAAGCCCAACCCAGGAAACCCGAGGCAAAGGCCAGGTCGGCATTCTGGGTGTCGTACGTTTCGGCGTACGAGCCCCGCCGGTCGAACGTCAGCCGCGCCCGGAGGGGCGGCTCGCCGAGAAGATTTCGGGCTGTCGCGGCAATATGGAAAGAACCGGCCGTGTGGGAGCTGGATGGTCCGCGCATCACCGGGCCGATCACGTCGTTGAAGACGCTGATGAATTGCGGCCGGCTCATGGATGCATTATACTCCGATCCTGAGGTGAAACGACATGGGCGCAAGCGTCATCGGCCTTGACAGCGGAACCCAGGGCGTTAAAGCCGTTGTCGTCGACGTCGATTCCGGACGCATCACCAGCCGCGGCCAGGCCGCCCACAGCTTCGTCCCCGGACTCCTCCCGGGATCCAGCGAACAGGATCCGGCCGTCTGGATTTCGGCCTTGAAAAACGCCCTGGCCGGCGCGTTGGCCGGATCGCCCTCTCCCGATCTGAAGCGGATCGTCGCCCTCGGCGTTTCCGGACAACAGCACGGATTCGTGCCCTTGGACGGCGAGGACCGGGTCATCCGGCCGGCCAAGCTCTGGAACGACACCTCCACGGTCGCCGAGACCGAGGACATCATCCGGGCGCTCGGCGGACCGTCCGGCGTCCTTGAAAAAACCGGCCTTCCCCTGGCCGTCGGCTTTACCGCCTCGAAGATTTTGTGGTTGAAAAAGCATGAGCCGGAACGATTCTCCCGTCTGCGGACGGTTCTGCTTCCCCATAATTATCTGAATTTTTTCCTGACCGGCGTGCGGCAAATGGAATTTGGAGACGCCTCGGGAACCGGCTTGATGGATGTCCGGCGCCGGATCTGGAGCGAAGAAGCCGCGGCGGCGGTCGATCCCGGGCTTTCCGCCTGTCTCCCCTCCCTCCGCGCCCCCTCCGAACCCATCGGTTTTTTACGGAAAGACATCGCCCGCGAATTCGGCCTGGCCGAGATCCTCGTGGCCGCCGGGAGCGGCGATAACATGATGAGCGCCATCGGCACCGGAAACGTTTTTCCCGGGATCTGCACGGTCAGTCTCGGCACGTCGGGGACGATCGCTTCGTTCGCCCTCCAACCGGCCGTCGACCCGCGAGGCGAAATCTCCGGATTTTGCGACGGCACCGGCGCCTGGCTTCCGCTCCTCTGCACCATGAATGTCACCAACGTCACCGAGCTCTGGAAAAGCATCATCAAAGCGGATAACACCGGCCGGGATGAGCTGGCCGGACGGATTCCGGCCGGCTCGGACGGATTGATATTTTTGCCGTTTGTCGACGGGGAACGGGTGCCCGCCCTTCCGGGCGCCTCGGCCGTCTTCTTCGGATTGAATCGGGCCAATTTCGACGCCGCCCATATGACCCGGGCGGTGATGGAGGGAACCCTTCTCAACCTTGGGTACGGACTGGAGCGGCTCCGGGAGCTGGGGATCCGGCCGACCGAAATCCGGGCGACAGGCGGCGGTTCACAAAGCCGGTTCTGGCTCCAATTAGCCGCCGATATCTTCCGGACACCGGTCGTCGCCATGGCCGAGCCGGAAGGCGCCGCCTTCGGGGCCGCACTTCAAGCGATTTGGAGCTGGCGGAACGCCCGGGGAGAGAATCTCGGGATCGAAACTCTGACCCGGGAGTTGGTGAAGACGTCCGAAGAAACGCTCGAGCCGCGATCTTTGAATCGCGAGGTTTATGCCGAAAGCCAGGAGCGGTTCAAGGCCTTATGGAAACGGCTCGCCCCGGAATTCGGTTCCCGTTAAAAAACCTGGCCCTCTTCGTATCCCGTTTCGTACATCGCCACGACGTTTTCGACCGGCGTGTTGGCCTGAAGGTTGTGACACGGGGCCAGGATGTAACCGCCGCCCTTCCCCAGCATCCGGAGATTCAGCCGGACCTCCATCCGCACATCTTCTTCCGAGCCGAACGGAAGGGTGATCTGGTTGTCCATGCCGCCGTGAAAGACGACGGCCTCCCCGAAATCCCTCTTGAGGGACACCCGTTCCATTCCCGGACACCGCCACTGGATCGGATTGAGGAGGTCGATACCCAGATCGATCAGGTCGGGCAGGATCCGGCGGATGCTCCCGTCGTCGTGATGGAAGACGAAAGCCCCGCCCTGGTGGGCCAGCTCGATCATCCGCTGCATTCCCGGCAAGAGGTATTCGCGGATATGCCGCGGCGAAATCATCAAGTCCGATTGGTCGCCGAGATCCTCGGCCACATAACAGAGATTGACCCGGCCCGGAAGGCTTTCCAGAACCCGGACGGTGTCCTGGTAGGCCAGATCGAACAGCCGGCCGAGAATATAATGGACCAGGTCGGGATTTTCAACCAGGTCGACAAACGCTTGTTCCTGTCCCCGGAGGTTTTTATAGATCAGGAACGGCTCGGATCCGCCGCCCTGGACGGGATAGTTGTCAAATCCCTCCACCTGGCCGGCGATCGTCGAATAGTCCCACCAGTCGGGGCTCGGCCATTCGTACTTTTGTTCGATCTCCTCGGGCGTGGAGAATTCGGCCAGAGGATGAGAGACGCATTCTTCGTAGATGCCGGTCTCGTTCCCGACGAAGGCATGGCGGCAGCCGAAGGCATCGACGCCTCGGGGCCGGGGCTTGCCGATATAAACGGATTTGGGTTTGACGACGAAATCAACATGCAGCCGTTCGAGCGTCGCTCTTTTGGTGGGACAGCCGAGGTGGGCCATCAACCGGCAGGTGAATTCGTTCGTTCCCCAGTAGTCCATCGGCACCCGGTCGGGGCGCTCCCGGCGGAGAACCGCCTGCCAGCGTTCGAGGGGGGTCATGGCCATCGGCCGGTCCTTTCTCCGTCGGTCAATGCCGGTGAATATCCTTATGCATCAGCTTCCGCATCTCCACCCGCCGGTCGTCGGCCGGGAGGGTTTCGAGGGTTGTGTTCAGGAATTCATCATCCTCCTTCTGAAGGAGACGGACGACATAATCGAGCACGCCGGCGGGAAAAATTCCGTTTCTCTCGTAGAGGGCCCGGTCGCGCATCAGGATTCGGCTGGAAGCGACACAGCTGGCCGGGAGCGACGTCAAACGGGAGAGAAGCTCCTTGTCGGCAAAGATATCGCCTTTGACATACAGCCGGTCGGCCAACTCGGACGGCCGGGGTTCTTTCCCGTAGATCGATTCATCCTTATGGAAGGCCCAATCCGCGGACATGACGATGCCGGCCAGAAGGAGATGGATCAGGGCGCTTCCGTCGGGCGTGCGGATTTCGACCGTCTGCCGGCTGTCGGAGGGTTCATAGGGCGTCGTATCGGCCGGATTCAGGGAATGTCCCAGATGCCGGTCGGCCCCCCAACCCAGGGGAACGCGGATCATCGCGCTCCGATTGAGGTCGCTCCAGCAGACATAGGTCGGAGCTTCCTGGTTGGGAACCAGGCGAAGATAGGCCGAAGAGGTCGTGTTCCCAAAGGCCGTCAGCGACTCGGCATAACGGCAGAGCCCGCCGACCAGGCGCCGGGCTTCGGCGGTCAGGGCTCCGCCCGGAGCGGCCATCATGTTCCGGCCGTCCCGCCGCAGCTCCAAATGGAAATGGAGCCCGGTCCCGGCCACCCCTTCTTCCAGTTTGGGGGCGAACGTGGCCACGCAACCGTGCTGCCAGGCGATGTTGCGAATCAACCAGCGGCCGATGACAACGGCATCGCCCATTTCCGGGATCGGACGGGGAAGGTATTCGACTTCCAACTGCTCGGCCCGTTTGCCTCGAATCTCTTCCAGCTCGCTCCGGACGCTGTCGACATATCCGACTTCGTTGTGGACATACTTGACCGCGCCGGTCAGTTGGGTGATCCGCCGGAGAATGTCGTTGGCGATCGTCCCGGTCTTGGCGAACGGCGAGGCGTTATGATATCCCCGCTGGTGGCGGGGCGGAAAAATCTCTTTTCCTCCCTCGCTCAGAAGATAAAACTCGATCTCTCCCAGGGCCCGCAGCTCCAGACCCGTCGTTTTTTGGAACAGGTCGTAAGCCCGGGCCAGGATATTATCCGGAGTGAACGGGGCCAGAACGCCATCCTTGTTGAAATACCGGCAGACGAAGTCCAGGCTTCGGTCGTCGAAGGGATTGAGAAAGGCGGTGGAATAGACGGGGACGACATAAAGGTCGGACATGGCCGTTTCGACCATGCCTTTGAAAAGCGACGAGCCGTCGACCCGCTCGCCCTCGGCCAGGTTGGTTTCGGCTTGAAGGGCGTCGGCGACCGGGAGCTTCATCTCCTTGAGCTGTCCGTCGATGGCCGTGTAATGAAAGGTGATGCGCTCGATGCCCTTCCTTTCGATCACCTGGAGAAGGTCGGCCCGGGTGAATTCCTTCGGCTCCTTGTCGAGAAGGACCGAAAGCGGATTGGACAGGGCGAAGGGAAACCGGGAAGACGAAGTCATAGCGCACTCCTCCTTGGGATTTTTCGACCGGACAAATATCGAAGGGACATCATCTCACTCGCATATCTTAACGGAAGGTGCGAATTGTAACGTAAGCCGCCGCTTTTGACAATTAGTAGAGCAGAAACGGCTTCCGCATCACCTCGAATTCCCGCAGCCCCCGGTCGAAACCCGCGACGATCTCGTCGACCGGTTGTCCGGCCGTCAACGCCTCCCGAACCTTGGACGTTCCGCAGACCTTGTCGAAATAATCGTCGTGGAAGGCAAACCGGGCGGGGTAAAGCTCCCGGATCACGGCGACGATATGAAGGGCTGTTCGTATCGGACGGTAGACGGTCCGGTCGATCACATGGATCTGGCAGCCGCCGCACCGCTCGCCCTGGAATTTGGAAAACGTCGGGGTGAACCACTGCTCCCGAAACGTTACGCCCGGCAGGCGGAGAGCATTCAGACGCGCCGTCAACTCGTAGCCGTCGATCCAGGGGGCTCCGAAATACTCGAAGGGATGGGGCGTTCCGCGTCCTTCCGAAACGGTCGTGCCCTCGATGATGACCTGGCCCGGGTAGACGACGGCGGTTTCCGGCGTCGGCATATTGGGCGACGGCGCGACCCAGGGAAGACCGGTTTGCTCGAAATCCATTTCCCGGGACCAGCCCTGCATCGGGATGACGGACAGTTGGACTTTTGTTTTCAGGAACCGGTCATTGATCAGCCGGGCCAGCTCGCCGATGGTCAACCCGAATCTCAGGGGGATCGGATACAGGCCGATGAACGAGCTGAATTCGGGATCCTCCAAAATCGGACCTTCCATGACCCGGCCGTTGATCGGATTGGGCCGGTCCAGGACGATGAACGGAAGCCCGTTTTCGGCGCAGGTTTGCATGGCATAGGCCATCGTCGCCGCGTACGTGTAGACACGGGTTCCGATGTCCTGAACATCGAAGAGCAGAACATCGATATCCCGGGTCATCGACGTCTCCAACTTCTTATCCTCCCCGGTGGTGTCGAACGACCTCATATAGGCGTCGATGTCCTTCATCATCCCGGCCTGGGGCTTCATGGACGGCCCATACAGACTGAAAACGGGAAGGCCGTATTTTTCGTCGAAATAAAACGGGACATACTCGCCGGCTTGCGCGTCTCCCCTGACGCCGTGTTCCGGCGCGTAAAGGGCGACCAGTCGGACTCCCGGAATGCGGCGGATGACCTCGATCGAGCTGTTGAGCCGGCCGTCCACGCCGGAAGGATTGGTGATCAGCCCGACGTTCCGGCCTCGGATCAGATCCGGTTGCTCGGCCAGTCTTTCCAGCCCCAGCTTGACCCGCGGCCGGTCGGCGGCCTTTTCATCCGGCGTCTCCCGGCCCGGCGCCGGATCCGGCCGGCAGGACCAGGCCGACAATCCGGCGGCGAGGGAGAGAACAAGAACAGCGAAGGCGGCCTTGGTCCAACCCGTCCGTCGATTCACGTGTTTCATCCGTCGATCCTTCCTCTCCCGGCCGTCAGCCGGAGGGTCATCATTTTTCAGAGGCTCTCGCTGGACCTGAAAAACAAGGTCCCGAGGGCGACCATCAGAGCGGCAAAAGCTCCCATGACCAGAAAATCGATCAAGACCGGCCGCGCCGAGAGGCCGATCAGCGTGCCCCGGAGGCCGTCCACGCCGTAGGTCAAAGGATCGGCGAAGGCCAGGATCCGGACGGCGCGGGGAAGATTGTCCAGGGGGTAAAGAGCCCCGGAAAGAAAAAAGAGGGGGAAAAGAATGAAATTGACGATGAGGCCGAAACCCTGGCTGTCTTTCATCCGGGAAGCGAAGATCAGTCCGATCCCGATGAAAGTGAAGGCGATCAGGATCATGAAGCCCAGGGCCCAGAGAAACAGGATCGGGCTTTTGATCCGGAAGCCCAGAATCAAGGTCATCGCCAGCATCAGGAGACCCTGAATCATGGTCGTCGTCGTCCCCCCGGCGATCCGGCCCAGGACGATTGATGTCCGGCTGACCGGGGCGACCATGATTTCCTTTAAAAATCCGAATTCCCGGTCCCAGAGGACCGACAATCCCTGCATCGCCGAGGAGAACAGCAGCGTCATGCCCAGAATCCCGGGAACGAGAAACTGAAGGTAATCCTGGCCTTCCGTCAATCCGGGAACCGGCATTTTCTTGAAACCGAGACCGAGGAAGACAAGGAAAAACAACGGTTGGAGGAGCGAACCGACGATCCGCGACCGGGCTCGCAAATAACGCTTCATTTCCCGAAGCCATAGAATAGCGATCGCCGTTCCGTTGAGGATCATCGCCGGCGCCTCCCGTGAGCGAACATCATCTGCCGGAACCGCTCTCCCCAGCCGGCTTCCTGCTCCCGGATGGTGTGACCGGTGAAATGGAGGAACACATCCTCAAGACTCGGTTCGCGAAGACGGACGCTTTCGACCGTCGTTCCGCAGGTTTGGGCCAACGTGACGATTTCGGCGATTCTTCGCTCCCCTCTTTCAAGGGTCAGCGTGACCTCGGCTCCGCGCCGGACGTAATTCTTGATCCAGGACAACTTGGGAAAAGAACCGTCCAGACAGGATTCGTTTCCCTTGACCTCCAGATTGACGACGTCGCCGCCCAGGGCATCCTTGAGCCTGGCCGGCGTGTCGAGGGCGATGATCCGGCCTTGATCCATGATCGCAATCCGGCCGCAAAGAAAATCCGCTTCCTCCATGTAATGCGTCGTGAGAATGACCGTCACTCCGCGCTCCCGATTCAACATCCGGACATAGTCCCAGATATGACGGCGGGTTTGGGCATCGAGGCCAAGCGTCGGTTCGTCGAGAAAAAGGACGCCGGGTTCCTGAATCAGGCCCCGGGCGATTTCCAGGCGCCGTTTCATCCCGCCCGAATATTTTTCGACCAGCGTCCCGGCCTTATCGGTCATTTCCACCAGGGCCAGCACATCGTCGATTCGTCGGTTTCGTTCGTCTTTGCGCAGGCCGTACATCATCGCGTGGAACTGGAGATTCTCCCGGCCGGTGAGCTTATTGTCCAGGGCCGTTTCCTGAAAGACCACGCCGATTTTTTTTCGCACGGCATCCCGGTGCCGGAGAACATCACGCCCTCCCACTTCGGCCCGTCCTGACGTGGGCCGGAGGAGAGTGGACAGCATGTTGATCGTCGTCGTCTTCCCCGCCCCGTTGGGGCCGAGAAGCCCGAACAGCTCCCCCCGGGAAACGCGAAAGGAAACATGATCGACAGCCGTCACGTCCTCGAACGTCCGGGTCAGGTTTTCGACAACGATCGCATCCGGAAAAACGTCCATGGAGGGAGGCATCATAACGCGATCGGAAGGAAGTCGCAAACGGCTCGTTCAGATTTTTAAAAACAGCCGGTGTTTATAGAGGGGGGCAGTCAAGGCGATCCAAAGCAGGACGTTCAGGACTGCCCAGGCCAGGGAGGCGAGCTTCGGGCCGCCGAGAAGGGAAAAAACATGGGTTTGGAGGTAGGCGGCCAAACCGACGGCCGTCGCTCCGTCCGAAAAGGAAATCAGCCCGAGAATCTTGGCCAGCAGCGAGGATCCGACGAACACGAGGATCGCATTGGACCCCAGGATCAGAAACGGCCTGGCCCAGAGTTTCAACCGGAAAACATCGATCAGCAGAAAACACATTCCAAAAACCAGGTGGGCCATTCCGGCCGTGAACAGAACATAGGAAACCGTCCAAAGCGGCTTGTTGATCGGATGCCAGGAATGAAGAATAAGTCCGGCCGCAGCTAACGGAAGACCGGCCGAAAAAATGATCAGGGATTTTCGAACGATCGTTCCGGATGACCTTAAAAAGTCGCCGAGGAACGTTCCGAACAACACCGTCACCACGGCCGGCAAGGTGCTGAGAAGCCCTTCCGGATCGAAGTCGGGACGGTAAAGATGTCCCGGCAGCAAGAGAGTATCGAGGTATCCGGGAAGGTTCCCGGAGGGTTCCAGGACGCCCGCTCCGTATCCGGGAACCGGCACCAGGAGAAGAAGGGCGGTGTATCCGGCCAGAAAAGCCACCGAGACGACAAACCGGGAGGAAAATCGGGTTTTGAGATAGATGAGCGATCCGACGAGATAGCCCAGGGCGATCCGCTGGAGGACGCCCGGTATCCGGAGATGGGCCAGGGAAAAGGAGGGGATGAGATGGAGCATCAATCCGAGGGAAAAAAGGATGACCGTTCGCCTCAGGATCTTGGGATACAGAACCGAAGGCGCTTGATTTTCCCTCAGACGGCGGCCGAAGGAGAACGTCATCGACAGGCCCATGATGAACAGAAAAAACGGAAAAACCAGATCCGTCGGAGTCCAGCCATGCCATTCCGCATGCCGCAACGGCGGATAGATGTGGCCCCAGCTTCCGGGATTATTAACGAGGACCATGGCCGCAATTGTCAGGCCGCGAAAAGCGTCAATGGACAGGAATCGCTCGCCGAACATGTGCCGGGCGCCTCCAAGGGCTCCCTCCCCCCGCTTTCGAGGCGAATCTAATCACAGCAATTCTGAAAAATCAACAGTTTTTTCAATTATTCAAACAAATTATTCATCCGGCGCGAAACCGGGCCATCCGGTCGACGCCTTCGGCGAAATCCTCGGGTTTCCCGGCGAAGGAGAGACGCAGGAAACCCTCCCCTCTTCGGCCAAAGGCGATTCCCGGAATCGCGACGACTTTGGCCCGGGAAACGAGGGCTCGAGCGATATCCAGTGAATCGCCCCATTCGTTCTTCCAGGCGGACACGTCGAGAAAAATATAAAAAGCGCCGTCCGGCTCGAAAAATGGGAGGCCGAGGCGCTTTTTCAAAACGCCGGCGGCCAGGTCGCGGCGACGCCGCAGCTCCGTGAGATTGGCCTTCCGTTCTTCATCGGCCTCGCCCCCGAAGACGGTCAAGGCGGCCCTTTGGGCAGGGACCGAAGCGCAGGTCATGGCCATTTGATGTATGGCAACCACGGGAGAGACCATCTCGGACGGAAGGATGCACCAACCCAATCGCCATCCGGTCATGGCCGCGTTTTTTGACAAGCTGTCGACGGTGATCGCGTCGGGCCAGTAGTCCCGAATGGAGGCCGGTTTTGCGCTTCCGTAGAAAATCCCGCGATAGACCTCATCGGAAACGGGAACGATGCCCCGGCCGGCCAGGATTGCCGCCAATCGTTCGAGTTCGGATCCCTGATGGACCGCTCCGGTGGGATTTCCCGGACTGTTGAGGATGATCGCTTTGGTCCGGTCCGTCAGAAGCGGTTCGATCTTCTCGCAGCGAAGCGCGAACCGGTCTTCCCAAAACAAGGGATAGGGAACCGGGAGGCCTCCCCAAAGCCGGACGATTTTCTCATAAGTCGGAAACCCCGGATTCGGAATCAAGACTTCATCGCCGGCGTCAACCAGGGCGGCCAGGACGAGGAACAGCGCCTCTTCAGATCCCGAGGTCACGCAGACGCGTCCGGAATCCACCCCGGGAGCCTGTGACGCGGCGATGGCCGTTCGAAGCTCAGGCAGTCCGGCGTTGGCCGAATAGCCCAGAGGCCAATGGCCGATATGGCGGGAGACATTTGCCAAAACGGCCCGGGGTGTGGGAAAATCCAGTTCGCCCAAACCGAGGTCGATGCATGACTCATCGGCCAGGTCGACGATCTGCCGGAGAAGCGTCTTTTCCAGGCCGGCCGCCCTTCCGGAAAGCCGAATGAGACTCATCTGCGGTTGCCTTTCAAGTCGCCTGACCGATCAGCTCTGTGACCAGGCGGCGATAGATCCCCACCGCTTCGATCAGGGCCTTTTTCCCCACCTTTTCCCGCTCCGTGTGAGCCTCTTCCGGTTCTCCCGGACCGATCATGAATCGTTCCCCGAAATCCTCGAGGTACGGAGCATCGGAGCCGAAGGGCAGGACGGTTGTTTCGTATCCGGGCCGAAGGGCCAGCTTGACCGGGTCGGTCGCCGTCGTCCGCTCGTATCGTATTCCTGACCCCGCCGCCGTCCGGATCCGCTCGAACAGGATCCGAAACGGAAGAGCGCACCGGATCATCACCGTAGCCCAGGCCTCGGGAGCAATCACATTGTCCGCAACGCCTCCCTCGATCCGGCCGATGTTGAGAGTCGATTTTCCCAGAACCGGGTCTTCCCCCAGATCGATTTTCCGAATCGCCGCCAAGGCATCCAGCAATCGCTCGATCGCCGATTCCCCCCGGTGAGGAAAAGCGGAGTGGGCGGCTTTGCCCGAAGCCGTAAGGCGAAGGGTCAGAACGCCCTTATGGCCTGACGCCATCCTGTTACCCGTCGGTTCGCCGATCACAACCGCCCGGCTCCCGATTTTCAAAGCGGCGGCCTCCCGGGCTCCGAGGCTGTCGGTCTCCTCTCCGCTGACAAACAGCAGTCCGAAACCGCGGACCCCCTCCCGGCGGAGATCCCGAGCGGCGATCATCATGGCCGCCATCGGTCCCTTGGCATCGGAGGATCCACGGCCGCAGACGAAGTCCGTGTCTTCTCCCCTTTCCGCCGGGTTGGGAACGGTATCCAAATGGGTGCAAAGGACGACATCGAGAGGCGCGCCGGATCCGGCCAGAATATTGAACCGCCCGGGCTCGATTTCCTGTTGAACGATTTCAAATCCCTCGGTCTTCAGCCACAGAGAGACGAATTCGCCGATCGCTTTTTCTTCGCCGGTCGGGGAGGGAATGTCGATCAGGCGGCCGGTCAAGTCGATGACGTCCATAGGCTTTCCTCCAAGGCCGGGCCGCAGGCCGGGATTTCTTCAGCCGTTCAGCGCCGGCGCAGTTTCCCGACGATCGCGATTTTATCGGGATCGACATCCGCGGCCTTCTTGATGATGCGGGCGGGAGAACCGGCCACGACGACTCCGGGCGGGACGTCGGAGACGACAACGGCCCCGGCCGCGACCACGCTCCCCTTTCCAACCCGCACGCCCTCGAGAACGACGGCGTTGGCCCCGATGAGGACGTTGTCCCGAATGACGACCGGAATCCTGCCCGGCGGCTCGAGAACGCCGGCCAGGACCGCTCCGGCGCCGATATGACAGCTCTTCCCGACGATGGCCCGGGCTCCGCAGACGACGTTCATGTCGATCATCGTCCGGGCCCCGATTTCGGCCCCGATATTGATGACCGCCCCCATCATGATGACGCAGTCGCGGCCGATTTTCGCTCCGTCGCGAATGATGGCCCCGGGCTCGACCCGGGCTTTGAGGCGCCGGAGGTCGAGCAGCGGCAGGGCCGAGTATCGCGCGGCCAGGTCGGAGTGAAATTCGCGGATGCGCTTCTTCCGGCTTTTCATCCAGCGGTCGATCGGGCCGTAATCGCCGACGAGGATCCGGAAATCGCCCGTCCCGAAAACCTTGAACGGAACTCCCGAAAAATCCGCCTCACGAAAAGCACCCTGGACATACACTTTGGCCGGAGTCGTTTTCCGGCTTCGGGCGATCAGGTCGGAAAGAATCCGGTAATCCTGCCCGGCTTTCCCCGCGGGCCGGGTCACAGAAGCCCTCGCTCCTTGAGCAGATTTTTGATGTATTCGCGGTTGGCCTCGCTGAGGTCGCAAAGCGGCGGGCGCAAAGGGCCGCCGGGAAGTCCCAACAAGGACAGCGCGGCTTTGACCGCCATAGGATTGGTCTCCAGGCGAAGGGCGGCGAAGAGGTCATAATACGTGTAATGAATGGCCCGGGCTTCTTCCTGGCGGCCAGCCAGGCTGTGGTCGACGAGCTCCCGCATGACCTTGGGCAGGACATTGGCCGTGACGCTGAACAAGCCGCTGCCGCCGAAAGCCATCAGCGGGTAAGCCGTCGTGTCTTTCCCGGTGAAGACTTCGAAATTTCGGCCGCGCGCCAGGTGAAGGATTTTGGCCAGATGGTCAAGCTCCTTTTTCCCATCCTTCGTCCCGACGATATTGCCGTGGTCCATCAATTTGGCGTACGTTTTCGGCTCGATGCCCACGCCGACCCGTTCGGGAGCGTTATGCAGGACGACCGGAACGGGACAGGCATCGGCGACCTTGCGGTAGAAATCGACCAGGCCGGGCTGCGTCGGCAGGACGAGGTACGGAGCGAAAACGACAACGTAGTCGGCTCCGATTTTTGCGAACCGCCTGGCCCGGTCGATGGTCTGTTCGAGGTTGTTGCTGCAGGTATCCGGAGCCACCTTCACCCTGCCGGCGGCTTCCTCAACCGTGATCTCGACCATCCGGGTGACTTCGGCTTCCGTCAGGGAGGAATTCTCGCCGGTTACGCCCAACGGAGCCAGGCCGTGGACTCCTCCCTCGATTTGAAGGCGGACCAAAGTCCGCAAGCCGGATTCATCCAGGCTCATATCGCTTTTGAACGGGGTCATCAGGAGCGTATACACGCCTTTGATCATTACACCAGCCTCCTCTCGAGATCTCCGCGTTCCGGTCCGGACGGGAAGGGTCGGGGAATCATCTGCCGGAGAAAGGAATCGAACCTTCACGGGCTGTGAGGCCCACCGGATTTTGAGTCCGGCGCGTCTGCCTGTTCCGCCACTCCGGCGTCGTTCCTTTATAAACGATTCGGCCGGGTTTTTCAAGGACTTGAGCGGGAGTGTCAACGCAAAGTGAAAATGTCCGGTTCTCTGCAAAGTAGAAATGTCCGGTTT
>CAYPKX010000059.1:0-18618 GCA_964411395.1 uncultured Eubacteriales bacterium | reverse complement strand
AAAAGCTCCGTTTCCTGCGGCGCAGCGTCCGGATGGAAGGCCGGCGGCGCGCCCGGGACGGGCGCCGGCGCCGGGATTTGAATTTTGTTGATCGTGTTTTCCGTGTCCACCAGGGCATTGAATTGCTTGACCGCCAGACCCTTGATCTCGAGGTCAGCCGCTTCGCCCTTGAGGGTGACAACCTTGCCGTCCACCTCGGCCCGGAGGTTTTTTACTCCGGGATTCTTCGCCTCGACGGCGGCGACCGCCTCCCGAACCTTCTCCTCAAATGATTTTCCGAATAGACCCATGGCCGTATCTCCTTTCGCCGGTTTCGGACATGCTCGATGGTAAGCCGCCGCTCTGCGCCGAGTCAAGTCCCATGGCAAAAATCTTGATTTTTTGGCTGTTTTCGGCTAGAATTCGCCTTCGAATTCAGGGTTTGCCTCATTCCGCATTCTCTTCCTTTCCGGAGTCTTTGCGACATTCGCGGCAAACCTGTGTTTGAGAAAAGGGAAACGGCCATGTCCATGACAATTGAACGGATGCGCAATATCGGCATCAGCGCCCACATCGACAGCGGGAAGACCACTCTGTCCGAGCGGATCCTCTACTACAGCGGGAAGATCCATCGGATCCATGAGGTCAAGGGGAAGGACGGCGTCGGGGCGACGATGGACCACATGGAGCTCGAGCGAGAGCGGGGGATCACGATCACCTCGGCCGCGACCAACGTCGAATGGGCCGGCCACGCGATCAACATCATCGACACCCCCGGGCACGTCGACTTCACCATCGAGGTCGAACGGTCGCTCCGGGTTCTGGACGGGGCCGTCCTCGTCCTCTGCTCGGTCGGCGGCGTCCAATCCCAGACGATCACCGTCGACCGCCAGCTCCGCCGCTACGACGTCCCGCGCCTCGCCTTCGTCAACAAGTGCGACCGGATCGGGGCCAATCCCCTGAAGGTCCGGGACCAGCTCGAGGAAAAGCTCAAACACAACGCCGTTCTCATGCAGATCCCCATCGGACTGGAAGACCAGCACAAGGGTGTCGTCGATCTCGTAGCCATGAAGGCCCGCTATTTCGAAGGCGACGACGTCCGGACGGACGAGATTCCGTCCGACCTTCGGGAAGAAGCCGCCCGCCGCCGGACCGACCTCCTTGACGCCGCCTCGATGTTCTCCGACGAGCTGACCGAAGCCATTCTCGAGGACCGGATCACCGAGGATCTCATCCACGCCGCCGTCCGCCGGGGGACGATCGCCCGCAAACTGACTCCCGTCTTCATGGGTTCGGCTTATAAAAACAAAGGCGTCCAGACCCTCCTGGACGGGGTTGTCCGCTATCTGCCCGACCCCAGCGAAGTGAAAAACGTCGCTATCGACCGGTCGGCCGGATCGGGCGCGCCGGCCGAAGTCGTCTTGGCCACCGAGCCGAACGCTCCGGCCGTCCTTTTGGCCTTCAAACTCGAAGACGGGCCGTACGGCCAGCTGACCTACATCCGCGTCTACCAGGGCAAGGTCGAAAAAGGCACCGAGCTCCTGAACACCCGGTCGGGGCAGGAAATCAAGGTCGGCCGCCTCATCCGCATGCACGCCGACGACATGGAAGACATCACGGAAGCGGCGGCCGGGGACATCGCCGCCTTGTTCGGAATCGATTGCGCCTCCGGGGACACCTTCTGCGACCCCGCCCTGAATTACTCCATGACCTCGATTTATGTTCCCGAGCCGGTCATCTCCCTGGCCATCAAGCCCAAGGACAAGAAAACGCTCGACCGGATGGCGAAAGCCTTGAACCGGTTCACCAAAGAAGACCCGACGTTCCGGACCTTCGTCGACCCGGAATCACACGAAACGATCATTCAGGGCATGGGCGAGCTTCACCTGGACGTCTACGTCGAGCGGATGAAGCGTGAATATAACGCCGAGGTCGAGACCGGGATGCCCCAGGTCGCCTACCGGGAAGCCCTGACCAAGAAAGTTGAATTCGACTATACCCATAAAAAGCAAACGGGCGGGGCCGGCCAGTACGGCCGGGTCATCGGCTACGTCGAGCCGATGGCCGAGGGGACCTACGAGTTCGTCAACGACGTCAAAGGCGGGCGCATCCCTCGGGAATTCATCCCGTCCTGCGACAAAGGCTTCAAGGCGGCGGTCAAAAAGGGCGACCTGATCGGCTTCCCGGTCACCGGGGTTCGGATCGTCCTGGTCGACGGCCAGTACCACGAGGTCGACTCCTCGGACAACGCCTTCCAGGCCGCGGCCATCGGCGCCTTCCGCCAGGTCTACGCCAAGGCCAAGCCCCAGATCCTCGAACCGGTGATGAAGGTTTCCGTCGAAGGCCCCACGGAATTTGCCGGCGCGGTTTTCGGCTCGATCAATCAGCGCCGGGGGATCATCGTCAGCTCGATTGAGGACGGAAGCTTCTCCCGGGTCGACGCCGAGGTCCCGCTGAGCGAAATGTTCGGATATTCGATGCAGCTTCGCTCCCTGACCCAGGGCAAAGCGGAGTTTACGATGGAATTCCTCAAGTACGGCCGGGTGCCTGCGGCCGTGAGCGAGGAGCTCCAGAAACGGCACGCCGAAAAAAAAGCCCGTGAGTCCAAGTGAGGAGATAACCGCCGATGATCAAAAAACACCTCATCACGCGCAGCCCCCTTCGGGTTTTCGAAGACGCCACGCACGGCGGTCCCGGGAAGGGCGCCGTGGCCGTCCTGGCTTCACCGAAAGGCGTGGGCAAGACCGCCTGCCTCGTTCATATCGCCACGGACAAGCTCTTCCAGGGGAAATCGGTCATCCACGTTTCCTACGCCAGCCGGGTCGATTACATCATCACCTGGTACGAGGACATCTTTAAGGAAATCGCCAAAAACCACCGCCTCCGGGACGCCGTGGCCGTCCACGACGAGATCATCAAGAACCGGGTCATCATGAATTTCAAGCAGGATGGAATGAAGACCGAGCAGGTTCTCCGCAGCCTTGAGGCCATGATCACCGGCGGCAAATTCAACGCCGAGACGATCATCGTCGACGGCTACGACTTCGGCCTGGCCGAATCGGCCGACCTGGTTCGGTTCAAGGAATTCGCCCGTCGGATGGGCTTGGAAATCTGGTTCAGCGCTTCGCTCAAAGAGACCGGCAGGGAGTCGCTCGGTTCCGACGGAATGCCGGGCCTGCTGGCCCCGCACGCCGGGCAGATCGACGTTTTAGTCACCCTCCAGGCTAAAAGCGACGCGGTCGAAATCCGGGTGGTCAAGGATCATGACAATCCCCCCGCCGGAATCCTCCCCCTGAAGCTTGACCCCAAGACGCTGCTCCTGATCGTTCAGGAATAAGGCCGGCGGACGGCGTTTTTTTTCGCCCGAAGGTCGCCGCCGGCCGGGAGAAAACCCGGAACGACATATCGCCGTATCTTTTCTCCTTGTCAAGAGGGACGGAAGGCCATAATCTAGGAATCATGAGAACGGACGTCTCGCCGGAAAAGGCCGCCCTCGCGATCGGCTTCATTTTTTGGGCCGCTGCGGCTCCCTTGCTTTTCGGCCAAGCGGCCGTCATCCGCGACGACCGGGGAAACGAATTCCGGGCGGACCGGGCGCCCCAACGGATCGTCTCCCTGGCTCCGAACATCACCGAGATTTTGTTCACCTTGGGCGCGGGCGGACAGGTGGCCGCGGTCACCCGTTATTGCGATTATCCGGCCGAAGCGGCGCAAAGGCCCAAAATCGGCGGCTTCCTCGACCCGGACATCGAACGCATTCGGAACGTCGCCCCGGACCTCGTCGTGGCCTTTCGCGGCAATCCCCTGGAAAAAATCGAGCGCTTGGAAGCCTTGGGTTTGTCCGTCTTCGTTCTGGACATCGGGTACCGGATCGAGGATATCCCGCCGCTCGTGGAAAAAATCGGGGCCGTCGTCGGGCGGGCAAAGGAAGCCGCGGCCTTGGCCCGAACTCTGGAACAGAGGATGGCCCGCGTCTCCGCGTCGCTGTCCGGCTTGAGGAACCGGCCGCGTGTTTTTCTCAAACTCCAGGGCGAAGGGCTCTGGACCTGCGGCCGGGAAAGCTATTTCACCGATTTGATCGACAAGGCCGGGGGCGCGAGCATCACCGCCGGCCTCGCCAAGAACTGGCTCGAATACGGCGCGGAGCGCCTCGTCCGGGACAATCCCGATGTAATTGTCGTTCTGGCGCCGACGGTCGAAGAGTTCGAAAAGACCCGGGCGTGGTTGACCGGCCGGCCCGGACTTCGGGCGACGCCGGCCGTTCGCAACGGCCGAATCCTCCGGCTGGATGAAAATTCCGCCAGCCGTTTCGGACCGCGGCTCGTCGATTCGCTGGAGACTCTGGTCCGGCTGTTTCATCCGGACCGCTAGGGTATCGTTTTCGTCTTCGGAATATCCTTGCCTTCCGACCGGCTCTCACAACCGGGAATTCATCGATCCGCGGGCCGGGATCTTTTTCCCGCGCGTTTCGTATACAATAGCGAAGCCAGATGATCACCTATTTTTTTGTCAAAGACGCCCGGAGAGATCCGCGGTTGTTTTGTTCCGAGCCGCCCGGCCCGATGCCGGCGAAATTTTCCAAGTCGCGCGAGATCTGGGAATTGGCCAAAAAAAAGCTCATGCTGCTCCCTGCCCGGACTCTCCGTCAGGAAGAAGCCCTGGCCAAAGCCCTTCGCATCCCCGAACCTTCCGTGACCGTCCTCTGCGGCGAAGCCGAGGAGAAACACGCCAACCTCCGGTTCCATTTTTTTCTTCACAAGAGAAGAACCCAGCGGATCCTGCTTCTCGTCGGCGAAGGAATCATCGCCCCCTTCACCGGGCTCATCGCCTTGCTCCCCGGGCCGAACGTCGTCTTTTATGCTCTGGCCCTGATCATCATCACCCATTGGCAGTCGCTCCGCGGCGTCCGGGCGCTGCTTTCGAAAAAACACGAATACCGGGTCGATTCGCTCCTGACCGAGTGGGAAAGCGCCGTGGCCGAAGGCCGGGAGGCCGATTATCCCGGGATCCTCGACCGGATGGAAAAAGCCCACAGCCTCAAGGATTTAAGCAAAGTCCTCTGGAAGTGAGCCGGGTCTCCGGGGAACCCAGGCAACCAGGGTTCCAGCCCGGCATGCCCCCTCGTTTAGTTGACTACGTCAACCTTTTGACTTATCATTGCGCAATCCGTGTCACCGATGACGAGAGAGGAACGCCCGGACGATGAATAAACAAACCGAGGATATTTACGATGCGCTGCAGGAAATCGTCTTCCATTTTGGAAGCCGCGACATGAACGGCGCGTGTTGCGCGGACCTCTCGTTTATTGAGTTTATGGCCCTGAAAAAAATCCGGGAACGTCGTGATTTCAAGATCCAGGAGCTGGGGCGGGCGTTGCATCTGACGAAAAGCGGAGCGACCCGAATCGTGGATCGCCTCGAAAATAAGGGTTATATCATCCGCAGGCTTTCTCCCTTGGACGGACGCGTGTGCTGCGTTGCGAACACGAATAAAGGAACGAAAGCCGTCACCCAAGCGGCCGCGAAATATGCCCTCCAGCTCGAAGCAGCCCTCAAAGAGTTCGGGCCTCAAAAAGTAGCCTCTATCGAAGCCGCATTGAAAACGCTGGCCCAAGCCATTCAAAAGAGCTCGCCGTTTAGATCAAGCGTAATCATTCATACGCAAGGAGCGGGTTCTTGAATACGCTGGTCGTAACCATCAAGTACTTTCTAACCATTATGGGCGAGCTTGCGGCGCTTTTTATCGGAATCAGTACGGTCATAGCCTTGGCCCTCATGTCCATACCACAGGATAAGATTAAAAATGGGATGTCGGGCAAAGGCCTCTGGGGCAATGTCATGGGGGTGCTCTTTGGGGCGGTAACGCCGTTCTGTGCTTGCTCCACCGTCCCGATGACTCTCGGCTTTCTCCAGGCCGGCGTCCCCTTCGGCACGGTGATGTCGTTTGTCATCTCTTCCCCGTTGATGGACCCTCTGGTCTTTTCGCTTCTGGTCGCTTTTATGGGATGGAAAGTCGCCCTCGGATTTTTTATCCTGACATCCGCGTTTGCCATTTTTTTCGGGGTTATTCTTGAGAAATTGGGTTGGTCCGATCAGGTGAAAAATGTCCGATTGAAGAACGTCGGGCCGGAAACGGATTCGGCCTTCCCCCTGGAATTCAAGGGTCGGCTAAAAGAAGCCTTTCTCAATGCCTGGCGAGATTTCAAATCTGTCTTTATCTACATGATTATCGGGGTTGGAATCGGGGCGGCTATCTACGGTTATCTTCCTGAAGATCTCCTGGCCAGAGTCGCCGGATCTAATCATCCCTTGACCGTGGTTATCGTCGCGTTGATCGGCATGCCGTTATACCTCCGAGTCGAATCCGCGATCCCCATCGGGCTCGCGCTGATGAACAAGGGGGCGAGCCTCGGCGCCGTTATCGCCCTGATCATCAGCGGAGCGGGAATCGCGATTCCGGAACTGACCATGTTGGCCGGGATATTTAAGAAAAAAATCATCGTGGCTTTCATCTTCATCGTTTTTATTTCGGCCGTGCTCTCCGGCTTGATTTTCAATCTCTTGACCTGAGATCATGAGAATATTTTATTGTCATATTTATAAGGAGAAGACTTATCATGGAAAATGAAAAGAAGAAAAAGGGAATCTTTTCGCGGCTGACGGGCGGGGCAAAGCCCAAAAAGAGCCCCTGTTGCGGCAGCTTCGTCATCGAGGAAATACCGGAAGGGAAAAAAGAAAACGAGAAGGATCCGAAATCGCCGAAAGACAAGAAATGCCCCTGCTGCGGATGAGGGAGGGCCCATCCTTTAATATCGAGCAGGCGTTTTCTTCCCGAAGCTTCCGGATGATCTCCGTAATCTTTTCAAGATCGGGAAAAGAGATCGCCCGTTCGGGACAGCGCATTTCGCAGTTATTGCATCCGACAACGCATGAAAATGGATTCTGAACGAGAACGGCCGAAGCGCCTTCAGGCCTGGCATACACGCCCTGGGGACAGAATTCCAGACAGACGCCGCAACCATTGCATCGGCCCATATCGATAACGGGAAACCAGGGGATCTTTTCGCGCGGGACGGTTTTCGGCCTCATGAGGCGTCTCCTTGATTCGGTTGATCAAAGCCTCGGCCATTTGGGACCGAGCGCTGTTGGCGGTGCAAAAGAAAAGCATGGTCTTTTTTTATCAGGATTGACCTTTTTTATTGTGCTTGATATGCGGCAGAGGAGCCTTATTCCCACTCGCGGCTTCAAACTCCGCCGGAGTCCATCCGGGAACAAGGCGGTCCACTAAAACGCCGACGAGAATGAAAGCCGGGAGGGAGATCAGAACGCGGGCCAGGGAAAACGGCCAACCGAGGAATCCGACTTCAAAGGTCAGGAGCGGGATTTTCAACGACGAAAACGCCCCCAAATAAATAAACACATTGCGGGTCGAACATCCTTTCCGCGCCAAGCCGATCGCGACCGGGAAAGCGCCGTAGAGCGGTCCGGCTTGCACCGTCGCCAAAAGGATCAGCCAAGGAACGGCCTTCCACCCGGCTTCGCGTCCTAAATAGCGCTCGATGGACTTCCGCGGCATCCAGACTTCAAAAAGCCCGACCAGGATGAACATCACCGGAAGGATTCCGGCCATTTCCCGGATCATCCCCAAGCTGGTACGAGCGACGCGATCGCCAAAAGAGAATGCGGGCCAAAGACGGGATACTCCCCACAAAAAAATGACGGAAGCGCCGGCAACCCACGGCAAAACCGATTGGAGACGCCTTCCGGACTTTTCGGCCTTCATGTCAACACCAGGGACATCGCCAGGGCGACGACGGCAGCCAAGACGAGCGATAAAAAGTTCCGCCACAGCGCCGCCTTCCGGCCGAAAAACCGGATTTCTAAGGGAAGCGTAACCACGCCCACCATGAGAAGGCTCGTGACAAAAGCGGCCAGGACCGCGGTGGAAACCCCGTGCGATCTGAGGAGTCCGGCCAGAGGAAAGGCGATGAATCCCGGAATGAGAGCGACGGCCCCCACCGCCAATCCGGCGAGGAAGGGGACAACGCCTTTGCCTCCGAATAAGGATTCGAGGAACCGAGGATTAAGCGCAGTGAGAACCAATCCCACGGCGGCCACCATGAAGACGAGGGGCGGGAGTATTTTCAGGAACATTCGCATCCCGAAAAGAATCCCTGCCCAAGTCCTTCGGCGATCCGCGATAAGCGAGGCCAGAAGGGCCGCTCCGGTAAAGGCCGCCAGATAGATCATACGGCGGAGCCCTCAACGCCCGGGGTTCGACAGAGAATTGCCAGAACCCGAGCCGGTTGATCCGCTTTCATGCTCCGCGTTGCGTCTCCCCCCGGAAGATAGACGGCTCCCGGCGCATCAACCGTTTCGGTCGAGGATTCGGAGGCGAAGACAACCCGTCCTGAAAGAACGATAAAAACGACGTCTTCCTGCATTTTACACGGAGGGATTCCGACCCCGGCGGCCAAATCGATTCGTCGGATCTTTACCCGGCCCTCGTCCAACAGAACTTCAACGTCCGGCCTTGTCGAACCCGGAACGGACGGGCCATTCAAACGAAAAACGTTCACTTTAATCCTTCCTTTCCGCGCCGAGGGATATTCTCATCGTTACACCGTTTGAAAATCAAACGAAACGTTCCCGGCCTTTCGGCCAAGGGACCGCCCATCAAATACAAGTACGTCGCAATCCCATTCGCCAGGAGGACGGCGCAATTCGGGAACCGCCGCAACCGCCGAGCCGCCCTTGATTACATGAAGACATTATCATATAATGATGCGTCAAGAAAAGAGGACGCCTCATGCCCGACATTCTCCGCGTGTTCAGATCCCTGGCCGACCCGACCCGGTTGCGGATCGTCCGGCTGCTTCTCCGGCGGGACCTGTGCGTCTGCGAACTCATGTTCGTCCTGGACATGGCCCAATCGCGCATCTCCCATCAGCTCCGGATCCTCCGGGATGCCGGGCTGGTCGAGGACACCCGCGACGGCCAGTGGATCATCTATCATCTTCCGGAGAGCATCCGGGCGACGATCGCCCCGCTCCTCGCCCTCTTCGGGGAGGACCGGGAATCGACCGGCACGGAGCAGGCGGACCGCCGGCGCCTCTCCGCCTGCCTGAAGGAAGGGATACGCAAGAAAAGGGGTACCCCGCTCGGATGTCCGAAACCGGGAGCCGACCGAAAGCCGGTCTCGGCGGGAAGGCGGCCGGCCGGAAAAAATCCGTAAGGAGATCATCATGGAGATCAAAGTTCTGGGGATGGGCTGCGCCCGGTGCCGCGACCTGGAACAGCGCGTCCGCAAAGCTCTGTCCGAAATGGGGCTGGCGGAAGAAGTGGAGAAAGTCGACGACATCCAAAAAATCATGGTCTTTAAAATCATGGCCACTCCCGGGCTTGTCATCGACGGCTCGGTCAAGGCTGCCGGGCGTATTCCCTCGGTCGACGAGATAAAAAAATGGATCTCGGAAGCCGCAAGCAAATGATCACCGGGAGATACTCCGTCACGACCGGCCGGCCTTTGTCCATCATAACCCTGACCGCTCTTTCGGCCTTGGTCCTGATATCCGCCGGATGCGGCCCGAGCGCGGCCCAAAGAGACACCCCCCCCGCGGCCGTCTCGAATCCGCCGGCGGTCCAAACCCAAAATCCGGCCGTCGCGGAAAGCCTGGTCATCGTCACGAACCGCCTGGATATCGACTTTTCCAAGCACCTGGTCACGTTCATCGAACTGGGCGCGGACAAGTGTATCCCCTGCAAGGCGATGCAGCCGATCATGAAAGAAATCGCCGCCGAATACAAAGACCAGGTCCAGGTGATCTTTTACGACGTCTGGAAAAATCCAGAACCCGGGCGGAAATACGGCATCCAGCTCATTCCAACCCAGGTTTTCATCGATAAGAACGGGAAAGAGATCTCCCGCCATGTCGGCCTGTTCCCCAAGGACGAGCTGGTCGCCTTTCTGAAGGAACAGGGAGTCCGCTGAGGACAAAACCGGGCGATGAACACGTTGTTCGGCGATATCGGCCTGCTCCTCCAGAATGCGCCTTGGCTGGCCCTGCCCGCGGTCTTTCTCGGCGGAGTGATGACCGCCCTGAATCCCTGCGTCCTGGCCATGATTCCCCTGATGATCGGGCTCGTCGCTGGACGGAGTGAATCGGGCGGAATAAAACGAACGTTTTTCTTTTCCCTGTTTTTCGTCCTCGGCCTGGCCGCGACATTCACCGCCCTGGGGATCGTTTCGGCCCTTTTAGGCCGGATGTTCGGTGACGTCGGCCGGTTTTGGACGTACGCCCTGGCCTTGATCTGTCTTATTATGGGCGCAAACCTTCTCGGGCTTTTCCACTTCAATTTCTCGTTTCCCGGAATGAACCGGTTTAAAGGCCGAGGACCTCTTGGCGCATTTCTCCTCGGGCTCCTGTTCGGTCTTGTTTCAACGCCCTGCGCCGTGCCCATCTTGGCCGTTCTCCTTGCTTTTGTCGCCGAGAAGGGAAACGTCGCCTTCGGCGGCCTCCTTCTCTTCATCTATGCCCTCGGTCATTCCCTCCTGATTCTCGTCGCCGGGACGTCCATGGGAGCGGCGAAAAAGATGATCGAATCAAAGGGACTGAAGAAAACGAGCGGCTGGCTTCAAAAAGCGGCTGGGGCCGTCATTATTCTGGTCGGGATTTATCTTCTCGTCCGATGAAACCGATAAGGAGACAACGATGAGCGATCCTTCCCCGAAGCGGCTTTCGTTCCTGGATCGTTACCTGACGATCTGGATCTTTGCGGCCATGGCCGTCGGCGTTGGACTCGGTTATCTCGTCCCGGCGGTAGTCGGGTTCATCAATCGCTTTCAATCCGGGACGACAAATATCCCGATCGCCGTCGGGCTGATTTTAATGATGTATCCGCCGTTGGCCAAGGTGAAATACGAGGAGCTCGGCGACGTCTTCCGAAACGTCAAGGTCCTGTCCCTCTCGCTGATTCAGAACTGGATCATTGGGCCCCTCCTGATGTTTGCTTTGGCCGTGATCTTCCTCCGGGCTTATCCCCATTACATGTACGGCCTGATTCTCATCGGCCTGGCCCGTTGTATCGCCATGGTCATCGTCTGGAACGAGCTGGCCAAGGGCGACACGGAATACGCCGCCGGCCTGGTCGCCTTCAATTCCATCTTCCAGGTGCTGTTTTTTTCCATCTATGCCTATGTTTTTATCACCGTCCTTCCCGGCTGGATCGGCTTGAAAGGACCGGAGGTCGACATCACCATCGGGGAAATCGCCAAGAGCGTCTTCATTTATCTCGGCATCCCTTTTCTGGCCGGGATCATCACCCGGTTCACGATGCTGAAGCTCAAGGGCAAGACCTGGTACGAGACGAAATTCATCCCCAAAATCAGTCCGATCACGCTGATCGCCCTCCTCTTTACCATTGTCGTCATGTTCTCGCTCAAAGGCGAATACATCGTCAAAATCCCGCTCGACGTCCTCCGGATCGCCGTTCCACTGGTTCTCTACTTCCTGATCATGTTCCTCGTCTCGTTTTTCATGGGGCGGAAAGTCGGAGCGGATTATTCGAAAACGGCGACGCTGTCGTTTACCGCGGCCAGCAACAACTTCGAGCTGGCCATCGCCGTGGCCGTGGCCGTCTTCGGGATCAATTCCGGAGAGGCCTTCGCCGCCGTCATCGGGCCGCTGATCGAAGTGCCGGTCATGATCGCCTTGGTCAATGTCGCCCTTCGTTTCCAGAAAAAATACTTCGCCGGAAAAACGGCGGCTTAGCCTGGCCAGCATGGGAGAAGGCGGACGCAACCGGGAGACCGCCGCGGGACTGTCTCCAAATCCGACGATGGATCCGGCCCCTCCCCGCCGGTTTTTTAAGCTCGGCCTCAAAGGCCGCCTCGACCTGCCGGCCGGCCTCGTCAAGAAGCTCGGGGCCGCTCCCGGCGCCCGATTGGAAATCCGGCTCCGCGACGGCTATCTTCAAATCAAGCCGAACATCCACAGCTTGTCCCGTCTTTATATCGAACCCACCTCCCGCTGCAACCTGGCCTGCCGGACCTGCATTCGAAACACCTGGAAAGAGCCGATGGGCGATATGTCCCGCCCTCATTTCGAGAGGCTGGTCTCCCAAATAAAGGATTTTCCCCACTTGGAATCGGTGATGTTCGCCGGATTCGGCGAGCCGACCGCCCACCCGGACATCCTCCGGATGATCCGGGCGGTGAAGAGCCTCGGGCTGCGGACCGAAATCACCACCAACGGCACGCTCCTGGACGGCCCGATGATCGACGGCCTCCGGCGGGCCGGCCTGGATATGCTCTGGGCGTCTTTCGATTCCGCCGGGGAAAAGGGTTTCGAGGACATCCGCCGGGGAGCGAAATTCGGCCCGATCGTCGCCGCCCTAAAAACCCTTCAAGCCGGAAACGTTCGCAGCCGGCACAAGGTCCGGATCGGGATCTCGTTCGTCGTCATGCGCCGGAACGTCGCCGATCTCCAATGCCTGGACGATCTGGCCCGGGAAGTCGGAGCGGAAAAAGTCCTGGTCAGCAACATCCTGCCTTATTCGGCGGACATGGAAAGAGAGATGCTCTGCGCCCTGACCTTGTCGACTGCGACTTTTTCGTCGGCCGCCAAAACGGAAATCACGCTTCCAAGGATGGACGTCACCTCGGACACGCGGGATACAATCCTCCGGCTTCTCCGAGGATACGAGAACCTCAATTTGATGGGTAATCCGATTTTCGCCGAAACAAACCACTGCCGTTTCATCGAAGGCCGGACGGCCTTCATCCGCTGGGACGGGCAGGTCGCCCCCTGCCTGGGTCTTCTCCACGGTTATACGACCTTTTTATACGGATACGAACGGAATATCAAACCGCACGGTTTCGGTGATATCGGCCGGAAAAAACTTGCGGGAATCTGGCGTTCCCGGGATTACCGGAATTTCCGGGAAAAAGTCCGGAAGTTCGATTTCGCCCCGTGTCATATCTGCGGAGGGTGCAACCTGCTGGAATCGAACGAAGAAGACTGTCTTGGCAACACGTTCCCGGCTTGCGGGGGGTGTCTCTGGGCCCAGGGAATCATCCAGTGCCCGTGAGCAAAAAAGGAGTTTCTCGATGAAAGAATTGAAAATATTCGCCGTTCTTCTGGCCGTATTCCTGGCGGCGTATTTCATTCCCTTCGGCCACTCGTCCGTCCGGAACGCGTTCAACGAGGCGTTCATGATGCTTCAGGAATACGCTCGAATGCATGTTCTGTTCTGTCTCGTTCCGGCATTTTTCATCGCCGGAGCGATCTCCGTCTTCGTCAAGAAGGAATCGGTGATCCGGTATTTGGGGCCCAAGGCCAATAAATTCGTCGCCTACTCGGTCGCCTCGGTCTCAGGAACCATTTTGGCCGTCTGTTCCTGCACGGTCCTCCCGCTTTTCGCCGGCATCTATACCCGTGGCGCGGGGCTGGGCCCGGCCGCGGCATTTCTCTATTCCGGTCCGGCCATCAACGTCCTGGCCCTCGTCATGACCGCCCGGATTCTTGGCTGGCAACTCGGCCTGGCCCGGATCATCGGGGCTGTTGTTTTTTCGGTCATCATCGGCCTCCTCATGCATTTCATCTTCCAAAGAAAAATGGAGAAAACCGTTGAGGAAGCCGGCTTCGGCCCGGAAAACGGGAGCGAAGAAGAACGCCCGCTCTGGAAAACGGCCCTTCACATCGGGGCGATGATCGGAATCCTGGTTTTCCTGAATTGGGCCAAAAGCGATCCCAACGTCAAGGTCTGGTATTTTCTTTACCGGCTGAAATGGATTCTGTCCGCGGGCTTCGCCATAGCCTTGGTCTGGATGACGGCCTCCTGGTTCAAAAAAGACGAGCTCAAGGAATGGCTGTCCTCGACCTGGACGTTCGCCAAGCAGATCCTGCCCCTTCTTTTAGGGGGAGTCATGGTCGCCGGGTTTCTTTTAGGGCGGCCCGGACACGAAGGCCTCATCCCCAGCCCGGCGATCGCCGGCCTGGTCGGCGGAAACGGCTTTCTCGCCAACCTGTTCGCCTCGGTCTCCGGAGCCCTGATGTACTTCGCCACCCTGACCGAAGTCCCCATCCTTCAGGGACTTATCGGCTCGGGCATGGGACAGGGGCCGGCCCTGGCCCTGCTCCTCGCCGGCCCCGCCCTCTCCCTTCCGAGCATGATCGTCATCGGGAAAATCATGGGGGCGAAAAAAACCCTGGTTTACGTCTCCCTCGTCGTCGTCATGGCGACGATAACAGGGTTGATTTTCGGAGCCCTCGTTCGATAATTCGAGGAGAAGTTTCAATCCCGATCCCTGAAATGGACTTTTTTACCTTTTTAACCGCTGATCAACCGTCCCCCTTTCGTTGACAAACCCCCTTTTTTCCTTTATTTTGTCCCTACCATGACCCTGACTCTCAACCAGGCGTTGTTTCTCGTCTTGACGATCGCTTTCGTTGTGGCGATCGTGTACCTTATCCGCCTGTTTGTTCAGCTTCGGAGAACGGCGGCCGAAGGAGCGAAGGCCCTGGCCGAATTCGCCGAGCTGGCCCGTCATCTGAAGGAACTCGACCTCGTGGTCAAGGACCAGGTGGAGGAGCTGGCGAAGACCATTGCCGCCTCCAAACGAGCCGCGGTCAATGTCGCCGAGGCCTCCTCCCTGATCACGTCCAAGTTCGTGCGGCCGTCGTCCAAATATCTTCCCCTCATCCTCCCCGTCGCCCGGTTCCTCTGGCGGCAGGTCGGCAAAAGAAAAAAGGAGAGAGCCCATGTCAAAGGAAGGACAGAGCTGTGTTGTCGAAGTCGCCGTGTCCTTTCTGATCGGAGCCGCGGCCGGCTTCGTCGCCGGAATCCTGCTGGCCCCCGCCTCGGGCAAGGAAACGCGGAAAAAAATCGGCGATGAAATCAGCAAGGGGACGGAAAAAGCCAAGGAAGGCATCGAAAAAATGGCCCACGAAGCCGAAAAAGGCTTTCGCGCCGTCCGGGAAAAAACCCAGGAAGGTATCGGGGTCATCAAAGAATTCGTCGACAAGAAGAAGGGTGATTTCGCTAAAGACTGACCGATCGGCTCGACGCCTTATTCATCTTCACGCATAAAGGATTGTCCCATGTCCGCCACCCGTATCGCCTCGTTGAAAGCCCGTGAAATTCTGGATTCGCGCGGCAACCCGACCGTCGCCGCCCGGATCATCCTCGAAGGAGGAACCGTCGGGACGGCTTTCGTCCCTTCCGGAGCCTCGACCGGAACTCATGAAGCCCTCGAGCTCCGCGACAACGACCCCGCCCGCTATCTGGGAAAAGGCGTTCTCAAAGCCGTAGCGAACGTCAATGAGATCATCGCGCCGGCCGTCATCGGAATGGACGCCCTCGACCGGGACGGACTCGAAAGGCGCCTGCTCGGGCTGGACGGCACGCCGGCCAAATCGCGGCTGGGCGCCAATGCCATCCTGTCCGTTTCCATGGCCGCCGCTGAAGCGGCCGCGGCCGCCCAGAAGCGGCCCCTTTACCGGTCGCTCCGGGACGCGGACCGTTTCACGATCCCCGTCCCGATGATCAACATCCTCAACGGCGGGGCCCATGCCGATAACTCCGTCGACCTGCAGGAATTCATGATCGTCCCGGCCGGGCGGCCGACCTTCGCCGAAGCCATCCGGGCGGCCGCCGAAATCTTCCAGCACCTCAAGAAAATCCTGAAGAAGAAGGGCTATGGCGTCGCCGTCGGCGACGAGGGCGGCGTCGCTCCGAACCTCGGGTCCAACGAAGAAGCCCTGGACTGCATCATCGAAAGCATCGAGAAGGCCGGCTATCAGCCGGGAAAAGACATCTGGCTGGGACTGGACTGCGCCGCCTCGGAATTTTTCGAGGACGGGAAATACGTTTTCAAAAAATCCGACAGAACGGTCCGGACATCGGCCGAATTAATTGCCTTCTACGAAGACTGGCTCCGCAAGTACCCCATCGTCTCGATCGAAGACGGCCTGGCCGAAGACGACTGGGAGGGATGGGCCTTGATGACCAAAAGGCTCGGAGAGAAAATCCAAATCGTCGGCGACGATATCTTCGTCACGAACCTGACCCGGTTGAAAGACGGGGTGGCCCGGGGGGTGGCGAATTCGATTCTCATCAAGCTCAACCAGATCGGAAGCTTGAGCGAAACGATTGAAGCCGTGGATTTCGCTCATCACCGCGATTACACCACGGTCATTTCCCACCGTTCCGGCGAAACCGAAAATACGTTCATCGCCGATCTGGCCGTCGCCCTCAAAGCCGGCCAGATCAAAACAGGCTCGGTCTGCCGGAGCGAACGGGTGGCCAAGTACAACCGGCTGATGGAAATCGAAGCCGAGCTGGGAACGAAAGCTGTCTATGCCGGAGTGGGCGCGTTTCAAAAATACATCCGCCCGTCTTGATCGAAAAGCCCGAAGGGTTTCGGCCTGGCCCTGCCTTCGCGGTCATCTCGACCCGACGATGAAGCCGGTCAGGTAAAAAGCGGGCCGATGGCGGCTCCCGACTCTCGGGAGCATCTTCGTTCGTGTTCCAGGAGCCATTTCTTCCGCCCTAATCCTCCGCCGTAACCGGTCAGCGATCCGTCCGCCCCGATGATCCGGTGACAGGGAACGATGATCGAAACAGGATTGGCTCCATTGGCTGCGCCGACCGCCCGAACGGCCGAAGGTCGGCCGATCTTCCGGGCGATTTCCCCATAGGACATCGTCCGGCCGAACGGAATCGTCAGGAGGATGTCCCATACCTCGCGCTGAAAGATCGTCCCTTCCGGGGCCAGCGGGAGGTCGAATGCGGTTCGTTTCCCGGCGAAATATTCCTCCAGCTGGGTCGCGCAGGCGGATAAGACCGGCGTTATCGGCATTGGGAAATCGGCCGGCTTTTGCCGAAAGTTCAGATCCGTTAAACAGCCGCCGTTTTCCCGGAGCTCGATCATCCCCAGGGGCGAATCTGTGTAGAGAAAGTGTCTTTCGCTCATGCTCTTTTCTTCCCTCCAAGATTATCAGAGCCCCCGGACTGATTCAACTCGAGTATCGGTCTAAACGGATTTATACGAATCTTCCACAGCTCCCTTCTCCCTTTCCCCTCGGAAAAAACGCGCGTCATAATCGAAACTTTGAGGTTAACTTGCGGCCGGAACAGATCATTCTTTCGACGCGGCGGATAGCGGGAGGAGATATCGGATTCAATCCCTTGCCGAGAATTCCTCCTGGACGACACATTGCAGAGGGAGGTATTCGAGGCGAGGGGATGCTTCCGATTCGCCGGCAAGTCGCTTCGCGCCGAAATTTGACTTTCCCGCCGCCGAAGGTTAACATGAGGCGTGGACTTGCGCGCGTTTTTACCGATAGTAACTCTTTTATTTGCTTTTCTTTGCCCCTCACCTTCCCTTTCCGCCGTCGACAAGAAGACGGCCGCGGATATCGACCGGGAAATTGAAAAAATCCGGACCGAAATGATCAAAATCCGGCGGTTGATCCACATGGATCCGCCGCTTCCCGGGCGGGAACAGGAGACGGCGAAAATCGTCGCCGCCCGGTTGGCCGCTCTCGGATTCGACGTCAAAACCAATGTCGCCGGAAGCGGCGTCGTCGGCATACTGCGAGGCGCCCTCCCCGGGCCGATCATCGGGCTGCGGGCCGAAATGGACGCCGTCCCGATCCAGGAGCTGGCCGACGTTCCTTTCAAGTCGGTCAACGGCGGCGTCATGCACGCTCACGGTCATGACCTCCATGTGGCCATCGCCCTGGGAACGGCTTACGTTCTCCACAATCTCCGGGACCAGATGAAAGGCGGCGTCAAGTTCATCTTCCAGCCCGGAGCCGATCCCGATGATCCGGATTCGGAAAGCGGCGCCTCCCGGATGATCAAGGAGGGCGTCCTCGATGCGCCGCCGGTCAATTTGATTCTCGGCTTTCACGTCTGGCCCGAAACGCTGGGCCAGATCTATTCGGCGCCCGGGCCGATCCTGGCCGCTTCAGACGCTTTCGAAATCATCATCAAGGGAAAGTCGGCCCAGGCCTCCCAGCCCCAGGACGGCGTCGACGCCATCGTCCTGGCCGCGCAAGCCATCAACGCCGTCCAGTCCATCATCAGCCGGTCCGTCGAACCCACCGACCCGGCTTCGCTCACAATCGGACGAATCGAGGGGGGGATAAAATCCGATCTGGTCGCCGATCGCGTCCGCTTGGAGGGCATCCTTCGCACGATGAACGACGGCACCCGCCGCAAGGTTCAGCGGCTGATGGAAGCCGCCGTGAAGGGGACGACGCAGGCCTTCGGCGGAGATTACACCCTGGCCTTTCGGCAATCCATTCCGGCCGTTTCCAATCATCCGGAGCTTTACGCTTCCTTGCTCCCCGCCCTCAACAGCTCCGCCGGAGACCGGACGGTCCAGCCTCTCGGCCCGCAAATGCTGGCTGATGATTTTTCCTTCTACGGAAGAAGGATTCCCGGCCTTTTTTTCTTCCTCGGAGTGAAAAGCTCCCGCCCGTCTCCCGCTCCGCTGGACAGCCCGTATGGAAGTACTGCGAGGAAGACGTGCTCGTAACGGCCTGGCCGCGTGAGATCGCCGTGCGTTGCGAAACGGGCGGACACGACACGCTGCACGCCGACGCGGCCTACGAACGCCTCATACCCGAAC